>NSGV01000003.1:600000-900000 GCA_002300355.1 Streptomyces sp. TLI_235
CACCCAATCTGAGCAGGCCATCGGCAGCGTCAAGGCCGACATGGCCGAGATCAAGAAGAGGGCTCACTGATGACAGACGACTCACACGACACGCCCACGCCTGAGGAACTGCGCGAGCAGGTAGAGGCCACCCGCGAGGAACTCGGCCAGACGGCCGATGAGCCGGGGGCGAAGGCCGACCTCAAAGCCCGAGCTCAGCACAGAGCGGCGCAGGTCAAAAGCCAGGTGCAGGACAAGGCCTCCCACGCCCTGCACGCGGCGCAGGACAAGACGACCGAGCCGGTGCGGGTCAAGGCCGCCCACGCCAGGGAGCAGCTGAGCGAGACCGCCCATGCACTGGGGGAAAAGATCCCAGATCCGGTGCGCGAGCGGTCCTCCCAGGTGGCGCACGCCGGGCGTGACAACCGGGGTGCGCTCATCGCGGTCGGTGTGACCGCCGCGCTCGCTGTGATCCTCTACGTCCGACGCAGGAGGAACTGAGGTCAGCAGGAACTGATGTAAGAAGTCATCTCATTTGGGCTTGTAGGCTGCTCGCGTGACGATCGTGGAGCGCCTGGTGCCGGACGAGTTGTGGGAGCTGTTCCAGCGGGTGGTGCCGCCGGCACCGACCCGACCGCAGGGCGGCGGCCGACGCCGCCACGGGGACCGGGAGGTGCTGGCAGCGATCGTGTTCGTGGCCACCTCCGGGTGCACATGGGCCCAGCTACCGCCGTGTTTCGGCCCGTCCGGGCCGACCGCGCACCGGCGGTTCGCGGAGTGGACCGCGGCCCGGGTGTGGGCGAAGCTCTACCGCCTGGTCCTGGACGAACTCGGCTCGCGGGGCGAGCTGGACTGGTCGCGGTGCGCGGTGGACTCGGTGAACATGCGGGCCGCGAAAAGGGGGACCTGACGGGTCCGAATCCTGTCGATCGGGGCAAGGCCGGGTCGAAGATCCACTTGCTCACCGAACGCACCGGTCTACCCCTCTCACTCGCGATCTCCGGCGCGAACCTACACGACAGCCAGGCCCTGATCCCGCTCGTCGAGGCGATCCCGCCGATCCGCTCCCGCCGCGGCCGGAGGCGCCGCCGGCCCGGCAAGCTCCACGGCGACAAAGGCTACGACCACCGCTTCATCCGCTCCTACCTGCGACGACGGCAGATCGCACACCGCATCGCCCGCCGCGGCATCGAGTCCTCGACCCGCCTCGGCCGGCACCGCTGGGTCATCGAGCGCACTGTCGCCTGGCTCGGCGGCTTCCGCCGGCTCCACCGCCGCTACGAACGCAAAGCCGACCACTTCGCGGCCTTCGCCACCATCGCCGCCACCCTCATCTGCCACCGCAGAATCACCAAATGAGATGCGATGATATGCATTGGCTTCACGTGAATGTGCCTACAGCTCGCGCGGCCCCCAGGACTTCCGGTGCGGGCAACGAGGACGATTGGATTACGTTGGACGAAATTCAGGGCTACCTCTTGTGGCATGCACGCCACCTCATCGAGGAGGATGACGGGAGAATTATTCATCGCGATTCGGATGGCTCCCTCCATTCGGATGAAGAAGAATGGAGACTGCTTGGAATCTACTCCACCGAACAGGCGGCGGAGGCGCAGC
Source organism: Streptomyces sp. TLI_235 (assembly GCA_002300355.1). Taxonomy (NCBI): domain Bacteria; kingdom Bacillati; phylum Actinomycetota; class Actinomycetes; order Kitasatosporales; family Streptomycetaceae; genus Streptomyces; species Streptomyces sp. TLI_235. The sequence continues at coordinate 601,597 of NSGV01000003.1, forward strand.
TTGCTCGGGCGAGACAGCTTTCTGGGTTCAGCGGCGAGCCCGACTGTTTCGAGATCGTTCCAGTGGAGCTCAATCAAGAAATGTGGCTGGACGGATATTTCACCTATGGTCCCGACGGCGAGATCGGCGAGCAGGCGGGAGGATCATGAATATGAGCGCAAGAAAAGTTTACCTCCTCACCCACAGGCACATTTACGGCACTGAGGTCGCCCCGGAGCCGGTCGAGGACGGTGAGCCGCTGTTCTGGGATGACAGGGACGAGACCTACAAGGTACTGGGACTGTACCCGACCAGAGAGCAGGCAGAGGGCCGAATCGAAAGATTTCGCACCCTTCCCGGGTTCAAACAGGCTCCCGACGGGTTCATTATTCACGAATACGTCATGGATCAGCCGCGCTGGAGCCGCGGATATTCAGTGGAACACTAGACGAGCGGTTCCAAAATCGGCCGGCCCTGTGGATTCTGAACCGGACGCGCAGGGAGGGTATCCAGCGCCGGTCGTGACGACCGAAGCTGGACACCCTCCTAGCAGCGCTCTGTGCACAGATTGGGGGTCACCCCCCTGGCCGATCCGGCCACAACAGGCGCCTGCGTGCCGGCGGCCACCGCTCCAGCATGCTGTCCGGAACCTGCCCGGGCGACCGATCCGTGGGCCGACACCCGGTCGGCCAGCAGCTGTTGGCGAGAACCTGCGTGATCTGGCACAACCGGACCACTGGTCAACCCATCACCCGCTCTCCGATCAGCTACAGCCACTGACCGAGTTCGGAACTGCTCGTCCCGCGAAAAGCAGTGAGGGTGCGACGCCAACGGCGCCGCACCCTCACTGCTTTTCGCCTACTTTACTTGCGATCGAGGTACTTCTTTGCCTTGTTAATCGGCCCGTCCGGGCCTACCTCCCTGGGGGTTGGCATCCTCCCGTACCAATCCTTGAAGTATTCAATCGCGGAATCCTTCGCATTTTTGCCGTTGATCCTATCCTTGCCCTTGATGAAGTCCGGCGCATCATTGGCCTTCTGCTTGCCAGACTTTCGCGTGGGCTTGGCGAAGACGATCCCCTTGATCCAGTGGGAAATTCCACTGGCATCCCGGACCAGTTTATGTGCGGGCGCGGAACGTAGAAGTGGATGCGGACGACCGGCTTCGGCTTGGTGACAAAGTACGTGCTAATGGCGCCGAAGAGGGCAACGACGAGGATGCCTTCACCGATGCAGAGATCTTCGATGCAGCGGCCGTCGAGATCGAAGAGGTTGACCGGGTCCTGGTTGACGTAGTCATAGGCGTTGGCGCTTCCGCCGGGAACCGGGTCGACGGAAAGGAAGCGGCCGGTGGCGGGGTTGTAGAGGCGGACACCCATGAGGGTCAGGCCGGTGAGGGTCTCGTCCGAGCGCTGCGCGCCGCCGAGCCAGCCGTACCTGGTGGTCTGCTGGCCTGCCCGCGGGTTCCCGTATTCGTCGAGGTCGAGAACGGTGGGAGCGACCGCGGTGTCCAGAGGCAGCTGAAGAGTGGTGTCGCCGTGGAGGTTCTCCAGCTGCAGAACGGTGCCGCTTGTCTTTGTGGTCGTCGCGCCGAGCTTGCCGTTGAGACCGTCGACGCTACGGGTGAGGTTTCCGACGCTGTCCTCAGTGATCCAACGGGGGCTGTCGTCATCGGAGTCGTAGTGGTTGGTCTTCGAGTCCGTCTGGGTCCACGTTCCGCCGGTGTTGGCCTCGGTGGTCCAGCTGCGCACGCGCTGGTTGGAGTCAGCTTCCCCTACAGCAGCGGCCTGTTTACCGGCCACCGCCGCGGCCACCAGTACCAGGTCAACCAGCGCGAGACCTACGGAGGCGCCACCCCTCACCGTCGACCGCAACGCCTGGGACGCCCCCGCCGCCGTCACCGGCTGACCCACGGAAGCACGGTAGCTGACCGCCCGGCAGGTCAGCCCCGGCGCCGAGCGTGCCCGTCCGAGGCGTGAGGCACCCGGCCGACCTGCTTGAGGAGGTCAGGTCCGCCGGGTGCCTCATCGGTGTCGCGCTGCTCCGGCAGAGCGGTCGTGTAAACGGTGTTTACGTCCTCGCGCGCGGCTGGGTGCCGTGGTCCGGGGAGGTAGTGGGCGGAGCAGGGCTGTAAACGGCGTTTACATCGGAGACGGCCGGTTCGGCCAGGGCCCGCGCAGGACCCCGCTGTCGGGCACGGTCATGGAGGGCTAGCCTGCGCGTTTCATCTGGGGGCGCGTCCGGATCATGATCGGAAAAGCGAAAGTGCCTTCTGAGCTGCAACGATGAGGCTTGTCTAAGGTCCCAGTCGTACCAGCAGGAAGGCACTTTCTGCGTGCACCCTACCCGGTCCCGACCCAAGCTCGTCGTCAGCGCCGACGGGCACGGGGTGGTCAGCCACGCCGGCTCGCGTCTGCTCGCGGATCTGGCCGACGCCACCACGCTGACCAGCGCCTTCAGCGACGCCCTGCGCCGACTGCGGCCGCGCGGGACCGGGCACGATCCCGGCCGCGTCGCGGTGGACCTGGCGGTGATGCTCGCCGACGGAGGCGAGGCGATCCGAGACCTGGCCGTGCTGCGCGACCAGCGCGACGTGTTCGGCCCGGTCGCCTCCACCCCGACCGCCTGGCGCCTGCTCGCGGGCATCGACACCAACAACCTGAACGCGCTGCGGGCAGCCCGGGCCGCTGCCCGCGAGGTCGCCTGGCTGCAGACCGCCGAGACCACGGACGGGATACCGCCGGCCCGCGCCGGAGGACGTCAACTGCCCGACCTGGTCCTGGACATCGACGCCACCCTGGTCACCTGCCACTCCGAGAAGGAAGAAGCGGCCGCCACCTACAAACGCGGCTTCGGCTACCACCCGATGCTCTGCTTCCTGGACAACACCGGCGAGGCCCTGGCCGGCATCCTGCGACCCGGCAACGCCGGAGCGAACACCGCGGCCGACCACATCACGGTCGTCGACGCGGCCCTCGCGCAGATCCCCGACGCCCACCGCCACGGCACCCCGGTCCTCATCCGCGCCGACAGCGCGGGCAGCGCCAAAGCCTTCCTCGCCCACCTACGCGCCCTCAGGCAGCGAGGCATCCAGACCACCTTCTCCGTCGGACACGCCGTCACCGAACAGGTCCGCAAGGCCATCCGGGTCCTACCCGACCAGGTCTGGCACCCGGCTCTGGAACAGGACGGCACCCTTCGCGCCGGTGCCGAAGTCACCGAGCTGACCGGCCTGGTCGACCTCACCGGATACCCGGACGGCACCCGCATCATCGTCCGCCGCGAGCGTCCCCACCCCGGCGCCCAACTGTCCCTCTTCGACCAGGACGAAGGCATGCGCGACCAGGTCTTCCTCACCGACACGCCCGTCGCCGGCGGCGGCTCGATCCAGTACCTGGAGGTCCGCCACCGCGCTCACGCCCGAGTCGAGGACCACATCCGCTGCGGCAAGACCACCGGCTTCGGGCGCTTCCCCTCCCGCCACTTCGCCATCAATGCGGCCTGGCTGGAGCTGTCCCTGACCGCCATCGACCTGCTCGCCTGGGCGCGGACCCTGCTGCTGGACGGCGAGTTGGCCACCGCCGAGCCCAAAAAGCTCCGCTACCGCCTCCTGCACGCTGCCGCCCGGATCACGCGCGGAGCGCGCCGCCTACACCTGCGGATCGCCGCCACCTGGCCCTGGCGCCACGAACTGACCGCGGCGTTCAACCGCCTGGTGGCACTACCCCGACCGGCCACCTGACAGACCAAGCCGCCCCTGACCACCACGACACGAGGAACCAGGAGCACCCGGCCATCGCGCCGGGCCCTCGGCATGCCCACCGTCCGACGGCAACCCCACGACCTTCAACCTGGAGATCACCCCAGATCAGCCGACGCGAAGCGAAACACGGAGGCTAGGGGCCTGTCGCCACGTCAACCGGTCGCGTGTCTGCCTGGTTGCGGACTTCGTGCGCTCCTTCTCGGCGGCAGCCTCCTTCGCGGCGTCTGCCTTCGTGAGTTGCTCGGCAGCTGTGAGTTTGCCGGCCCTGGCTTCGGCGCCGATCTTGCGTGCATCTTCGATGGCCGGCTCGCCGGTGCTGGCCTGCTCCTGGAGTTCTGGCGCCAAGTGGAGCAGGGCGAGGCGCTGGCCGACCCAGGCCCGGGATTTGCCGAGGCTCCTGGCGACCGCAGCTTGGTTGCCGTCGTACTCGGTGGTGAGGAGCTGCTGGACGGCTTGGGGTTCCTCGAGCGGAGATACGTCTTCGCGGTGGGCGTTGGCGATGAGGGCGGCCTCCACAATGTTGGCAGCGCTGTCGACCAGGTCGTCGTTGAGGTCGACCCGGAGGGTCTTCGGACCTGTCAGTCGGGCTGCCATGAGGCGAAGGTTGCCGTCGAGCGCGACGAAGTCTGTGTCGCCGATCGATGACCCGCTGTTCGGCCATGTCCCCGCCGACCGCCGCCTGGCCGCCGTGCTGGACCGGCTCGCCCTGGCCGAGCGCGCCTTCGTCCTCGCCCTCGGCCACCCCTGATGAGGATCCGGGAAGACGGCCCGGCCCGCTCTCGGTTCCCCACTTGGTTGCGCGTGCATCGAAGACCGGAGCCCCCGTCTCCGTAGGGTCCGGGCCGGCCCGGACGGTCAAGGGCGCCTGCGGCGTCGCTACGCAATAGGCGCCGCCCGCCCTGGACCGCCCGATCCGCCCCGAAGTTCAGCCGGCTGATGGGCGACTCCAGAGCCCTGACGCTCCGCCCCAGCTCGGCGCCCCTGGGGTGGGGTCAACCGACACAATTCGTTGGCCTGCGCTAACGCAGAACTGCCAAGGGGTTGGTTCCCGCCCGAAACAAGATCGCTTCCCTGTTTGCCGGGCATGCGCGGATTACGCCGCCGAGGGCACCGCGGCTGTCAGCGCCGCGGCCCCCGGCGGGACTTGCGATTAGCTGTCGACGGCGTCGGTCACACGGTTCCAGTTGTCCAGGTCTGCGATGCGTGCCTCCAATGCGGCGCGCATGCCCGTGGCGCCGGAGGTTCCGAGGGCCAGGCGCAGCGGAGGATTGTGGCTGTCGACCGCGGTCCGGATGCCTGCGGCGATCCGCGCCGCGGAGGAGAACGCGGATGCCGGCAACTCTCCGATGGCTTTCTGAACCTCGCGGACGGTCTGGTCGTAGTCGGCCAGGCCGGCCGCGACATCGAGGTTGGCCAGGAAGGGGGTCGCGGTCAGCCCGGGCTGGATGAGCGTGACCTTGATGCCGAGCGGTGCGACCTCGGCCGCCAGTGCGTCCGACAGCCCCTCGACCGCGTGCTTGGTCGCGGCCAGCAGTCCCACGCCGGGATGGGCGGACTGCCCGTAGACGGACGAGCCCTGGAGGATGTGCCCGGATCGCTGGGCGCGGAGCACCGGCAGCGTCGCGCGGAGCACGTTGAGCACTCCGAAGACGTTGGTGTCGAACACGGCGCGAATCTGCGCGTCGGAGGCCTCCTCGACAGCTCCGAACAGTCCGTAGCCGGCGTTGTTGGCCACCACGTCGATGCGGCCGAACCGTGTGAGCGTGCGCTCCACCGCTTCCCGGACGGCCTGCTCGTCACGGACGTCCGCCTGGATGAGGAGTAGGCGCTCGCCGTGCACTTCGGTCAGTTCGTCCAGGGAAGCGGTGTCGCGGGCGAGCACCGAGACGACGTCGCCGCTCTCGAGCGCCTGGAGCGTCAGTTCGCGGCCGATGCCGGACGTCGCGCCGGTGATCAGCCATGTGCGGGGGTGGGTCTGCTGGTTGGATGTTCCATTCATGTTGCGACCGTAATGAGTTAGATCGCAACGAGTCAAGCCGGATGGCGTTCTAGGTTGCCCGTTAGACGGATTAGTGCCTCTTCCTGCTGATGTAGGGTGAGGGCATGAGCAGTGCGGCAGCCGGACCTCCCAAACTCAGCCCGCGCACCGTCACACCGGCGGTGGAGACCGTGCTCGCGTTCGTGAACACGCGCGCGGACGGGTCCGGTCGGCGGGAGTTGTTCGGGGACGGGGACTCGTTCGCGGCGTGGCTGGCGGAGTACGACGAGTTCGGCGGCGAAACCGTGGCGACCGATGCTGATGCCGCGGCCGCGCGCGAGCTGCGCGATGCCCTGGTGACCGTGCTGCTCGCGCACTCGGGCGACGAGGAGAGCCTGGGTGAGCCGCTGCAGCGTGCCGAGCGGCACCTGCGACGCGCGGGTTCGCTCTACCCGCTGGCGACGGTGATTACGGCCGGCGGTGTCGAGCTGGCGTCGCCGCAGGCGGGCGTGGAGCGTGTGTTCGGAACCGTACTGGCTGCGGTGACGACCTTCGCCCAGAGCAGCGACTGGGGGCGCATCAAGGCGTGCCGGAACCCCCCATGCCATTTCGGCTTCTTCGACCGCACCCGCAATGGGGGAGGGCTGTACTGCAGTCCCGGCTGCGGCTCACAGGTGTCCATGCGCAACTACCGCCAGCGGCAGCGCCAAGGGAATCAGGCGCCGCCCCAGGCGTGAGGACGCGCCGCCATCGCCGAGCCTTCCGCGGCGGCAGGACCGAGGACGACGTCGACGAGCCCCGGAGGCCCGACACGATGGTGAGCGATCCGGGATCCCACCGCGCCGCGGCGGCCTTCCTGCTGATCCACCCCACCCTCGACACCCCACCCGGCCTCATTCGGTCGAATGACCGGTGGGGAGATCAGGTGAGCAGGTCCGTCCCCAGGGCGGTGTCGTTCAGACGTTCTGTCCGGCCGGATGCCGGTTCAGATGGCTTGCGTGGCAGCGTAGTTACTCAGGTTGAACCCGGGAGGGCGCGCCTGTGCCGAGGCAATCGCCGCCGTACCCGGCGTGGCCGCCCAGCAGGAGGAGAAGCGACGCGAGCAGGCGTACTGGGACGAGCTCAAGAAGGCCGCCGGCGACGGGGGGTGCACCGAGGAGCCGCCCTTCTGATGGCCTGCATATCGGATCTTGGTGGTAGGCGTCGGCGCCTGGTCTGGTGGTCGTGGCTGACAGCCCGGTAGCAAGTGCCGGGTGTGCAGCGAATGGGCACCTGTGCTGCCGGGTGTGCGGCCATGTGGTGGTGCGGGCAGTATCGGGACGGCGGCTCGGCCAGTGCCGTGTCACGGGTCGCACGCTCCACGGCGGCTTCCGTGGGCCTGGCGTCGGCGTCGGCCTGTCCGAGGAGCCAGGCGATGCCGCTCCAGTCGGATGAGGTGATGGCTCGCCTGACCGACGGGCAGGCGGCACCGGATTCCCAGGCCCGATACGTTGCCGCCGACACCTGCAAAGGCGGGCCACCTCAGCGGCGGAGATGCCAGCCGGCGGCGGTATCGCCGGAACACCGTTCCGGGCGGCTCGGCGCGCAGGCTTCGGGATGCGGTCCGCAGCTGCTGCTACTTGAACGCCCCGTCGAACAGGGCCGTGACCGCCTCTGCCGCTGCTGGACGCCGGCCTGCCGGACGCGGAACCGGCGGTCGAGGTCGACGGCATCGAGGCCGCGGCGGGCGGCCCACGCGAGGATCTCCGCGGGGATCACGGGCGTGCGCCCCTGCTCGGCGTCCCGGACCTGGGCGGGAGCGATACCTGCGTGCCGCGCGAGCAGAGCTCGGCCCATCCCCGGCTCCTGCCGCAGCTCCCCCAGGAGGTTGCTCCCGCCCACCACCACTCCCCCGTTCCGGTAGTCAGGCCTTCTCGGCCGTGGTGTAGGTGCCACGAGCGACCCTGCGCGCCAGGCCCCTCTTGGCCAGCCGTTCGAGCGTGGTGCGCATCGCGTCTGTGGCCCCCGCTTCCAGACCCAGAACATCGACGACGTCCCGGGCACGCAGCGGTCCGGCCGCCGCCGCGAGTGCTTCCAGCACGCTGTCGGAACTGGTCCGGCTCCGGCGCGACCGTGTGGGCGCGGTGTCGGGCGCCGCACCCCGGGTCCGCGCCGCCGTGGCGGACTTCCTCGCCGGACGGGTCGGCTTCGCCGTCGTCGGCGCGACTGGCGCCGGTCCGGCAGCCTCGGCCGCACCCCGGGCGGCACTTCGCCCGCCCGTGCCCTGCTTCACGCCGTGGGCCGGCTTGCCGGCCGCAGCCTTCGCCTGGGACTTCCGAACGGTGGTCTTCCCGGCGGCGCTCTTCTTGGCCGGAGCCTTCCTGGCCGCTGTGCGCTTCGCGGGCCTCGACGCTGTGCCGTCGCGCTGCTCCCCTGCGGGGACCGTCACGGGCTCGTCCTCCCCGGCGGCGGGAGCCGGTTGGCCGAGTTCGGCTTCGGTGGTCGCCGGGGCCAGCCGTTCCTCAGCGGTGTCATCGCGCGCGGCAGCGTCCGGCGCAGGGGCGACCGTAGCGGGATCGTCAGGCTGGGGCCCGGCGGCCGGCGGCACAGTCCGAGGTGCAACGCCCAGGTCCCCCGCCGATTCGCCGCTCCAGGCGGTGGTCAGTGCGCGCAGGCCGTCCAGCGCGCCATGGAGGGCCTGCTCCTCGCGGACAGCTTCGGCGAGTTCGCGCTCCAGATCCTCGCGACGTGTCCGGACTCCGGGGAGCCTGCGCTCCAGCCACGCGATTGCCGCCTCCACCGTGCCGTGCTCGTCCTCGACGGTTCCCACAGACACCATCCCCTCACTGGGCCGAGTTGCCCATATGCGAATGTAGATCGCCAACTGCCGCCGGAAGCCGGGTTTCCGGAAATTCCGCGCCCACACCCCCGCCCGCGCGTCTCGGCTCGGCGCGCCGCAAAGCGGCCCGGTAGAGGAGCCCACGCCCGAACCGGGGCTCCGAAGCAAGGCGCGCGTTCCGTGCCCGAAGGTCCGGGCAGACGACGTGGGAGAGGGGACGGATCGCCGCGGCCGGCAATGCGTCAACTCCGGTCGACACAGCGGGAGATCGTCCGGTGGACAGCCCCCAGGCTGCCTGCAGTACGGGGCTCGCGCCACAGCCCGTCCTCGCGCAGGGCCCCTCCGTCGCGCTGCATCCGCAACCCTGCCAGGGCGAAGCAACACTGCCCTGCGCGAGTGCCAACAGCGGTGCCCGTCCGCCCCCGCGGACACCAAGCGGGAATCGGGACCGCTCGCAGAGCGCGGCCGAGGTGAACACTCGTCAGCGCAGCGGCGGACCGGCGAGGACGCAGACGGCCGCGCGCCGGGGGCTGGGCAGGCCCTGGGACCCGCCTGCCGGGACTCGGGCACGGCATTGCGTCCGGGCGGGGTGAGGAGCGGCACAGGGGCGGCCCGCAGTGCAGGTGGGCGCCGCCCTCCGCGGCGCCGCCCCGCGGCGGGGCGGATGACCGGCGATGATGGTGAGATGTCGTACCAGCGTGCCCGGCCGACATGCGGGTGGTGTGCCCCTCGACCCGGGCACTGCAGTGCGGGCCGGGAGCCGCCACGATCGGCAGGGATCGCGTTCGGACGGCGCCGCCGGGCCGGGGCAGCCCAGCGCGACCGGTCTGCGTGCGGTGATGGCCTGGAGGGAAGGCATCTCGCCGGGTGCAGCGGGAGAAGGCGGGGAAATGGCGGAAGAACAGCAGCTGGAGACGGTGGACGGCATCGTCGAGCGGATCCTCTACATCGGGAGCGGCGGCTTCACCGCGCTGCGCCTGGGCCTGGAGGACGGCGGGAGTCTGACCGCCAGGGGTGAGGCACTGCTCGGGGTGCAGCCCGGGGAGACACTGCAGGTGACCGGCCGCCGTGGGCGGCACCAGGTATACGGCGAGGAGTTCCACGCCACCGAGTGCCGCTACATCGAGCCGGCCACCCTGCACGCGATCCGCAAGTACCTGGCCTCCGGACTCGTGCGGGGCATCGGCCCGAAGCTCGCGGACGCGATCGTGGACACCTTCAAGCTGGACACCCTGCAGGTCATCGACACCACGCCGGAGCGACTGCACGAGGTGCACCTGATCGGCCCGGCCCGCCACGCGGAGATCGTCGCCGCGTGGCAGGTCCACCAGGAGATCCGGCAGCTGATGGTGCTGCTGCAGGGCGCCGCCGTCTCCCCCACCCACGCGCCGCGGATCGCCCACCACTTCCGCACCGTCCGGCGGGAGGCCCACGACGTCGCGGACGTCCTGGACATCGTGCAGGAGCACCCCTACCGGCTCACCGAGGTCTACGGGATCGGCTTCACCACCGCCGACAAGCTGGCCCTGTGGCTCGGCCTGCCGGAGCGCAGCCCGGAGCGGCTGCGAGCGGCTCTGCTGCACGCGTTGGAGACGGCGGCGGTCCGCGACGGCCAGTGCTTCCTGTTCGAGCGCCAGCTGCTCCACCGCACGCTGCAGAACCTCCGGGACGAGACGCTCGCCGAGCTGCTGCCCGACGAGCTCGGCGCGCTGGTCGCCTCCGGCGGCGTCGTGGTGCAGGACGTCCCCCGGGACGGACGGCTCCAGGCCGCGGTGTTCACACCCCGCATGCATGCCGCGGAGGCCTCCGTCGCCGCCCGGATCGCCCGCCTGCGCAGCACGAAGACCCGGCTGGCGTCGCTGGGTCCGTGGCGCGGCGGCGGGCCGCTGCCCGTGTTCGACAGCGCCGTGCAACTCGCCCCGGCACAGGAGGCGGCGGCTCGGATGGCCCTCACCGAGCCGGTGTCGGTGCTGACCGGCGGGCCTGGCTGCGGCAAGTCGTTCACCGTGAAGTCGATCGTCGACCTCGTGGAGACGGCCGGCGGCCGGGTGGGCCTCGCGGCGCCGACCGGCCGCGCGGCCAAGCGCCTGCAGGAGCTGACCGGCCGGACGGCCACCACCGTGCACCGCATGATCGGCAAGCCCTGCGACGACGCCGGGCCGCTGAACCTCTTCGACGCCTGGGACCCGCTGGAGGCGGATCTGATCGTCGTCGACGAGGCATCCATGCTCGACCTGCCCCTGCTCGACCGTCTCCTCGGCAAACTCACACCGGGCGTGCACCTGCTGCTGGTCGGAGACGTCCACCAGCTCCCCAGCGTCGGCCCCGGCCAGGTCCTGCGCGACCTCCTCACCGTCGAAGCCGTCCCCCGCACCGAACTCGGCGAAGTCTTCCGCCAGAGCGCGGACAGCGCCATCACCACCAACGCCGCCCAGATCCGGCACGGTCGGCCCGTGCGCAGCGGCGGCGACTTCTGGTTCCTCCCCGTTCCCGACGCGCAGATCCCTGCCACCGTCGTGGACCTCGTCACCCGCCGCCTGCCCGCCAAGTACGGCATCACCGCGGACGACGTGCAGGTCCTCGCCCCGAGCACCAAGGGCCCGGCCGGCACCCAGGAGCTCGCCGCGGCCATCCAGGCCGAAGTCAACCCGCACCGCGACGGCCAGGCGCAGCACTGGGGCGACGGCCGGCCGTTCCGCCTGAACGACCGCGTCATCGCCGTCCGCAACGACATTCGCAAGGGCGTCCTCAACGGCTCCACCGGCCGCGTCAGCGCCATCGACGACAAAGAACGCCACATCCACGTCACCCTCGACGACGACGGCAGCAAGGTCCTGTACGCCTTCGAAGAGCTCGACGAACTCCTCCACGCCTACGCCATCACCGTCCACCGCGCCCAAGGCAGCGAATACCCGCACGTCGTCGTCCCCCTCACCAAAACCGGCCCCTCATACCTGCTGCTGCGCCGCAATCTCCTCTACACCGCCGTCACCCGGGCCCGGCAGATGCTCGTCCTGGTCGGTGACCCCGAAGCCCTCGAGATGGCGATCAAGCAGCCCGCAACGGCCCGGAACTCCTCGCTCGCCGTCCGGCTGCACGAAGCCCTCACCGGCACAGTCGTTCTGCCTGAACCGGCCCGTACCTACAGCACCCAGGCGACCCTGTGCTGAGTCGACCGGTTCGCCCGTGGGTCTGGAGAGTCCGAGCAGTGCCGGGCCCGGGACGTCCACGGTGAACGCCTGGGGTGCCGCCCCCCGGTCCCAGGTGAGTGGAGCAGACCGAGGCGTAGCGGAGGCGTCGTCAGCCGGCGAGGTCGAAGACGGTTTCCGTCTTGGTGGTGGAGGTTCGAGCCCTGAGGTAGGCGTTCAGGTTGGCATCGTTGCCGAGGTCGGACGGGATGACGACTTCGAGGGAGAACACGCCTTGGGCGTCGGCACCGTGTCCCGGAGATCGCGCGCCCTGTAGTCCTCGCCGACGTCTCCCTTGATGATGAAGGAGACCCGGACAATCTCCTTCGGGGGAAGCCCTGGCCTGTGAGGACGGTCTTCGTGCCGCTGCGGCCGCCGTCAGGCGAAGCAAGGAGCAGCCAGGCGAGTGTCGGTGAGGTGCCGTTGTCCGCCGCTCCGCTGGGCACAGCGTTGACGGACGGCCCACCGGCCTGGCCGGTCCGTGCGGCTGCCGCGGGGCCTGGGACCGTCACCGTCGGCCCCGGGACGGTGACCGTGACGGTCGGCTGGGGCCGGCTTTCCGCACCTCCGACCTTGGACTGGGTGAGGAAGCCTCCGGCGAAGCCCGCGCCGAGGGTGGCCACGCCGACCAGCGCCGTGATCATCGTTCCCCAGCGAACTCGCTACCTCGGTGTACGGTCGCCGGTGCCGTGTCGCTTCCGGCCACCGCGAAGCCGAGCGTGCGGTGAGCTGCCAGCGGGAGGGGTCACCCGTGCGGCACAGATCGGCGGCCGCGGCGCGCTGAACGCCGTTTCCCCCAGGCCTCCGTGAGCCGAGGACACGGATCAGAGGCGGCGTAGGACGGCGACGACCTTGCCGAGGATGGTGGCGTTGTCGCCCGGGATCGGGGCGTACGCCGGGTTGTGCGGCATCAGCCAGATCTTGCCGTCCTCGCGCTTGAGGCGCTTGACGGTGGCCTCGCCGTCGATCATGGCGGCGACGATGTCGCTGTCGCCGTTCTCGGCGGCCGGCTGCCGCCGGACGGTGACCCAGTCGCCGTCACGGATGGCCGCCTCGATCATCGAGTCGCCGCGGACGGTGAGCGCGAAGGGCTCGCCCTCGCCGACCAGCTGACGCGGCAGCGGGAAGACGTCCTCCACCGTCTGCTCGGCGAGGATCGGGCCGCCGGCGGCGATCCGGCCGACCAGCGGCACGTACGACCCAAGGCCTCCGCCCACCCCGGGCGGAGGCCTTTCGCACTGGCCAAGACAACACCGCACACACCGGCTACCAGACAACCCCGGCACGCTGCTTAGTCGCTCTCGGCCCGGACGCGCTCGAGGCGCGGCTGCCCGGTCCGACCCGAGCGCGTCCGGCGGGCTCGGGTCGGACCGGGACAGGGTCAGCTCAGCGACTTCCACAGGGTGACGCCGCGGTCCGGCACGACGATCCGGTCCTGGTGCTCGCTGCCGTCAGCGATGCTGACGATCCGGTACTGGTCGCGGTGGAAGACCCAGTATGTGGAGATGCCGTTGATCCGCTGCATGTCCGGCACCGGCAGGATCGTGGTGATCCGGGAGATGTTGGCGAAGCAGTCCCACTCGGAGATCCGCTGGTCGGCCAGGACCAGCGCGTCCTCGTGCTTCTCGCCGTCCGCGATCGAGATCACCCGGTAGAGCTGCTGCCCGGCCGTGGTGTGGAAGACCCAGTACAGGCTCTTGCCGTTGACCCGCTGCCGGTCCGGCACCGGCAGCACGAAGTCGACCTTGGCGACGCCTTCAAGTGACTTCCAGTCGGCGAGCAGGGAATCCGCCCGCTCCTTCACATCCTCGTGGTCACGGCCGTCGGCGATCGAGATCACCCGGTACTGCTGGGTGCCGGACAGCGGCGTGTGGAACAACCAGTACCAGGTCTTGCCGTTGACCCGCTGCCGGTCCGGGAAGGGCAGCAGGAAGTCCACCTGCCGGAGGCAATCGAAGGAGTCCCACTCGGAGATCGGCTGGTCCGGCGCCTCCTTGACGTCGGTGTGCTCATCTCCGTCGGCGATCGAGACCAGCCGGTAGACCTGCTTGCCGCCGACCGTACGGAAGACCCAGTACCAGCTCTTGCCCTTGTCCCGCTGCATGTCCGGCACCGGCCAGAAGGTGTCCACCGGCTGGCCGAGCTCCGGCTGGTCCTTGCCCGGCAGCCGGCCGTCGCCGAGCGCCTTGAGCACGGTGATCGAGGGCGCGAACGCGTACACCGTGCCCTCGGTCTTCACGAAGCGCTGGAAGCCGAGCTCGACCGGCTCCCCGTCGGCGTGCTCCCAGTAGACGGTGCCGTCCACGCCGACCATCGCGTCGGGGCCGGGGTTCGGCGACTTGCCCGTCGGCGCCTTCCGGTTCGGCGGGAAGTTCGGGGCGTCGATCCACATGTTCTGGATGAACTCGAACTGGGTGACCAGGTCGGCCTGGTAGGAGACGAACAGCAGCCCGCGCGGATCGTCGGGGCCGCCCGGCCCCTCGGCGGCCGGGTCGAAGGGCTGGCCGTACGGGCTGCCGCGCCGCATGATCCGGCGACGGTCGATCCACGGCTCCTCGGGCAGCGGCTGCTCACCGGGCCTCTCCTGGAGGGCGTCGCGCGGATTGGTCTTGCGCAGGTGGGAGAAGAGCGGGGTGGTGTGCCCCTCGAGGTCGTCCAGATAGCTGATCTCGTTGTCGTTCGACGCCACGGTGTTGAACGGCGTGTCCGCGTGCGGGCACTTGGCGACCGGCGTCCCCGAGCGCCACCGGCCCACCACCCGCGCGGCCAGCCACTCGACCGTGGCGTCCTGCGGCACGGCCTTCTTCTCCCGCAGGACCGGCAGCAGCCGGGCCAGCTGCGCCCACCAGCCGGGCACGTCCTGGGCGAGCCGCCGCACCACGTGGAAGGAGCCGTTGTGGGCCCAGGCCGCCTCGGTCTTCGGCAGCACGCCGGGCTCGACCCGGGGCTGGCCGATGACGAACTCGCCGGCCGGGATCAGCCGGGTGCCCGGATGGTCCTTGACCCATTCCTTGCGCAGCGGATCGGGTTCGTCGAAGCCCTGCACGCCCGGCTCGCTGACGCCGTCCTTGAAGCCGAAGTGCTCCTTGCCCCGGCGGCTGCCGGGCAGCGTGGCCCCGTTCTGCTGGAAGACGATGGAGACCCTGGTCTGGGCCGCCGCCTCGCGCTGTGCGATCACCTCGGCCTGGAGGTCCTCGACGGTGTCGGAGGCGATGGTGAGGATCGCGTGGATCGACTCCTCGGTGCGGTTGTTACCGAAGACCCACGTGCTGGGGTGGCTGTCCCCCTCGTCCTTGAGAATCTTGAACCGGTCCACCGGGCCCTGCTGGAAGGCGCGAAGGGTGTTGTCGTCCTCCTTCGGGATCGGCGCGTAGGGCTCCTTGCCGATCAGCGTCTCGAGGCCCTTGTAGGTGAAGCTGACGCCCAGCCAGGTGGCCTTGAGCCCGGTGGGTTCGCCGCCCGAGCGCTTGCGCGCCTCGCTGTACGCCTTGTTGAAGGCGGCCACCTGCCTGGTGGTGGCGATTCTGGGGGTCAGCTTCCGCAGCCAGCTGCGTGCCTTGATCCCGTCCTCGAACGTGAGGAAGAGCAGGACCATCTGGTCCTTCTTGAAGCCGGCGAGAATGTCGCCCTGGATGTCCTCGTTCTCCCGCAACGGCAGATCGGTCGGCATGCGCCCTCCTGAATGGTCACCGATGGTGACGGTCAACCACATGCTACGTACCCGAACTTCATGATCACGCCAGGCTCGCCCGACCATCCCGTCCGCGTGTCTGACGCGACAGCAGCTCTCCCGCAACGTCAGACTGTCGCTCGTCCGTCGACGAACGACTTGCGTCGCGCCCGCTTCCCCCTCGACTGCCTCCAACGGACCGTCCCCGTCGGCGCCGGTCACTCTCCGCTTTCGAAGGAAGGCCATGTCCCGTACCGCACCACCCTCCCGCTCCCGGCTGGCCGCCGCGGCGGCGGCCTGCGTCCTCGCCTCCAGCCTCACCGCGTCCCTGCTGTCCACCGCCCCCGCGACGGCCGCCGGCCCGGACGCGGTGGCCGGCTTCACCGCCGAGCAGGTGAACGCCGCCATCGATCCGGCGGAACTCACCGCGCTCGGCCACGACGAGGCCGCCTACCGGGCCTGGATCCGGCTGGAGAGCCGGGCCGCCGGGGGCTCCCGGCGGGCCGAGGGCGGCCCGGACAACGGGTATCCCAACCCGATGCGGATCAACCGCCTCAAGGCGCTGACGGACAGCCAGAAGGCGACCAACGGCGCGTTCGACCCGATGGTCTTCGGGAAGTTCACCGACTACTTCCCCTCGCCCGACTACGGCGACCACATCGCCCTGCTGCCCACCGGTAAGGTGCTGATCTTCTCCTTCGAGGCGGTCGAGACCGACCCGACCAAGGAGCCCGCGCCCACCAACGTCATCGGCATGGCCAACGCCGGCCGGGCCTACCTGTGGGATCCGGCGAAGGGCACCGGCGCCGACGCGTTCAAGGCCGTGCCCCCGCCCAATGTGGTGCTGGACGACGGCACCGGCGCCAACCGCCCGGCGCCGTTCTTCTGCGCGGGCCACTCGTACCTGCCCAACGGCATGGTCGGTGTGTTCGGCGGCAACCTGGGCGGCAACGGCGGCGCCGGCGCCAAGCTGTCGCTGGTATTCGACCCGTGGAAGGAAGCCTGGACCCAGAACCCGGACATGCAGGTGGGCCGCTGGTACCCGTCGGTGGTGACCGGCGCGGACGGCAGGCAGCTGATCATGTCCGGACAGTCCGAACTCGGCTGGGGCACGCCGACGCCGATCGTCGAGCGCTTCCCCGCAAAGTCCGTCACCCCCGAGAAGGACCCGGGCAAAGTGCCGACCGCCCCGGTGGACCGCTTCGGCGCGGACGCGCCGTTCACCCAGGACTACCCGCAGCTGTTCTCGCTCAACGACGGCAAGATCTACGGCCTCGGCCGCACCCCGAACGAGCAGTGGGTGTTCGACCCCAAGGCCGAGACCCGCGCCGACCTGCCCGCACGCCCGGACCTCGACAAGCTGCCCGCCGACATGCCCTGGCGCAACTACGGCTCCGCCGTCGCCCTCCCCGGCGGTGTGAACGGCCCGGACTCCGTGCTCGTCCTCGGCGGCAACCGCAAGGACCCGAACACCTACCAGCTCGCCGGCGGCCAGTGGAGCGTGGCCAAGCCGCGCGCCTTCGGCCGCACCCAGGACGACACCCTGATCTTCCCGGACGGCAAGCTGTTCACCGTCAACGGCGCCTTCGACATCCGCGACTACGGCAACGGGCCATACAACCCCAACGCCGACCTGAAGTACCGCCAGACCGAGTTCCGCGACGACCAGGGCAACTGGAAGCTCGGCCCGGTCCAGCGGCTGCCGCGCGGCTACCACTCCAACGCGGTGATCCTCCCCGACGGGCGCGTCATGATCACTGGCGACGAACTGCAGCAGATCGCCAACAACCCGGACATCAAGTCCGGCATGAACGGCACCATCGAGATCTACGAGCCGCCCTACCTGCAGACAGGCAACCGGCCCGCGCTGGACACCGCACCCACCGACCCGGTCCGGTTCAACGCCGAGTTCCCGGTCTCCACCTCGACGCCGGACAAGGTCAGCCGCGCCGTCCTGCTCGCGCCGATCACCTCCACCCACTCGGTGGACACCAGCCAGCGCCACCTGGAACTGCGGATCAACGCCCGCAACGGCGGCCAACTCACCCTCCAGGCACCCCCGCTGGCCGCGGCCGCGCCGCCCGGCTACTACATGCTCTTCCTGCTCGACCCGTCCGGCGTCCCCAGCGCCGCCAAGTGGATCAAGCTGGAGGCCAAGACCTCCGGCGGCCAGATCCCCTGAGTCCCCCGCCGCCCGAGAGCGAGGGCTCCCGGGCGGCCCTCCCCAGTCCCAGGAGGACGCCATGACCCGCCCCAGTCTGCTCACCGCAGCGCTGGCCGTCAGCGCGCTCAGCGCCGTGGCCCTGTTCGCCCCGGCTGCCGAGTCCGCCACCCGCGCCGTGCCCACCACCCCGGTCCAGGGCACCGGCACCCCGGCCGTCGCCACCCTCTGGAACGCCGACCGCTTCGAAACCACCGCGCAGAACTGGACCGACCTGCCCGGAGCCGTGATCACCGACTCCACCGGCCGCGGCGCCGGTTTCGACGGCGTCTTCGTCGTCCACTTCGACGCCGACGCCATCTGCTCGTCTCCGGTCAACAACGCGGTCTGCTCGGTCCGTGTCCTGGTCGGCGGCCAGGTTGCCGCCCCTGGCGACACCAATGCCCGCTTCGTCACCGCCCGCGGAGGACCCGAGTGGAGCGCCCACGGCTACACCCGGACCGCCTGCTTCGCCCCCCAGTTCGAGAGCCGCGACGCCACCACCCGGATCCAGGTACAGGCCAGCAGCAACGCCACCTTCGGCCTGCAGAACTGGCACCTCACCGTCGAGCGCTTCCCCCTGCGGGCCGGCGCCTCCTGCCCGGCCGCCCCCTGAACGATCGGCACCTACACGACGTATCCGGGCAATCCCAGACACTGTGGGTGCCCATCGGCTCCGCGGACAGCACTTCCAGGACCGCACCCGGCCTTGCCTGCACAAGAGACTGATCACGCCGGACAGCCCAGAATGGTTGGGCCCCGCTCTCCACCCGACAAGGCCGAGGCCGCCGTGGGCGGGCGCAGGAGCCGGAGCGGCACCCGTGGTGTCCAGCCCAACAGCAACGGCGCTCTGCCCCGAACGCATGCTGCGGGGCGGGGCGGCGAGAAGTCGCCTACGACAAGACTTGACATTCGCCGCCTGCGGACTGGCCGTTCTGGATCTCGAACTCGACCCGGGCGCTCTCCTCCAGGCTCCTGAAACCAGTCCCCTGGATCGCGGAGAACGTGGAGAAACGGTGCGACGACAGCCGGGCCCTGCCGTCGGCATCGACGTCGGCGAACAGGTGATCATCGCGGAGGCGTGGCTTCCCACGATCACCGCCCGAGCCTGACCTGTACAACGGCAGGTGTCGGTGTTGCGCCGCCGCGGTGCGGGGGACGCGTTCCGCGTCGCCGGCGCGCGCCGCACGTCCGGTGGCCGACGACGACTTGACGTCAGCCACCGGGAATGCGGTCCGGCCGTGATCGCTACACGGCCAGCAGGTCCGTCAGGTCGTCGGCGTGCTCTTCCTCCTCCTCGAGGATCGACTCGATCAGGCGCCGGGTGGTGTAGTCGGTGTGGGCGCGCCGGGCGAGCGTCGCCGGGTCGAAGTCGGGCTCGCCGCCGAGCTGGGAGAGGCGTTCGGCGGCGCGCAGCGCGTGCTGCATCTCCTCGGCGGCGTGCTCGGTGAACTCCGCGGCCACCTGGGCCCGGTCGATGCCGGTGGCGGAGATGGCGTGCCGGGTGTAGCGCAGCCAGCACACCACCTCGGTCGCCACGACGTCGTTGAGCACCGCGATCACCCTGCCGGTGTCCAGCCCGTACGTCTCGGTGACGGGCCCGTCGGCCATCTTCTTGCGGGCCTCGTCCCGACGTCGTAGGCGGCGAGATAGGCCAGGGCCCCGCCGCGGCCGTAGGTGTGGTTCACCCGCATCGTCCTGGCCTGCCCGGGGGCCAGGGTGGGGTGACGGCGGCAGCGGGCCTGGACTGAGGTTTTCTCGTCGGCACTGATCACGTACTCGTCCGCACTGAGCGCCTCGCCCTGCCAGGTGCGGGCGTACAGGTCAAGGAGGCGCTCGGCCTTGGGGCGGAAGGCGGGGTCGGTGATGAAGATCCAGGACTGATACTGCCAGGGCTTGAGCGCGTCCTGCTTGAGGAAGCGCCGCACGGTGGAGGCGGAGATTTGTGCCGACGATGGTCCGGGCGACCGCCTTGCGCGCCAGTTCCGGGGCCGACCAGCGTGCGAGCGGTGTGCCGCTCTCGGCGGGCAACTGGCAGGCGAGGGCCTTGACCTGAGCTGCCTGCAGCGGCGTGAAGGAGGACGGCCGGACCGCTTGAGGTCGCCGAGGGCGGGCAGCCGGGATGCGGCGAAGCGGCCGCGCCACGTACGGACGGTGTCCAGGTGCAGCCCGGTCTCACGGGCGATGCGGGCGTTGGACCGGCCCCGGGCCGCGTGCAGCACGACGTGGGCGCGCTGCCGGATCCGGTGCTCGGTCCTGTGGCCGTAGGCCACTTTCTTCAACCGCTCCCGCTCGGAGGCGGTCAGGGTTGTCGGGCAGGCCGAGGGAACGGGCAAGGCAGGCAGGCCGATCACGAGAAGAGGATGACGGTAGGTCGACGACACGCGCCCTTCCTGCGCGGTGCCGCCCTGTACCGCGTCTTTGGTCAGTTGGTGGCCGTCAGTGCCTCGCGTGCGGTGGTGAGGATCTTCTCGGAGAGCGGGGAGCCCTTGGTGGCGCGGGACAGGATGAGTGCGCCGAGCATGGTGCAGAGCCGGGTGATGCCGTCCTGGTCCTCGGTGGCGAGCCAGTCGGCGAAGTCGCCGACTCCCTGGGTGTAGACGCGGCGGGCCTCGCCGTCTGCGCCGTCGCGGGCCATGTCGCCGGCGAGTGCGGCGGCGGGGCAGCCGTCCGCGGCGCTGTCGCGGTGCTCGGTGGAGAGGTAGGCGTCGATCAGCGCCCGCTGGGCGGCGTCGCGCTGTCCGGCGTACTGGTCGAGCCCGTCCTTGTGGTGGCGGGCGAGTTCGGCGAAGGCGTGGGCGGTGGCTTCGTCGACGAGTGCCTCCTTGGAGGCGAACTGCTTGTAGAAGCCGCCGTGGGTCAGGCCGGAGGCCTTCATGAGGTCGGCGACGCTGACGTGCGTGCCCTGTTCCCGAAAGAGCCGGGAGGCGGTCTCCACGACCCGTCGGCGGTTGTCCCGTGCCTGTGCCTGCGATACGCGGCCCATTGGTCACCCTCCCAGTTGGATGTCGAGTCGAATCTATTCTAGACTCCATTTTAGATGTTGGATGAAATCTATTGTGGCGGTCGGCTGCCGCCCACTACGTCGGGAGTGCTCATGGAACTGAAGGACGCGGTCGCGGTGGTCACTGGCGCCAACCGGGGGCTCGGGCGGCATCTTGCCGCCCAGCTCGTGGAGCGCGGGGCCAAGGTGTACGCGGCGGCCCGCCGCCCCGAGACGGTGGACCTTCCGGGCGTCGTCCCGCTGCGACTGGACGTGACCGACGCGGAGTCGATCCGGGCGGCGGCCCGCATCGCCGCCGACGCGACGCTGCTGGTCAACAACGCGGGCATCTCCACCGGAACGTCGCTGATCGCGGGCAGCCCGGACGCAGTGCGCTTGGAAATGGAGGTGAACTTCTTCGGCCCTCTCACCGTGACGCGGGCTTTCGCCCCGGTCATCGAGTCCAACGGGGGCGGCGGCGTGCTCAACGTGCTGTCGGTCCTGTCCTGGATGCACCCGGCCGGCCTCGGCGCATACGCTGCGGCGAAGGCGGCGGCATGGGCGCTGACCGGCGCGGTCCGAGAAGAACTGGCGCCCCGCGGCATCACGGTGACGGCGCTGCACGTCGGGTACATGGACACCGACATGGCCGCCGGCGTTCCCGCCGACCAGAAGGCAAACCCCGCCGAGGTCGCCGCCCAGGCCCTGTCCGCCGTGGAGGCGGGCATGCCCGAGGTCCTCGCCGACGAGACCACCCGGTACGTCAAGCAGAGCCTGGCCACGTCGCCGAACGCGGCGTGAGAAGCACTCCGCCGCATCGGCGTGGGGCGCCGTGAACCAGCAGTGACTAGCAGAAAGTGGCTCGTACCGGGGCAGGCCCGGAAGCGAGCGGAGATCGCGTTCGGGTACGGACGGGACACGGAGACGGAGAGATGAAGACCTACCTGATCGAGAAGTACGGCGACCAGTCGGCGCTGCACGCCGCCGAGCTGCCCGATCCGCAGCCGGGTCCCGAGGATGTCCTGGTCGAGATCCACGCGGCGAGCGTCAACCCGCTGGACTTCAAGATCCGCGACGGCGCCTTCAAGAGGATCCTGCCGTACCGCCTTCCGCTCGTCCTGGGCAACGACCTCGCCGGAGTGGTGGTCCGGGTCGGCTCGTCGGTCACCCGCTTCGCGGTGGGCGACGAGGTCTACGCCCGGCCCGACAAGGACCGCATCGGCACCTTCGCCGAACTCATCGCCGTCCACCAGGACGACCTGGCCCCCAAACCCGCCGCCCTCACCATGGCGCAGGCCGCCTCCCTCCCGCTGGTCGCCCTCACCTCCTGGCAGGCGCTGGTAGAGAAGGCGCAGGTCCGGCCGGGCCAGAAAGTCCTGATCCACGCGGGCTCCGGCGGAGTGGGCACCATCGCCCTCCAGCTGGCCAGGCACCTGGGCGCACATGTGGCCACCACCGCGAGCGCGGCCAACGCCGGCCTGGTCAAGGAACTCGGCGCGGACGTGGTCATCGACTACCGCGCCCAGGACTTCGAGCAGCTCCTGGAGGGCTACGACGTCGTCCTGGACACCCTCGGCGGCGAGACCCTGGAGAAGTCGCTGCGGGTCCTCAAGCCGGGCGGGAAGGTCATCAGCATCGCCGGGCCGCCCGACGCGGACTTCGCCCGCGAGCTCGGCGCAAACCCGGTCCTGCGGCAGGCGATGAACGCGCTGAGCTTCAGGACCCGGCGCCGTGCCAAGCGCCACGGCGTCACCTACTCGTTCCTGTTCATGAAGGCCGACGGCGGCCAGCTGCGCGAACTCACCCGGCTCGTCGACGCCGGGCAGATCCACCCCGTCGTCGACCGGGTCTTCCCCTTCGACCTGACCCGCGACGCCATGGAGTACGCCGAGAAGGGCCGCGCGAAGGCCGGCAAAGTCGTCATCGCGATGGAGTGAGGTCTGCCGGCCGGTCCCCGCCTCCACCTGACCGGCCGGCCTCGGCAGACGAGTGGATCCCCCCTCCCCGCAGGAATCGACCAGAGGTGCACCGCGCGCCCCTCCCACTCATCCGGCCGCCGGCCCCGCGCCCGCAGTCGGAAGACCGGGAAGCCGTCCTGCGCACACCCGCGAGGACGAAGCGGCCGGAGCGAGGCCGTGGTAGATCCGAGACCGAAGGGCACACCCATGAACGACACACATGAAGGTAGCGGCGGCACGGTGATGTCCTACCGGGACGCACCGACCCGCACCGTCACCGCCGACCAAGTGACCTTCGCCTACCGCGACCTCGGCCCCCGGTCCGGCATCCCGGTGATCTTCCTCACCCATCTTGCCGCGGCACTCGACAACTGGGATCCCCGTGTCGTCGACGGCATCGCCGCCAGGCACCGGGTGATCACGTTCGACAACAGGGGCGTCGGCGCGTCCACCGGCTCGACACCCAAGACCATCGAGAAAATGGCCGACGACGCCGTCACCTTCATCCGGGCACTCGAGCTCGACCAGGTGGACATCCTCGGCTTCTCGATGGGCGGGATGATCGCCCAGGTGATCGCACAGAACGAACCGCAACTCGTTCGCAGGCTGATCCTCGCGGGCACAGGACCCGCCGGTGGCAAGGGTATGAAGAACGTGAGCCGGATCTCCCACCTCGACACCCTCCGAGCACTGCTCACCCTCCAAGATCCGAAGCAGTACCTCTTCTTCACCCGTACCGCGAACGGACGCCGGGCCGGCAAGGAGTTCCTGGCCCGGCTGAAGGAGCGAACGCAACACCGGGACAAGGCGATCTCCCCCATCTCCTATCTCTCCCAGCTCAAGGCCATCCACCGATGGGGCCTGCAGGCGCCGGCCGACATGTCCCGCATCCACCAGCCGGTCCTGGTGGCCAACGGCGAGAGCGACCGAATGGTGCCGAGCGAGAACACCCTCGACCTCGCCGCACGACTGCCCCGGGGCGAACTCGTCCCCCTCTACCCGGACGCCGGACACGGGGGGATCTTCCAGTTCCACGACGCGTTCGTGGTGAGCGCCCTCGCATTCCTCGAGGCACGCCCCGACGCCTGACCGCCGATGCCACACCCCCGCAGTCCCACGCTGAGCGCACCCGCGACGAGGCGAGCCAGCCTCCGATCAGACACCCTCCCGCCCACCTGCAGTGCCACCACCCCCGAGAACTCCCTCGATACCACATGTCGGCCACCCACCACGAGAACGCCGATGCCCAGTCTCGAAGTCAACCCCCGAAGGACTTACGACGCAGACCACTAAGGCCATGCGATCCGGGGTTCAGGGCAAGATCGCGCTCCTGCGAGCACCGGGTACGGCTGCCTCCGACGACGTGCTCGCCTCCCGGCTGCGGCGGCTGGCCGCACGGGCCGACCGCCATGCAGAGATCCTCGACAACCGGCAGGCCGACGCCGCCGAGGTACTGCGGCGCGCCCTCGCCCGAGGCCGGCGCGCGGCGCAACACCAGAACCCGGTGCACGGCAGGGTGCCGGCGGCCCCGAAGCAGGCCTGACCGGCACGGCCCGGTGCCGGCTCTGCGTGGCGACGGCCTGTGCCGGGCACGGCCGTGCCCATGCCGAGCCAGACGGGCCGACGCTGAGGTGATGACAGGCGGCGAGGGACCGGGCGCCGGCTGTCCTCCGCGGCGCACAGCGCCCGCGACGAGCCTGCTCGGAGCAGACCGAGGCCGGGTGCAGCCCCCAGCCGGAGGTGCTCAGTGCCTGCTCCGGCTTGTGGATCTCCCGAACGGTGGCCGGTGGCGCCTTGCCGTGGTGCTACCGCTCCGGGAGTTCGAGCAGGGTGTTCTCCACGACCTCGGTCAGGGCCGGATGGATCCACATGGGCCGCCGGGCTGCCTCGCGCGCGGTCATCCCGGAAGCCATGGCCAGGACCAAGGGCTGGATCAGCGCGGCTGCCTGCGGGCCGATCAGGTGGGCACCGAGGATCAGTCCGGTGGTGCGGTCGGCGAGGACCTTGCAGAATCCCTCGGTGTTCTCCAGCGCCCATCCGTAGGCGACGTCCTCGTAGCGGTGGGCCGCCACGTCGTAGTCGATCCCCCGCTCCCGGACTGCCTGCTCGGTGAGACCGATCCGCGCGATCTGCGGCCGGGTGAAGACAGCGGACGGCACCGCGTCGTAGGACATCGTGCGGGGATCATCGGGGTGCAACAGGTTGTGGGCGACCACCTCCGCCTCCCGATTGGCCACGTGCTTGAGCGGCACGCCCGTCACGATGTCGCCGATCGCCCAGACGCCGTCGGCGCTGGTGCGCAGCTGTTCGTCGACGCTGACGTGGCCGTCGTCGGTGCAGGCGACGCCAGCCGTTTCCAGGTCGAGGCGGTCGCTGTTGGGCTGGCGGCCGATCGCCACCAGCAGCGTGTCGGCCAGGACGGCCGTGCCGTCGTCCAGGACGAGGCGAAGGCCGCCCGGTCTGCCTTCCAGCCGGGTGAGCTCACGCCCCAGACGCAGGTCGTAGCGGTCCCGCACGGCATGGGTGAAGGCGGCGGAGACGGCTTCGTCCTGGTCGGCGAGGAGACTGTCGCGCTGCTCGACGATGGTGATCCGGCTGCCTGCGGCATGGAACACGTGGGCGAGCTCGGCCGCGATGTAGCCTCCGCCGAGCACCGCAAGGTGCTTCGGAGGCTGCGGGATCCGCATGATGCTGTCGGACGTGTCGTACGGCAGTCCCGAGGCTGCGACGACCGGCGGGACGGTGGGTCGGCCACCGGCGGCGACAACGATCCGCTCACCCTCCACGTCGCGCGGTCCGTCCGCCGTGTCGATGCGCAGCCTCCGCTCGCCCGTGAAGCGGGCCGTGCCCCGGTAGACGGCGACGAACGAGGAGTCCCGGCGGCTCTGCTCGCTCTGCCGCGAGTCGGCGTCGAGTCGGCCGAAGACGCGCCGTTGAACGTCCGACCAGCGCACCTGGTGAAGGGCTGCGTCCACGTCGTGCCGTCCGGCGTCGCGGACGGCATCGGCGACATCCGCCGTCGCGGCAAGCATCTTGCTGGGGATGCAGCCGGCGTTCAGGCACGTGCCGCCGAATGGGCCCTGTGAGACCACCGCGACATCGAGATGCGCGAAGCGGTCGTCGATCAGCGCGTTTCCCGTACCCCCACCGATGACGACGAGATCGTGGCGACGCATGCTCGGAGCCTATCCGCGATCAGAACAATCACGCCCTCGGCCACGCGACGGCTTCGGGCTGCAGGCCGGCACTGCTCCCGGTGACCGCCGCGCGTCGAGGACGAACCCGGGTGGGCCGAGATCCACGAGGTCGAGGCGGTGTGGCGGCAACCGACGGGGGAAGCCGCCTGGTACCTGTTGCGTGTTGTGCAGGTCTGCATCCCGGACGGAGGACGGCTCAATGACCACATCCGACGACGACACCGTCGAGCCCGGCGAGGAAACGCGGAAGCGGTCCGCGGAGGAGCGGTCGATCACAGCTCCCACACCGGCTGACGTCAGGGCCAAAGCTGACGACGAAGAGGAACCCGAGCCCCCGGCGGCGGACACCGAGGCGCCGTGACCGGTGCGGCCCGGTCGGCCGCTGCCTGGCACAACCCGGACCTCGCCCTCGCGGGACAGATCCTCCGCCTTCCGCAGCCGGGCACGGCCGGATGGACCGTGCCCGGCACAGTGCATCGGGGGCTTGCACGGGGTATCCGCCCGCGCAGGCCTGGGCCGTATTACGCCGGAACCCGGCGTTGCGGAGGGCCTCGTGATTGGTCGCTGCTCAATCCGCGCCCTTACGCACTGCTCGAGCAGTGGTACTCGGTTTGCCGTGAACGACGACCTGGGGTGCGCTGGGACTGTTGTGCCAGCACCAGGGTGCGGGGCAGGAGGATGCCGTGAGCAGCAAGAAGATCATCACAGTGTTCGGGGCGACCGGACAGCAGGGCGGCGGGTTCGCCCGGGCGGTCCTCGCGGACGAGGCCGGCGGGTTCACCGTCCGAGCCGTCACCCGCCATCCCGACTCCGACGGCGCACGGGAACTGGAGCGGCTCGGCGCCCAGGTGGTCCGGGCCGACATGGACGAACCCGGCACTCTCGGAGCGGCCTTCGAGGGTGCGTACGGCGCCTACCTGGTGACCAACTTCTGGGAGCACATGTCCGCCGAGCGGGAACAGGCCCAGGCCCGGGCGTTGGCGGACGCCGCCGGGCACGCCGGGGTGCAGCACGCCGTCTGGTCCACGCTGGAGGACACGCGCGAGTGCATCCCGCTCGACGACCCGCGCATGCCGGTCCTGCAGGGTTCGTACAACGTGCCGCACTTCGACGCGAAGGCCGAGGCCGACCGCTACTTCACCGACGCCGGCGTGCCCACCACGTTCCTGCGCACCACGTTCTACTGGGAGAACCTGTACGGCGCCTTCAGCCCCCACCGAGAGGACGACGGCTCGCTCCGACTCGTCTTCCCGATGGGCGGCAGCCGCCTGTCCGGCATCGCAGTCGACGACATCGGCAAGACGGCGCTCGCCGTCCTGAAGCGCGGCAGCGACCTCATCGGTGCCACCGTCAGCATCGCCGGCGAGCACGTCCCACTCGCCGACATGGCCGCGAAGCTCACCGAGGCCGTCGGCGTGCCGGTGCGGTACGTGTCGCTGAGCCCGGACGAGTTCCGCGCGCTCGGCTTTCCCGGCGCGGACGAGGCCGGAAACATGTTCCAGTACTACGCGGACTGCGAGCAGCGCTTCACCTCGGCCCGCGACCTCGACGCGGTGCGCGAACTCAACCCCGACCTCCAGTCTTTCGCCACCTGGCTCACCGCCCACACCGACCGGCTCCGTGCCGCCTGGACGTGATCGGGCACCCTCGACCGCCGAACGGGCCCGGCGGGCTTCCCGTTCCGCACGGTCCGCCTCCGGCGGCCACCGCCGTCGGTGATCGTCACCATCAGTGCCTGGTCCGTACAGGCCTTCGACGGCCAACAGGACCGGGGTGTCACAGGCCGTCGGCGGCCGCTGCCAGCCCACCCCGCCAGCACATCGCGACGGTCCCGACCGCCTGTGGAGCAGCGGCCGGCCGTTCGGCGAAGCGGCAGCCACGCAGAGGAACCGCGAATGTGTTGCAGGACCGGGGTGTCAGCCGTGGGGCTGCGGGGCCCACGACTGCAGTGACGTCGCCGGAACCGCCTTCCGCCATGCGCCCGCACGAGGAGATCAGTGCTGGTGCTCGCGCCAGCCGCCTCAGGCATCCGCGGGTAGGTACGGTCCTACGGGAGCAGCGACAGGGCGGGCGGGTTGTTCGCTGCGGCGGGCCGATCGCGCCGGACCGGGCGGAGCGTGCCGGTCGGGCTACTCGGCGTCTTTCAGCCGATCCTCCGGCCAGACCTCGAACGTCTGTGACACGCCTGCCGGCGGCCCGGACCGAAAGCACCCCCGGATGAGCGCCATGACCCTGCGAACCGCATCAGGCCGCCCACCGAGCTCCACCCGCACCGAGCCGACTCCCGCAGCCGCGCGAGCAACCGGCTGCGCGGCAGCGTCCTCGGCGGAAATCGACCCGGCAGTCGAGGAGCGCGCCGCCATCCAGCAGGCCCGGGACGAACAGCGACCGGGAACCGAGCGCGCTTTCGCTCGCGGCGCCGCCGGAGCCCTGCAGTGGCTTCTGGGCTTCCAGCCGATAGGGTCCTGAGGACGGCCATGCCACCCCCGGCGACGAACGCGCCCGCCGACGGATACCTGCTGTCGGTGCGGGCCGCCGACGGCGAGACACCACTGCGCATCCCCGTGACGCCCACCAGCGCAACGGGCCCCGCCGGATACCCGGTCTTCCGTGACGCCGAGGGACGGCTGCTGGTGGAGATCGCCCCCGACGGGACGTGCCGTCCGGGTCGTGTGGTGCCGAGGGTCGCTCAGGGCCGGGTGTGCGGGCGGGGTTCCGCGAACCGCGCGCCGGCCCGGTCTCCGAGGGCGGTGACCCACGCCGGCAGGCCGGACCGCTCCGCCGCGCGGGCGCCCTGGACGTCATGGTGTGGCCGGTCGCCGGCGGCGGGCAGGCTCCGGGCGACGAGGCCGAGCAGCCGCGCCGTGGTGGCGGGCGCGAGCTCCTGCAGCCGGACGCCGACCTTGGCCGCGGGGGTGAGGACCAGTTCGGGGCGGCGGCGCTCGGCGGCCCGGACGATCGCGCGGGCGGCGCGTTCCGCGTTCATCGAGAGCAGCGGCATGGAGGCCGCGGCGGCGAACCAGGCGTACTCGGCTCCGGGGCGGCCGTGGAAACGTGCGGCGGTGTGCGACCCGGTGCGCATCAACCCCGGGAAGACGGTGGTGACGCTGACCCCCGTCCCGGCGAGTTCTGCCCGCAGTCCCTGGGAGAAGCCCGCCGCCGCGAACTTGGCCGCCACATACGGCAGCAGGTGCGGGGCGGGGATCCGGCCGCCGACCGACGAGACCGTCACCACCGTGCCGGCGCTGCTGGCCCGCAGATCGGGCAGCGCGGCCAGGGTGAGGCGCAGTGGCGCGAAGTACATGGTCTCCATGGCCTGGCGGAATTCCTGTTCGCGCAGCGCTTCCAGGGGGCCGACCTGGATGATTCCGGCGCTGTTGACGAGGATGTCGAGCGGGCCGAACCGGTCGTGCACTGTGTCGAGGAGCCGGCGTGGGGTCTCGGGGTCGGTGAGGTCGCAGCTGAGGGAGGCGGTGTCGGCTCCGTCGGCTCGTAGCTGGCGCTCGGCCCGGCCGAGGGCGTCGGCGTCGCGGGCGCAGAGCATCACCTGGGCGCCGTGGCGGGTCAGTTCGCGGGCGATGAGCAGGCCGAGCCCGCGGGAGGAGCCGGTGACCAGGGCGGTGCGGCCGGCGAAGCGGTGCGGTGGTGCGGTCATGGTGGACTCTCGGGTCGGGGGCTCTCACCGGCAGCGGGCGGCGTGATGGGTGCTCAGGGCTTGAAGAGCACCTTCACGGCACCGTCCTGCTTCTTCTGGAACATCTCGTACGCTCGCGGTGCCTCGGTGAGCGGGACGTGGTGGGTGGCGAAGGTGTCGACGCCGAACGGGTCGTCGTCGGTGAGCAGCGGGAGGATGTCGTCGACCCAGCGGTGCACGTTGGCCTGGCCCATGCGCAGCTGGATCTGCTTGTCGAACATGGTGAGCAGCGGCAACGGGTCGGTCTGGCCGCCGTAGACGCCGGAGAGGGAGATGGTGCCCCCGCGTCGCACGATGTCGATGGCGAGGTACAGGGCGTGGAGGCGGTCGATGCCGACGTGTTCCATCATTTTGGCGGCGAGGGTGCTGGGCAGCAGGTTGGTGGCCTGGGCGGCGAGCTTCGCGCCGGGCGAGCCGTGGGCTTCCATCCCGACCGCGTCGATGACCGCGTCCGGGCCGCGGCCGTCGGTGAGGTCACGGATGACGTCGGCGAGGTGCTTGCCGTGCCCGGCCAGGTCAAGGACATGCACGCCTCGGCGCCTGGCCCGTGTGAGGCGTTCGCCCACAAGGTCGACGCCGATCACCTGGCTGGCGCCGCGGTGCAGGGCGATCCGGCAGCTCATGTCGCCGATCGGCCCCAGACCCAGGACGACGAGGCTGCCGCCCGCGGGCACGGCCGCGTACTCGACGGCCTGCCACGCGGTGGGCAGCACGTCGGAGAGGAAGACGAAGCGGTCGTCCACGGGCCCGTGCGGCACCTTGATCGGCAGGTTGTTCCCGAACGGGACTCGCAGCAGCTCGGCCTGCCCGCCGGGGACCTGTCCGTAGAGCTTGGTGTAGCCGAACAGCGCGGCCCCGCTGCCGTACTCCCGCACCTGGGTCGTCTCGCACTGCGAGTGCAGGCCCTGCCCGCAGGTGTGGCACGTTCCGCAGGACACGTTGAACGGGATCACCACCCGGTCGCCCACGTGCACGGCGGTGACCTCGGGCCCGACCTCCTGGACGATTCCCATGGGTTCGTGGCCGAGGATGTCGCCGACGTCGAGGAAGGGGCCGAGGACCTCGTAGAGATGGAGGTCGGAGCCGCACAGTCCGCTGGTGGTCACCTTGATGATCACATCGGTCGGATCCTTGATGGCCGGATCGGGAACGGTGTCGACACGGACGTCCCGCCTGCCGTGCCAGGTCAAGGCCTTCATCGTCACTCCTCGCGGGGCCGTACGGATCTCACCGTCCCCGCGTCTCTCCACGTCCCGGTCCGCGAAACGGCACATCCGGCGCCGCGACGGCAGAGGGGTCCGGACGGGCATCCGGAGGCCGCGGGCCTGCCTGTGGATACCTCGCTGCCTCCGAGGGAGCACGAGGCGGCCCGGTCCGTTCTCGCTCGACGGGCCGGGCCGTTCGGCTGTACCCGGCGCGTAGACGTCGCCAGGCCGGGCAGGCGCCTGATACGGAGAATTCGTCGCCATCGACCGGGAACCGTCATGTGCCCCTCCCCTCACCCCGTGGTCTCGGAGCAGCGTCGACTGGACTTCCTTCCCGGCGGGGAGGCGGACTGTGTGAGCGAGGGCCTGGAGTTCACCCGCACCGCCCTCGCCGACTGGCACCTGCCCACCACCGCCCGCCAAACGGCCGCCGACACCGTCCTCGTCGCCGTCGAACTCCTCGCCAACGCCACCGACCACGCCGGGCACCCGCTCACCCTCCGACTCCAGCTCCAGCGGGCACCCGGACAGCTGCGGATCGCCGTCACCGACCCCAGCCCCACCCCGCCGCGGCTGGTCGAGCCGCACTGGCCGCAGACCCCGCACGGACACGGCATGGTCGTCGTCGACCGGATCACCACCGACTGGGGCTGCACCTCGGAGGGCAACGGCGGCAGGACCGTCTGGGCCGACGTCCCCCTACCGTTCCTGGAGCCGGGCCCCGCGGCCGCACCGGATCCTCAACGAGCGCGCCAAGCCGCGCTGGCCGACCCCGACCCGCTCCTCGACAACTGACCTGCCCGGCATGGGCATGTTCACGACGTAGCGCAGGCAGTCCTGGGGCGCAGCGGCAGTTGGAGGACGGCGGGTGCGAGGCGTCGGCTGCGGATCGGGCGCCGGCCCGGCAGACCGCGGAGGGCCTGGGCGCGCCCGACGGCCACACGTTCGGCGACCTGTCCTGCCCTGCCTGCACCAACCAACTCGCCGATGCCGAACGGGCGGTACGGCTGCCTACCGCGAATCTCGCGCGCACTGGCAACGGCGGGACACACCGGACAGGGCCTGGCCTCCCTGCGGCGGCCAACACGTCACGGGCTGCGACCGGCGCTTGAACTCATGTCTGACAAAACCGGCATTTGGGTTCATACTTGTTTTGTGGTGGACGAGCACGAGCCCCGCACGAGCTGGACGTTCCTGACCCAGCACGCCCGGGTGCTACTGATGATCTCGCGCGACCCACAGGTGCGCGTACGGGATCTCGCAGCCACGTGCGGACTGACGGAGCGGGCCGTACAGGCGATCATCACCGACCTGGAGAGCGCCGGCTACCTCACCCGCACCCGGCACGGCCGCCGCAACCACTACCGGATCGCACGTGGAATGCACTTCCGCCATCCCGCCGAGGCCCACCACGAGATCTCCGGCTTCCTGGAGATGTTCGCCGACCTCTCACCGCCCGCCGGCGCCGACGGGGCACCCGGCAGCCATCCCGACGACCGGCACGGCCAGGCACATGAGCGCGACCGCGGCAGGAGTTCCTGAACCGGCCCAACGGATCCCCGCCACGCAGGGAGGACACCGATGACCGATAAGGCCACCATCAACGGCGACGACACCCTGCCGACCGCTGCCACCACCAAGCTCGCCGAGCTGAAACACCTGGCCTGCGCCGCAGTGGACCACTGGAACAACGGCGACCCCAAGGGCGCGTACGACGCCCTCGACTCCGCCATACCGGCCACCGCCGCGGCCGCCACCGCCCTGAACCTCCTGCTCGAACTCGACCGCGCCGCGGCCCAGGCCGGGGAACGGGGGCGCAGCCCCCACGACGGCGTCACCAGATGGTGGGGATGACCACCCGACCGCACGTCCCTGCCCTGCCCGCACCGAACGGACCGGCCCCGGGCCACCCGCTCCGGCAGCCACCGACCACCGAGCAGCCCGAATCCTCACCCGCACGAGGCCGCACACGACAGCTGCTCCGCCCGGAAGGGAGCGCGCCCATGACGGCCCGCCACCTCCCGCCGCCCTCCCCCACCTGTCGCGGCGCCGCGCCCCCGCTGCTGATCACCGTTACGGACGTCCCCGGCGCGGCACGGGTCCTCCGTCTCGACGGCGAGATCGACCAGGACCGTCGCGCCGCCCTGGAGGACGCGCTCGCCGCAGCCGTCGAGGCTCGCCCACCGCGGTTGGTCGTCGACCTGTCCGGCCTC
Source organism: Streptomyces sp. TLI_235 (assembly GCA_002300355.1). Lineage (NCBI taxonomy): Bacteria > Bacillati > Actinomycetota > Actinomycetes > Kitasatosporales > Streptomycetaceae > Streptomyces > Streptomyces sp. TLI_235. The sequence goes on from NSGV01000003.1 coordinate 634,442, forward strand.
GCCTTCTGTGACTCCACCGGCCTCAAGGCCCTGCTCAAGACCCGGCTCGCCGCACAGGCCGCCGACGTCGAGCTCGTGATCGCCGCACCACCCGCCCACGTCGAAAGGCTGCTGAAGATCACAGGCACCGACCACCTCTTTGCCACCTGCGACAGCATCCGCACCGCCGTCTACGGCCCGCTGACGGGCCTCCCCCTCGCGCAGGAAGGCGCGCCACCATGTCGAGCGAGTTGAAGACCAGCACGAGGCGCATCGGCCCGGCGGTGGTGTGTGTACTCGCCGGCGACCTCCACCAGGGCACCGCCGACCAAGCGCAGCACGCCCTCGACACGGCACTCGCCGAACTCCCGGAAGTCCTCGCGGTCGACCTGAGCGGCGTGGAACTGCTCGCCTCCGGCGGGCTCAACACTCTGCTGCGGGCCAGGACCGCGGCTGCCGACCGCACGGTGCCCACCGTCCTGGTCGCACCCAGCGCCGGGGCACTCCGGGTCCTGGAGATCACCGACACCGCCGGACTGTTCCCCGTCTACGCCACCGCCGAGGAAGCCGCCCGGCATCGCGCGAGACCGCCCGCCCCCGGCGTGTAGATCACACCGGTCGTTCAGGCGTGCCGGTCGGAGGACCTTCCCGGTCGCCCTCCAAACGCTCACCCCGGAGCATGAGACGGCCTGGCCATGGCAACGGTGGTGGCAGGCGCGGGATCGTGAACGGCTCACCCCGGTGAGAATCCGACCCCTCGGCATCTCACCCACCCTCGCCAACAACCGGATCCGCACCGAGGAACCACCGAAGCGGCCCGCCACGAAGCCACACGGCGCGTAGCAGCCGCCCACGCGGGTACACGCCCGTCCCGAATCACAGGGGGAGCACGGAGGCCGCGCCGATGCCACGCGAATCGGACCGGATCGCACATCCCTGGGGCGCCCGGACACCGTATGGGCCCGGCCGGCCGTGGCCGGTGCGGGTCGACTCCTTTCTCCAGCCCGGCATGTCGGCGGAGCACATCGAGCGGTGGGTGCCGACCGCATCGCTGCTGCACTCCAACGGCGACGCGATGGACATCGCCGTCGCCGACGGCCGGATCGTCGGGGTGCGCGGCCGCGCCGGCGACCGGGTCAACCGGGGTCGGCTCGGCCCGAAGGACCTGTTCGGCTGGCAGGCCAACCACGCCACCGACCGGCTGACCACTCCGCTCGTCCGGGACGGCGGCGAGCTGGTGGCCTGTGACTGGGATATTGCCATGGCCCGGATCGTCACTGCGGCGAAGAGCCTGCTGGGCGAGCGCGGGCCTGGCGCGATCGGCTTCTACACCAGCGGGCAGCTGTTCCTCGAGGAGTACTACACCCTCGCGGTGATCGCCCGGGCCGGGATCGGCACCAACCACCTGGACGGCAACACACGGCTGTGCACCGCCACCGCCGCCGAGGCCCTGAAGGAGACCTTCGGCTGCGACGGCCAGCCCGCCTCCTACGCCGACGTCGACCACGCGGACGTGATCGCGCTGTTCGGCCACAACATGGCCGAGACCCAGCCGGTGCTGTGGATGCGCGCCCTGGACCGCCTCGAAGGCCCCGAGCCGCCGCGGCTGGTGTGCGTGGACCCCCGGCCGACGCCGGCCGCCCGCTGCGCCACCGTGCATCTCGCCCCGCGGGCCGGCACCAACGTGGCCCTGCTCAACGCCCTGCTCCACGAGATCATCCGCACCGACCGGATCGACCGCGACTACATCGACGCCCGCACCGTCGGCTTCGACGAACTCGCCGCCCAGGTCGCGACCTGCACGCCCGCGTGGGCGGCCGGCATCTGCGACGTGCCCGCCCGGAAGATCGAACACGCCGCCGAGGTCCTCGGCGAGGCCGAACGCCTGCTGTCCACCGTGCTCCAGGGCGTATACCAGTCACACCAGGCCACCGCCGCCGCCGTCCAGGTCAACAACCTCCAGCTGATCCGCGGCATGCTCGGCCGCCCGGGCTGCGGCGTCCTCCAGATGAACGGCCAGCCCACCGCCGAGAACACCCGCGAGTGCGGCGCCGACGGCGACCTGCCGGGCTTCCGCAACTGGCAGAACGACCGGCACGTCACCGACCTCGCCGAGATCTGGAACGTCGAACCCACGCGGATCCCGCACTACGCGCCGCCCACCCCGGCCATGCAGATCTTCCGCTACGCCGAGCAGGGCTCGATCCGGATGCTGTGGATCTCCGGCACCAACCCGGCCGTGTCCCTGCCCGACCTGGCCCGGATCCGTTCGATCCTCGGGCAGGAGCGGCTGTTCACCGTCGTCCAGGACCTGTTCCTCACCGAGACCGCGCAGCTGGCGGACGTCGTCATGCCGGCCGCGACCTGGGGCGAGAAGACCGGCACCTTCACCAACGCCGACCGCACCGTCCACCTCTCCGACAAGGCCGTCGATCCGCCCGGCGAGGCCCGGCCGGATCTCGACATCTTCCTCGACTTCGCCCGGCGCATGGACTTCCGCGACAGGGACGAGCGGCCGCTGATCGCCTGGCACGACCCGGAATCGGCCTTCGAGGCGTGGAAACGCTGCTCCGAGGGCCGGCCGTGCGACTACACCGGCCTCACCTACGACCGGCTGCGCGGCGACAGCGGCATCCAGTGGCCCTGCACCGCCCAGGCGCCGGACGGAACGGAACGCCTCTACACCGGCGGCATCACCTGGGCTGCCCCCGACGTCTGCGAGACCTACGGCAGGGACCTGGTCACCGGAGCGGCCGTGTCCGAGACGGAGTACCGGGCGCTCAACCCCGATGGGAGGGCCGTCCTGAAGGCGGCCGAGTACCTGCCGCCGCACGAGGACACCGACGACGAGTACCCCCTGCAGCTGAACACCGGCCGCACGCTCTACCACTTCCACACCCGCACCAAGACCGGCCGGGTGCCGCAGCTGAACGCCGCCGCCCCCGACGTCTGGGTCGAACTCTCACCCTCCGAAGCAAGCCGGCACGGCCTAGCCGAGGGCGACCTGGTCGAAGTCACCAGCCCCCGCGGGTCGCTGCGCGGCCGGCTGCGGATCACTGGCATCCGCGACGGCATGGTGTTCGTTCCGTTCCACTACGGCTACTGGGACACCCCCGCCGGCGACCAACCCGGCGCCGACGGCGGCGGCCGGGCCGCGAACGAGACGACTGTCACCGACTGGGACCCGGCATCGAAGCAGCCGCTGTTCAAGACCGCCGCCGCCCGCCTCACCCTCATCGCACCCGGCGACGGCGCGATCGCTCCGGCACCCACCACCGGCGCCTCCGCTCCCGTCCACCCGCGGACGATCCCGCCCACCATCGGAGGACCCGCGGCCGTGGCCGTCCACACCACCGACGTCCTGGAAGGAGGCGCACGGTGACCGGCATCGCGATCACGCTACGAGCCCTGCACGACGGTGAACGCCGCATGGAGCACGATCTGCTCGCCGCCGCCGAACGCCACCGCGCGGACCACGAGATCCGTCACGTCGCCACCGACGTCGCCCGCTGGTCCCACGAACACGTCGAACGCCTCGCCCATGCCGCGTCGCACTACGGCCTGGACCTGGCCCAGCACGTCGATCACCCGAGTCTCGGCCGCTGGACGACCCTGCGGGAGAAGACCGCCGAAGCCCTCGGCCGCCGGCCCGAGACCGGCCTGGTCCTGCTGCACGACCTGCGGGACCTGCACCTGACTGCCACCGAGAACTCCCTCAACTGGGAAATGCTCGCCCAAACCGCCAAGGCCACTCGCGACAGCCGCCTCCTCGACCTCGCCACCGCCTGCCACCCGCAGACCCTGCGGCAGATGCGTTGGACCAACACCATGATCAAAACCCTCGCACCGCAACTGCTCACCTGCATGTGAGCCACAGCCCCCGGAACCCGCCATGCCCACACAATCACCCGCACCTCCCGCCGACGGGAAGCCGTCCGGCCCGCCGCCGCGTGTCGCGGTCACCCTGCCCGGCACTCCCGGCCGCCACGCCCCGCCCGAGGTCGTCATCGTCCACGCCACCGGCGAGAGGGCCGCGGACGGCACACCCGTCTACGCCGACAGCCGCGGAACCTTCCGCGTCGCGATCGTCGGGACCACCGCCCGGCTCCTCTCGGAGCCCGGCCCGCCGGGCCGCCACACGTGCCTGCACGCGTCCCCGTTGCTCTGAACCCCAAGACCGGCGCGGAAGGCTCGCCTGGTCGCCCGGCTGGTTCGGGGGCCGAAGCTCGTCTCGGAGAGGTTCCAGGGCCACGAGGAGGGCCGCGTGCTGATTGTCGCCTCGATCCCTGCTTCCGGGGAGCGGTGGGGAGGCTCGCATGCTCGCGCTCATGCTGTTCCTGCCACCCGCCCTCCTGGGCGCCGTTCTCCTCCTCGGCCGGTTCGAGGAGCGCCTCACCGCGCCGCCCGACGACCGGGCACCCCGGATGGGCGAACCGGCCTCGGCGGGCGATCCGGCAACGACGGGCGCGCACGGCGAGAACCTCCTCACCGCCCGGCCCCCGACCGGCCGACAGGGCCCGGTGAGTGGCGTTCCGGATTCGGTGCCACGCGCGCCGCGCTGCTCGCCACGCCCGCACCCTGCCACCGGGTCAGATCCCTGCCGAGGCGTGAGCCCCCCTCAGATGACTGCCCGTGGAGGTTCGGGCGCCTGCGCCGGCACTGTCGGCGCCTGGAACTCGCATCGCGGCGGCATCGCCTTCCGGTTGACACACGGAGCCGCGGGCGTTGTTCCCGGGCTGCTGGCAGCCGGGGTAGGTGGACACGGCGGGAACGTCGTCACGGAGCTGAAGGCCGACCACCGCGAGGTCGACGAGACGCACGGTCTGCCGCTTCCAGGCGCGCGCTTGCAGCAGCGCGTTCAGACCGTTGGGGGTGAACAGCTCGACGGCGGCGAGGACCACCGCGGGCACCTGGGGGGACGCCGAGCGCGGTTATCAGTGCCGTAGCCGTGCTCGGTGTCCACATGCAGGTACCCGGCGAGTGAGCACACCGCCTCGGGGCCGATGTGCTCCACGTTGGTCTTCAGGTCGCCCGGCATGTCCGCGTTCCCTGCCTGCGTCCTGCCTGGGGCCGGCGCCGGTGTCCGGCCAGGGTGGGTGTCAGGCGGCGACCGTGAGGTCCGCGCGGCCGAACAGCAGTGCGTAGCCACGGGGCAGCCGGGCGAGCAGGCGGTCGGTCAGCTCGTCGCCTGCCACGTCGGTGAGGGCGGTCAGGACGGCGGAGGTGTCCCAGCGGGCGCACGCGAGGCTGGTGTGCAGGGCCCGGGCGACGGCCTCGACGAAGGCCGGGGCGGTGACCGGTTCGGGCAGCGGGATCTGCGAGGCGAGGACGGCTCGGTCCCGCTCCGGGAGGGTGGCGGCGAGGTCGCAGCGCTCCTCGCCGGTGAGCTGGGAGCCGAGGACGGCCAGGACGGTGTCGAGGACGCGCTGGGCTTCCTCGTCGTCGCTGTAGCGGCCGAGGGTACGGACCTGCTGGAGGAGGCGGTGCCGGGTCATGGGCGGTGGCCTTCCGGGAGTGGGTGCCTGCGCGCGATGGGCGGCGGGCACTCGGCTTGTTTCAGGGGCGTTGGCCGGGCTGGGGGCGGCCGAAGAGGATGTCGTAGCCGGGCGGCAGTTGCAGCAGGACGCGTTCGGTGAGGTCATCGCCGGCGGCGTCGGCCGCGGTGCTGAGAACGGCGCCGATGTCCCACAGCGCGGTGGTCTCGGTGGCGCCGTCGATCCAGGCGGCCGTGGCGCGCACGAACCTGTCGGGGCTGAGCGGTTCTGCGGCCTGCAGCGGGTTGAGCAGGATCAGGGCGAGGGTCTCGGGCAGACGCGCGGCCAGCTCTGCGCGCACGTCGCCGACCAGGTGCGCGCCGAGCAGGGCCAGCACGACACGGGCCGCCCGCTCGGCGTCGCCGGGGGTGTCGTACTCACCGCGCTCCCGCACGCGGTCCAGGAACGCTTCCCATCGAAGAGTCACCACGGGTCTCTCCTCGTTCCGAGCAAGCTGCCGCGTCGACCGCGGGCCCGCGTTCCACGGCCAAGTACCCGCCGAGGCCGGTGAGGCGGATCAGCCTGACCACACACGGGCCCGCTCCCCACAGGACGAGCCGCCCACCCCGGCGGCCGGCCAGGTTGGGGGCCTCGACAAGCGCACCCAGGCCCGCGCGGTCGACGAACGTCACCTCCGACAGGTCGAGCACGACGTCCCGATGGGCTTTCAGCGCTCGCGCCAGGACGCGGCGCAGCCGAGGGGCGGTGGCGAGGTCGATGTCCCCGCGCGCCGTCACGGTCGCGGGGGCGGTGTCGTGCACGGGGTGTCCGCCTCCACCGGCTGCGCAGCGCCCGGCGGTGCCGGCATGGTGTGGGCCGTGGGTGCCGGTGCCCCGCGTGGGCGGGGGAGAGACCTTGCGGGTGCACCGGCGTCCTGGGCGGTTCGGGTGGGTCAGGCCCGGATCTGCTTACGGCCGCCGCTGTGGCTGATGGCGATCTTGCGGGGCTTGGCCTTCTCCGCGACCGGGATCCTCAGCGTCAGCACGCCGGCGTCGTAGTCGGCGCTGATCCCGGCGGGGTCGAGGGTGTCGGACAGCATGACCTGGCGGGAGAACACGCCGAGCGGACGCTCGGACAGCTCCCACTTCACATCCTCGCCCTCGTGGCGAGGGCGGCGCTCGGCCTTGACGGTCAGCATGTTCCGCTCGACGTCGATGTCGATCGCCTCCGGGTCCACCCCCGGCAAGTCGAAACAGATCACGTACTCGTCGCCCACACGGCAGGCGTCCAGCGGCATCGGGGCCGGCCGCGACCACGTACCGGTCGTGCCCAGGAACTGCTGGGTCAGACGGTCCAGCTCGCGGAACGGGTCAGTGCGCATCAGCATCGCGAAACACCTCCACAGATCAATGGGAGCCAGTGCGCTTCACCTGAAACCGTTCTAACATGTCATCCATCCGATGACAAACCCCTGAGTCGCCGAAGGAGTGACACCTATGGGTCAACGGCCCGACCCGCCCGCCACCGGCGGCGGCCAACCGACGGGACCGGCGTCCTTCCTCGCCGCCACCGCCGCGCTCGCCGCCATCGACGACGCCGTCCGCACCGCCCAGAACCCCGGTCCAACCGCAGGCTCCGGCCCCGGCGCACCGGACGAGGGACCGCAGCCCGCCCTGGCCGCACTGGTGCTGCTGCGCGAACTGCGCACCGAACTCGCCGGCTGGGAAGCCGGCCTCGTCGATGCCGCCCGCGCCGGCGGCGCCACCTGGGCCGACCTCGCCCAGCCCATGGGCGTCGCCAGCCGCCAAGCCGCCGAGAACCGCTACCTCCGCCTCAGACCCGCCGGCAGCAGACCCGAGGACGCCGCGACCGGGGCGGAGCGCGTCAAGGCGGTGCGCGACCACCGGGCCGCGGAGCGCGCCGTCACCGCCTGGGCCCGCCACAACGCCGCCGACCTGCGCGTCCTCGCCGCCCAGATCACCGCCGCGTCCGGTCTCACGCCCCGGGCCCGCCCCGCGCTGACCGCGCTCACCACCGCCCTCGGCGCCCTCGACCCGGCCGACCTGATAGCGCCTCTCGCCGGCATGCGCCCCCACCTCGCCACCCACCCGGACCTCGCCGCCCGCCTCGACACCCTCACCGACCGCACCGACCGCCTCCGCCATGACAGCGACCAACGACGCACCTGACACCACCGCCGCAGACCGCTGGCAGCACATCGAAGACCGGCTCGCCGCCATCGAACGCCGGATACAGGAACAGAGCAGCACCGCCATCGCCACCATCGACGCCTGCCTGGCCAGACTCGACGCCCTCCGCCACGATCTGGCCCACGGGCCCTGGCCCCTACGCGTCTTCCCCACGCCCGCGAACCCTCCGGGCATCGCGCCGCAACCGGAGCGAGCTCCCACGGAGAGCCAACCTGCAACGGGTCACCGGCACTCACCGACCGGCCCGGACACACCGCAACGCGGCGCGGCAGTCGGCCACCAGGCGGTCGTCCGGGTGCCCGCGTGACAGAGAGACACGCGGCGGGGCGCAGCGGAGCGCGCGCCCGGTCGCACGCGCGATTCCAGGCCGTGGGAAAGCAGCAGACCGTCGAGTACCCCGACCGTCTGCACCACGCTGCACCGCTGGTGGCTCTCCGACGAGCTGTACCGGTCGACCGACGGCGGCTCGAGTTGGGTCCGGATCAACGACGACCAGCACCGGTTCGGCGGCAGCGCCATCCACATCGTCGCTGGCGACCCGAGGTGTACGGCCGGGTATACCTGGGCGGCTACGGCTGTGGTGTGGTGTGCGGCGACCGGTCCTGACCGTGGTGGCTCGCGGGCGGTGCGGCGGGACTGCGCCGTTCGGCCGTCGGGCCGGCCGCACGGTGGCACGGAGAAGTCGCGGCCGGAACGGCAACCTTCCCGTCCTCCGCGGCCGCTGAGTGGTGCAACGTCGACTCGACCTTCCGGATTGGACGGGACATGAGGGCACCGAAGCACGCCGTCCCGCAGGCGTGGCGCGGGCGAGGGCTGGGCGTGGGCATTCCGTCGGCGCTGGGGGCGATCGGGGTGCTGGTGTGGCTGGCCGTCGCGCTCTTGCCGGGGAGCGTAGGCGGTTCCCGGCAGCCGGCCGCAGCAGCCGTCGAAGCCACCGATCAGGGCGCCGCCCACCGCCGGCACCCCTGCCGATGCCACGCCGTCAGCGGCTCGGCCATCGGTCACGAGCCCCCGGCCGGCACCGGCCACGGATACTCCGTCGCCCTCCGCGGCCCGGAGCGTGCGTACGGCGTCCACCACGGCGCCCCTGACCGGACGGATCAAGCCCGGGACGAACTACCGGGGCGTCGCGACCTCCTACGACGCGGCCGACGGCAACGGCGCCTGCCTGTACGGCCCGTCCGGCGATCTCATGATCGCCGCGATGAACCACACCGACTACGAGTCGTCCAAGGCGTGCGGGTCGTACGCGCTCGTCCTCACCGCCAACGGAGCGAGCATCACCGTGCGGATCGTCAACGGATGCCCACTGCCCTGATGGGCCACCGGAACCCGGTGGCGGCGCTGGAAGTCCGGGCCGGCGGCGGCTGGCGGCGCTTGTCCCGCGCCGACTACAACTACTTCCGCTCCCCGACGGCAGCGGGTGCGGCGGACCCGATTCGGGTCACCGACATCCACGGGGAACGGCTGACCGTGGACGGGATCGCGTTGCGGCCGGGCGTGGCCCAGCCGGCCGGAGTCCAGTTCGCCCGGCATTGACCGTGCCGCCGGCCACCGGGCCGCGCGGGCGGGCCGGCGATCCCCTGTGGGGACCCAACGAAGGCATCCGCGCGGATGAGCAGGCGCCCGCAACAGGCTCGGATTCCGGCCTGCCGTACCGCCTCGGACGCCGCTCACGAATCGCCGGACAGGGCGGCGATCGGCCCCTTCTCGGCGACGGCCGAGTCCGGAGCCACCGGGGAGTCGCAGGTTGCGGCACCGGTACTCCGGGGCGGTCGCGTGCGGGCTCTGCCACTGCCTTGTGAGCGGTACGCGGGCTGGAAGCCTGCGGCGACCCGTCGTCAGGCCGGGGCGGCTCCGGTTCCCGCGATCACCTCGGGCCGCAGCAGGGAGGAGAGCGTCTCGACCGGTAGCAGGCCCTTCTCCAGGACGAGTTCGGCCACGCCCCGGCCGCTGGAGAGGGCCTCCTTGGCGATGTCGGTGGCGGCCGTGTACCCGATGTGCGGGTTCAGGGCGGTCACCAGGCCGATGGAGTTCTCGACGGTCGCGCGCAGGGCCTCGGTGTTGGCGGTGATGCCGGCCACGCAGCGCTCGGCGAGGGTGAGGCAGGCCGCGCTCAGGTGCGTGACGGACTCCGACAGCGAGTGCAGGATGATCGGCTCGAAGGCGTTGAGCTGGAGTTGGCCGGCCTCGGCGGCCATGGTGACGGCGACGTCGTTGCCGATCACCTCGAAGGCGACCTGGTTGACGACCTCGGGGATCACCGGGTTGACCTTGCCGGGCATGATGCTCGAACCGGCCTGCACCGGCGGCAGGTTGATCTCACCGAGGCCTGCGCGGGGGCCGGAAGACAGCAGGCGCAGGTCGTTGCAGGTCTTGGACAGCTTGACGGCGATGCGCTTGAGCACCCCGGACATCTGGACGAACGCGCCGCAGTCCTGGGTGGCTTCGACCAGGTTGGCCGCCGTCACCAGGGGCAGCCCGGTGATGTCGGCCAGGTGGCGGCGGGCCGACTCGGCATATCCGGTGGGGGCGTTGAGGCCCGTGCCGATCGCCGTCGCGCCGAGGTTGATCTCGTGGATCAGCTCGACGGCCTCCGCCAACCTGCTGCGGTCCTCGTCGAGCATGACGGCGAAGGCGGAGAACTCCTGCCCGAGCGTCATCGGAACGGCGTCCTGCAGCTGGGTGCGGCCCATCTTCAGCACGTCGCGGAACTCGACGGACTTGCGGGCGAAGGCCTGCTGGAGGACGGCCATCGCGTCGAGCAGGCCGCGTACCGCGTAGACGGTCGCGATCCGGACGGCGGTCGGGTAGACGTCGTTGGTGGACTGGCCGAGGTTGACGTCCTCGTTGGGGTGCAGGTGCCGGTACTCGCCCCTGGCGTGGCCCAGCAGCTCCAGTGCCCGGTTGGCCACGACCTCGTTGGCGTTCATGTTGGTCGAGGTGCCGGCGCCGCCCTGGATGACGTCGACGACGAACTGGTCGTGCAGCTTCCCGCCGCGGATCTCGCGGCAGGCGGCGACGATCGCCGCGGCCTTCCCGGGCTCCAGCAGGCCGAGTTCCTCGTTGGCGAGGGCGGCGGCCTCCTTCACGGCGGCCAGGGCGTCGATCAGGTGCGGATAGGCAGAGATCGGCGTGCCCGTGATGGGGAAGTTCTCGGTGGCGCGCAGGGTGTGGACGCCCCAGTAGGCGTCGGTGGGGACGTCCCGGTCCCCGAGCAGGTCGTGTTCGCTGCGGGTGGCGGCGGTCATGGCGTGCGGGTCCTCTTCCTGAGCTGGATGAGCGAGGTCGTGGCGTGGTTCGGGTCGAGCGGGGGTGAGCACGGTGTGCGGGTCCAGCGCCGCCACCGGCCGGATTCCGCCGACGGTCCGGCCGCCGCCGGTCATCGGCTCCCCGGCGAAACCGGCCAGCAGCCGCGGGTCGACCCCCGCCCACGCCAGGGCGGCGGCCGCGACCGGAACACGCGCCCGGCTCGCCCCGTCGGCAATCTTCACGGCGACGGCGCGGCCGTCCGGCAGTGCGGCGATCTGGACGCCCTCGAAGCCGTCCTTGGCGAGCAGCCCGGGCACCGCGCGCATCAGCTCGGCCCCGTCCCGCCCTGCACCGGAGGCCATCTCCGGGTGGCCGCGCAGCGCATCCGCCACCCGGCGCTCGGCCGTGCCCGGCGGCGCCGCGGCGATCCGGGCGGCGGCGCGGGCGAGGCCGTGCAGGGACACCGAGAACAGCGGGGAGCCGCAGCCGTCGACGGTGACGGTCGCGATGCGCTGGCCGGTGAGCTCCTCGACGACCTCGGCGATCGCCGTCTGGAGCGGGTGGGCCGGGTCGAGGTAGGTCTCCAGCGGCCAGCCGTTGAGTGTGCAGAGGTACAGCATCGCAGCGTGCTTGCCGGAGCAGTTCTGGGCGAGCCGGGATGGGGGGCGGCACTCGCGCACCCAGGCGTCGCGGGTGGCCTGACCGTACGGCAGGTCCGGGACGTTGCGCAGGTCGTCCTCGGTGAGGCCGGCCAGTTCGAGGATCCGGCGGGTGCCGGCGAGGTGGCGGTCCTCACCGGAGTGGCTGCCCATCGCGAGGGAGAGCAGGTCGCCGTCGAGCGGAAGCCCGGCCCGCACCATGGCGACGGCCTGCACGGGCTTGAGGGCCGACCGCGGGTAGCAGGCCGCCTCGATGTCGCCGATGCGGAACCTGACCTCGTCGTCGTCACCGAGGACGACGACGGAGCCGTAGTGGATGCCCTCGACCACACCGCCTCGGGTGACGTGGGCGACGGGTGCGTGCAGGGGTTCACGGATCGCGGGCGCGTCCGCGGGGAAACTGCTGTGCATCACTGCCTCGTTCGATGGTTGGTTGCTGCCGACCGCGTCGCGGGCACGCGGCGGCCTCGCTGAAGGGGTGCCCGGCCGGATCGGTCGTGCCCGGCCTCGCCGGCTCAGCCGTCGGTCGCGGCGGCGGCGCGCGCGAGGCGGGCGCGGATCGCGTACCAGCCGGCGACCAGCGCTCCGGCGATCAGCGGCACGCACAGCACGGTGGTGCGCGCGGCCCCGCCGTCGGCGTACATGAGGACCAGGACCGAGGCGAGGAAGGCCAGGGTCACGAGTTCGGTCCACGGGGAGCCGGGCAGGCGGTAGCCGGGGCGGGTCAGTTCGCCGTCGCGGGTCTTCCGCCAGAACAGGAGGTGGCAGACCATGATCATGCCCCAGGTCGAGAGGATGCCGATCGCCGCGAAGTTCAGCACGATCTCGAACGCATCGGCCGGGACCACGAAGTTGAGGCCGACGCCGAGGACGCAGATGCCGCTGGTGAGCAGAATGCCGCCGTACGGCACCTGACTGCGGCTCATACGGGCGGTGAACCGCGGGGCGGAACCGTTGACGGCCATGGAGCGCAGGATGCGGCCGGTGGAGTAGAGGCCCGAGTTGAGCGAGGACATGGCCGCGGTGAGGACGACCAGGTTCATCACGCCGCCCGCCGCCGGGACGCCGATGTGGGAGAGCACGGTCACGAACGGGCTCTGGCCGGCGCCGTACCTGTTCCACGGCAACAGCATCGACAGGAGGACGACCGAGCCGACGTAGAACAGACCCACGCGCCACATGATCGAGTTGATCGCCTTCGGCATGATCTCCTCGGGGTTCTCGGTCTCCCCGGCCGTGACGCCGACGAGTTCCACCGAGGCGTAGGCGAAGACGACGCCCTGGATGATCAGCAGCATCGGCATCAGGCCGTTGGGGAAGACGCCGCCGTTGTCGGTGATCAGGGAGGGGCCGGGTACGGCACCGTCGACCGGGTGCCGGGTGACCAGCAGGAAGATCGCGATGCCCATGAAGACCAGCAGCGCGCCCACCTTCACGATGGCGAACCAGAACTCCAGCTCACCGAAGATCCGCACCGAGATGAGGTTCACGGTGAGCACCACGGCCAGGGCGACGAGCGCGATCACCCACTGCGGGACCTCGGAGAACAGCTGCCAGTAGTGGGTGTACGTGGCCACCGCGGTGATGTCGGCGATGCCGGTGGTGGCCCAGTTGAGGAAGTACATCCACCCCGCCGTGTACGCGCCCTTCTCCCCCAGGAACTCCCGGGCGTACGACACGAAGGCGCCGGAAGACGGCCGGTACAGGACGAGCTCGCCGAGCGCGCGCACGACGAGGAACGCGAAGACGCCGCAGACGGCGTACGCGACGAACAGGGAGGGCCCGGCGTCGGCGAGGCGTCCGCCCGCGCCGAGGAAGAGGCCGGTGCCGATCGCTCCGCCGATGGCGATCATGTTGACGTGCCGGGGTTTCAGGGACTTGCTGTAGCCGGTGTCCCCGGCATCGACGTGACGGGTCGTGGGGCGCTTCTCGTCCTTGAGGAACTGCTCGCTCACGCCTCGGGTATGCCTTCCGTGGGGGACTCCGTGCGCTTGGGGCGCACGATGTCGGTGAGGGTGGTCTCGACCCGGTGGAGGTGGTGGGACATGGCCTCGACCGCGTCGTGTTCGGAACCGTCGATCAGCGCCTCGACGATCGCCCGGTGCTCGCGGTTGGACTGCTCACGCCGACCGCCCAGCTCGTTGAGGAAGGTCGACTGACGCGCCAGTGCGTCTCGGATCTCCTCGATGACCCGGCGGAAGACCGGATTGCGGGAAGCCTCGGCCACCGCCAGGTGGAAGACGGTGTCCAGCGCGACCCATGCGGTCGTGTCGGCCTCCCGCTCCATCCGGTCGAGCAGGTGGGTCAGGTGGTCCAGGTCCTCCGGGGTGCGGCGTAGCGCCGCGTAGCCGGCGACCGGGATCTCGACGTGGCGGCGCACCTCGAGCAGGTCGCTCGCGGCGTAGTCACCGAAGGTGGGGTCCTCGACCGTGTTCGCCACGACAAAAGTGCCCTTGCCGGTCTTGGAGACGGTCAGGCCCATCGCCTGCAGGGCTCGGAGTGCCTCCCGCAGCACCGGCCGGCTGACCTCGAGGGTCCGGCACAGCTCGGCTTCGGACGGGAGCTTGTCCCCCACGGCGTACTCACCGCGCTCGATGGCGCTGCGCAGGTGGCCGAACACCGCTTCCATCGCACTGACGCGCCGCGGGACCGCACCACTTGTCTGGCTGTCTGACAGGTTCACGGGGCGATCATGGAGGTTGCGGCACAGCGGTGTCAAGACACCGGCGTCGGCAGGACGACTCCCGGGCGGGCTCCGTCCCGGGCGTGTCCTCCGCTCGACGGCAGGATCCAAGAGGATGACGGGAGCGCAAACCGAGGTGCCCGGGCCCGCCAGTACCACTTCCGGCGCCCAGTCCGGCCGTGCCCTCCAGCCGCCACGTCTCGTGCCGGGCGGGAGTCTGCCGCCCGAGGCGACCAGGCCGTGCAGCGCGAGGTCGTCCGCCCCCGTCCGGCCCCCCGCGGTGGGCGGCCGTACGGCTGGAAGCAGCTGCAGGGGAGGTTGCCGGTCCGGTCAGCTGTCCGTGGTGGGCTCCTGGTCGTGCTGGGAGCGGCGGAGTTGTTCGTTGAGGCGTAGGGCTTCTTCGAGTTGGTCTTCGAGGATGACGATGCGGCAGGCGGCTTCGATGGGGGTGCCCTGGTCGACGAGGTCGCGGGCGCGCATGGCGATGCGTAGTTGGTAGCGGGAGTAGCGGCGGTGGCCGCCGTCGGAGCGCAGTGGGGTGATGAGGCGGTGTTCGCCGAGTGCTCGCAGGAAGCCGGGGGTGGTGCCGGTCATCTCGGCGGCGCGGCCCATGGTGTAGGCGGGGTAGTCGTCGTCGTCGAGTTTGTCGGGTGTGTCGGGGCTGGCCGTTGTAGTCACTGCACCTCTCTGGTTCTCGGGGAGAACGCGTCGAGGGGCCCCGGCGCCGTGTCGGCTCCGGGGCCCCGAAGGGGAACAACACCATCTACCGGCCTTGGCCGGTACTGTTACTTCCGCACTGCCCCAGGGGAGGGGTGTGCGGGGATCGCGTATGCGTGACCGGAAACCACCGTCCTTCGTGTCCTTGAGGGAGGTCTGCGGTGTCCGCCCGGACGAAAAACTGCTACCTCACGGGCCGGGCGATCCTGATGGTGCTTGCACCCTCCATTCATCCTCTGTACTGACCTGTCACTTCGCACTGCTGGTACCGCACCTGCTGGTCGGTGGCCGTGACGGCCCACCCGGTCCGGCAGCCAGCCCCGTCGCCGTCCTGCACCTGCCTGGCTTCGGAACTCCGCTGCCGGACCGACCTGCGAACTTCTGTCCAACAAGCCGGCCAGTTCATGTCTGGCCGGTATCGCCGACTGCTTGTCTACGAGAGAAACGTTAGACCAGCCCGCGAGCAATGTC
Source organism: Streptomyces sp. TLI_235 (assembly GCA_002300355.1). Classification (NCBI taxonomy): domain Bacteria; kingdom Bacillati; phylum Actinomycetota; class Actinomycetes; order Kitasatosporales; family Streptomycetaceae; genus Streptomyces; species Streptomyces sp. TLI_235. Next base: position 649,887 of record NSGV01000003.1, read on the forward strand.
TACTCCGGCGAGTATAGATTTTGCCGTGCCCGCGAGTGAGATAGTCTCCCGCTGCGCGGCGGCGGCAACCCCCGAGCCGCCACCGCGCGACCGAGAGGCAAGCGATTCGCGCAGGGAGGCGGCAGTGGAACACCCCGCGCCCGTGGCATCAGAGACGGCCCGGAACGGACAGGCGGCCTTGATCGAGGCGATCACCGAGGCCGTGCACGACGGTGACGACCGAACCGTGCGCCGGCTGCTGGCCCGCTTCGCCGAACTGGCCACCATCACCGACCTGTCCACCCTGCGCGACGCCCTCGCCACCGCCCTCCCATCCGGCAACCACGGGCGGCGGTGACCCGCGCCAGAACGCACTCGCGAACCTGCCCGACCAGGCGTCCAGGTCGATCCTGCGCCTGGCGTCGTGGCCGGTGCACAGCACGCTCGCCCCGGCTGACCGGGGCGACGAGGCGGATGCCCGCCCGGTAGGCGAGCTCCAGCACCGTGCCGGTGTCGGCCAGTAACCGGTCCCAGGTCAAGCCGCGGTGGTTTCGATGAAGGCCGGAGCGGCGACGGGTACGGGCAGCGGGATCTGCCCGGCGAAGACGGCGCGAGCCCGCTCCGGCAGGACTGCGGCGAGGTCGCAGCACTCCTCGCCGGCGAGCTGGCTGCCGAGGACCCAGGACGGCGTGCAGGACGCGTTCGGCCTCCTCGTCGGAGTTGCAGCGGCCGGGCCGGCGGCGACCGACCGGTGCTGCCCCGAGGACACATGGCGTCGGCCCGGGCCCCGTACGCGGGGCCCGGGCCTTGGGTCGCCCCACTGTCGGTGTCAGGTCAGCTGTAGGGCAGTCGCAGGACGGTGAGGTTGCCGGTGCCGAGGGCACTGGGGTTGGTGCCGAGGGCGTTCCAGATCTCGGCCCTGACGGTGCCGCCGCTCAGGTTGCAGGCGGCGCCGGAGACGGATTCGAGGCCGGTGGTCTGGGCGTAGTGCTCCCGGCCGGCGACGGGGTCGGTGGCGTAGTAGTGGTAGGTCTCGACGCGGTCCCAGGAGCCGTCGCCGGTGCAGTCGTAGGAGAGACGGAGCTGGGTGGCGTTGCCGACCGCGGTGTTCGCGTCGACGGCGAGGTCGAAGGCGGTGGTGCCGCCGCTGTAGGTCAGGGTGAGGCCGGTGGCGGTCATCGTAAGCGGGCTGGAGGGGGTGCCGTCGTGGTTGGCGCCCCCGGCCGAGGCCGCGATGACGGTGCTGGCCGCCTGCGTGGTGCCGGTGAGGCTGCCGTCGCCCTGCAGGTAGAGCGTCGGCGAGGAGCCGGTGCCGCCGGTCGGCGAGGGGGAGGCAGAGGTGCTGCCGGAGGGGCTGTCGGTCGGCGAGGCCGAGGTGGACGGCGAGGCGGAGCCGGACGGTGAAGCGCCGGCAGTCGGTGAGGCGGTGGCAGTCGGGTCCCCGGTGGGGCTGGAGCCCCCGGTGGCGCTGCCACCGCTCCAGGTGTTGGCGCCGGTGGCGACGGTCTTGCCGGGCGGGATGTTCACGGTGGTGCCGTCGGAGAAGTGGACGGTGCGGGAGTTGGCGGTGATGTTGGCGGTGACGTAGGTGCGGGCGCCGTTCTTGACGAAGACCGAGGCGAGCGGGGTGTCCACGGTGACGGTGGTGTCGACGGTGCCGAGGGCGGCGAGATTGCGGATCCAGTGGAAGGTGTGGGCCTTGCTCTCGCCCTCCTCCGAGGTGAAGGAGTTGTCGGCGCGGAACGCCGCGAGGGCCTTGTCGCCGTCACCCAGCGCGAGGAACTCGTACCAGATGTCCGTCCAGATCGTCGGCCGGGTGTGGCCGCTGTTGGTGAGCATGTCCTGGTAGGCAGGCATTCCTTTTCGCACGCGGGGCACGAGCACATGGACGCCGGATCACCAGAACCCGGACGGAGCCTTGCGGCGGCCTGGGGTCCAGGGCCCGCCGGAATGTCTGGCGGATTGGTTGCAAGCCCTTGACGCACTGCCAGGACGAGGGGCGCGGCTCTTCGTTCTGAGAGCGCTGGCTCGGGACACCAGCGGTTGGACGAACCGCTTCGCCGAGTACGCGGCCGCCGCCCGCCCGTCGCTTCGGCGACCCGATCCCCACCCGGACGATCCTCGACGAGCCGTGGTGCAGCGCTGTCCCCGGCTACGGCAGCGCGTGCACGCACCGGGCCGGACGGACCCGGCCGCCGCGCGGGCCACCCACCGCCACCTGCTGCTGGCCCGCGATCTCGGCGCGGCCGCGCTGCGTGCCGGACTGCCGACCGGGGCCTTTCCGTCGATCTCGGGTCGGACTCCAACCGCGGGACCTGACATTGGGAACCGGCAGAAGGTTCAACCGTACGAGTGGCGCGGGCGGAGCTTGGTGGGTCCGCAGGTCCGCGGGGCAGCGGTGGCCGGCCGAGTACGCGCGCCCCGGACGGGCCCGCCGTGCGGACTCCGGACACCGGTCAGGGGCTGGCCGCGCTCATGGGTCCGCAGCCAGCCCTTGTGAACCTGGAGTCGCCCGTCCGACGCCCGATGTCGGCGCGGACTGCGCCGCGCGGGCCGTCTCGTCGCCATCTCGTGCGATCACTGGTCCGCCGCCCGGCCCAGCGGGGCCGCGCCGGCGCCCCTACCGCGGTCGGAGCGCAGGACCGCGAGCGAGGCCGGGTGGGGGGTGCCGGCGCCTCAGCGGTGCTTGGCCTTGTCGATGACGGGCTCCAGGGTGCGGCGGTCTTCGGTCTGGGGGCCGAAGGTGAGTTGGGTGCGGCCGGTGGCGGCGGGGGCGAGGTTGGCGACGCGGGCGGTGACGGCGCGGATCCGGGCCCGCTGGAGGCCGAGGGAGGCGAACGGGGCGTAGAGGGTATCGGCGAGGCGGGGGGGGTGTGATTGGTCGCCTCGCGCAGGGTGCGGGTGGTGCTGCTGCGGTCGGCGTAGGTGATCTGGAGCTCGATGGCGCGGCAGGTCTTGTGCTGGCTGCGCAGGCGGGCGCCGAGCTCGGCACGGCTGTCGGCCAGGCGCCGCCCCTGCGACCTGGCCCCTGCGGTACCGCCGTTCCTGATGGCCATACACGGCACCTCCTTGTGCCGGCCCCAGCCCGCCGACATGCCCCCGCGTCATCGGCCACGCCCGGCGCCCACCCGACGGGCGCCTTGCCAGGGTTGGGTCGGTCAGACGGAGTGAAGTGCTCGGTGCCGGAGGACGCCCTTCAGGACTACCGTACGGCGCGGCTGGGAGGCTGCCCACGGGCCCCGGGAGCCGTTCACCGCCCCGCCGCGCGCGGGTGGTCCGCTGTCGGCGTGTCACGGGCGCAGCCGGGCGAGGGTCGGTGCCGATGTGCCGGTGGGCTTCGGCGCAGTGGCGCGCGGCGTGCGCCGCCCGGTCGGCTATCGGGGCGGCTGGTGGTCAGGTCTCGGTGCGTGCCAGGTGGGCGTAGGCGACGACGTTGCCCTGGTAGCCGGTCTCCTTGGTGAAGTCGCCACCGCAGGTGATGAGGCGGAGTTCCGGCCGGCCCGTTCGGCCGTAGACCTTGTCGCTGGGGTAGTGGTCCTTTGGGTAGACCTCGACTGCGTCGACCGTGAAGACGGCGGTGGTGTGGTCCTTCCGATCGATGTCCACCTCGGCTCCCGGGTGCAGGCGGCCCAGAGCGTAGAAGACGGAGAGCCCGCGCTTGTTGTCGACGTGGCCGGCCATCACGGCGGTGCCGTCCTGGCCAGGTGCAGCGCCTGCCTGGTACCAGCCGACGAGGTTGTTGTTGTCGGGTGGAGGTGGCTGGAGTTGGCCCTTGGCGTCGAGGCCGATGGGAGTGACGGGGGCTTCGACATCGATGGTGCGGATGCGGATCCGGGTAGGTGGCGAGGCGCTCATGGCGGGGGTCGCGGGTGTGGCTGCCGGCTGGTCGGTGGCCTTGGGGGACGTGGAGAACATCTGTGCCGCGGTCGGCTGGGGTGGCAGTTCGGTGCGGTGGCCTTCCCTGACGAGCCACACCCCGGCAGCGAGAATCAGGGAGGCCGTGACGATCGCGGCCCACAGCACTCTGAATCCGCGCACTGCCGTCTCCTCGTCCGGGTGTGAGCGTCGCCTCGCCGCGACGCGGAGGAAAGTGTCAGCGGCCGGCCCCGGCGAACTCGGGGCCACCGGGATGGGCCGATCCGAGGTTCTCTCATCGTTTCATCCGATGACAGCGCAGTGCGGTGACACCCCGAGACCGAACGGGTGATGCGCACACATCGGATCACCGCCCGACCCACTGGGCCGGGCCGTCCATTGCCTGATGGCCAGTCAAGCACTGTGCAGGACTGCACTGTTGATCACGAAGAGTCACCCGTATGCACCGGCCTCAATGGCATGGACGCGCCGGTCGACCGCATATCATATTTGTATGCGATCTCCGTTCGGAGGGCTGAGTATAGACGGGGAAATCGTCATTGTCGCCCCACTTTGTAGCCCTGGCATGAGATCTCACGTCTTCGGTCCCTTTAATTCAATTCCATTAGGTCCTCCCGAGAGATTGGCACCTAAATGAACTCGGCTGTCTCGGCACCACCTTCCCGTCGCGGGTTCACCGCCCGGTTCTCCGCGGCGCTCTTACTGACTGTCTCCGCCGCGGGGATGGCAGTTCTGCCGACCCCCGCCCACGCGATCGGTGTGGCGGTGCCGCTCGGGACGGCGGACAGCTTCGCCGTCCTGGCCGGCCAGTCCGTCACGAACACCGGCCCGAGCACGATCACGGGGGATGTCGGGGTGAGCCCGGGGACCTCGGTGACCGGCTTTCCTCCCGGCACGGTGAACGGTGTCATCCACTCCGCCGACGCCGTCGCACTGCAGGCGCAGACCGACCTGACCGTCGCTTACAACAACGCGGCCGGGCAGGCCTCGGACGCCAGCATCTCGGGCGACCTCGGCGGCCAGACGCTCGATCCGGGTGTGTACACCGCGTCCTCCTCGATCGGACTGACGGGAACGCTGACTCTCGACGCCCACGGCGACCCGAACGCGGTGTGGATCTTCCAGGTAGGCTCCACGCTCACCACCGCCTCCGCGAGCCAGGTGCTCCTGGTGAACGGCGCGGCGCCCTGCAACGTCTTCTGGAAGATCGGCAGCTCGGCCACCATCGGGACCAACTCGACCTTCGTCGGGAACATCCTGGCGCTGACGTCCATCTCAGCCACTACCGGGGCGACCATTGACGGCCGGGCCCTGGCCCGCAACGGGTCCGTCACCCTGGACACCAACACCATCACCCGGGAAACGTGCGCCACTGGCGGCACGACCGGCGGAACGACCGGCGGCACGACCGGCGGCACGACCGGCGGCACGACCGGCGGAACGACCGGCGGCACGACCGGCGGCACGACCGGCGGAACGACCGGCGGCACGACCGGCGGCACGACCGGCGGCACGACCGGCGGAACGACCGGCGGAACGACCGGCGGAACGACCGGCGGAACGACCGGCGGAACGACCGGCGGAACGACCGGCGGAACGACCGGCGGGGCCGGCAACGGTGGGGCCGGCAACGGTGGTGGCCACGGGCGGCCTCCCGTCGGCGGCGTGGACACGGGTGTCGGCGGCTCAGTCAGAGGGCCGAACACCATCGAGATCGCGGCCGGCGCCGCTCTCATCGGACTGCCGCTGGCGGGCGCCGGGGTCTTCGTCCTGCGCCGACGCGCGCGGTCCGTCTCCTGACCCACGACCAGGGACGGGCGTGAATGTCCCCGCGCGAGCGACCTCGCGCGGGGACATCACCGCACGTCCGCCGGATACATCCACACACAGACACGCGCAGGTGCAGGCCCGCGGAAAGGGAGCGATGAACGACACCGACCACAGCGGAACGCCATTCGGATGCCCCGTCATCTCCCCCGCAACGGAGGCCACACCGACATCGACCGGCCCGGCGGGGACCTCACACCCGGACCCGGCCCTGTCACTGCCGGCCGCGATCACGGTGGCGGTCGCGACCGTCGCGTGCGTCATGGCGACACTCGCCCATGTCTGCCTGGTGTTCCTGCACGTCGCACCGTCCAACGCGGTCTCCCAGCAATACCAACGGCAGATCGATACCTGGATCTACCCCTACTTCGAGCAGAACTGGCAACTGTTCGCCCCGAACCCCGAGTCGGTGCGCTGGCAGATCTCGGCCCGTGCATCGACGTCGGCCCCGGACGGTTCCCGGCAGGTCGGCGCCTGGCAGGACCTGACCGCGATCGACGAAGCTGCCGTACGGCACAGCGCGTTCCCCAGCCACACAGCGCAGAACATGCTGCGCCGCGCGTGGGCCGCCTACCTGGAAACGCACGGCCCCACCGACCGACCCGCCACGGAACGTGCACGGATGCTGCAGGAGTACCTGGCAAACATCGCCGCCCAGCGCCTGGCCGGCAACACACCGCCCGCCCTCGACGCCGTCCAGTTGCGCGTCACCGGCACGCCGGTCGCACCACCCGGGCGATCGACCCCCCGGACCGCACCCTCCGGCAGCACGCCCTCCAACGCCAGGTACCTCCCCTGGTGGCAGGTGGAATCCCATGACCGCTGACCCCCGCCACGACCCCGTCACCCGCGCGTTCGCCTTCCTCACCGAACGCGCCGTGTCCCTGCGCGCCGCCGCCCTGCTCAGGATCGGCTACGGGCTGCTCTACCTCACCTTCCTGCTGCGGGAGTTCCCGCACCGCGACGAGATCTGGGGGCCCGGCTCGCCGTGGACACCGGAACTCGCACGCGAACTCCAGGCACAGAACGGCGAATTCACCCTCCTCACCCTCTCCGACAGCAGTACCTGGTTCGAAGCCTGCTACGTGCTCGCCCTCGTGACGTCCGCCCTGTTCGCCCTGGGATGGCACACCAGGGCGGTCTCCGTCCTGTTCGCCCTCGTGGTGACCTCGTTCCACAGCCGCGCCGTCCTCATGACGGACGGCGGCGACAACCTCATCGCACTGATGGCCGTCTACCTCGCCCTCACCGCGTGCGGCCGCCGCTGGTCGCTGGACTCCCGCCGGGCACGGTCGGCCCGTCCCGCCTCCGGGCCCGTGCACCCCTGGCGCCGGTACGCCGAGCCCGTCCGCAGCCGAGTGGCCGTCCTCCTCCACAACTGCGGCATGTTCGTCATCGCCGCCCAGGTCTGCATCCTCTACGGTTCCGCCGGCCTATCCAAAGTGCAAGGCAGCCTCTGGCGCGACGGCACCGCACTGCACTACGCCCTCCACCTCGACCTCTTCCGACCCTGGCCCGCACTGTCGGCACAGGCCGACAGCCACCCGCTGCTCCTCACGGCGGTCTGCTACCTGACCGTAGTCGTCCAGGTCGCCTTCCCCTTCACCCTGTTCAGCAAGGTCAAGTACACCGCTCTCGCCGTCCTGCTCGGCATGCACCTCGGGATCGCCCTCCTCCTGGGGCTCCCCCTCTTCTCCTTCGCCATGATCACCGCCGACGCCGTGTTCCTCCCCGACGCCCTCCTCCTACGCCTCGGCCGAGCCGCCCAAGCCTCCGTGCGCAGGGCCACTCCCCGAACACCCATCCCCGCACCCACCCCACCAGCCCTGAACACACCCGCCCCCGAATCCCCGAAGGCCATTGACCGGAGCACAACCCGAACGGTCCGGCCTCCAGCGGCAACGGCCCGCACGGCAGTTCCGAGGCCGCCGCCCTCCCGCGCGACGACAACCAGCGACAACCAGCGGCAGCCCCAGGCGGCGGCGCAGCGGCAGCAGCACGAGAACGGGCGAGCAGCGGGCGGCGGGGCCGACAGCGCGCCGGGCATCGGCCAGGCACAGCGGCAACACGACGGCCCAGCGACCGATGCCAGCCCGGCTCAGCGACGGACCGGCCAGCGGGCGGCCGGCGGCACACCGCGGGGCGGACGACAGCCGAACGGCGGCGGTACCGGACGGCGACAGCCCGGTACCGCCGCCGGAAGACGACCAGCGTCCGGGCGGCGAACGGCGCGACGGCCCGGCGGGGCACCCCGGCGGGCGGGCGACCGACAGCAGTACAGCGGTCCGGCAGCAACGGACCGCCCGGCGGGGCGGGCAGGCGACAGTCGGGACCCCCGTGGGCCGGCCGGGTGACCTGCCGCAACACCCCCGCGGCGCCCACTCTCAACCCCAGTACCCCACCGCAACCAACCCGGCGGGCCTACCCACGGGGAAGAAGAAGAGGGATGGCCGGATGTACCCGGTCCTCACCAGGACCTGCGCACTCGCCACCGCGGCCGCCGCCGTCCTACTCACCACCGCCGCCCCGGCCGCCGCATCGGGCCGGCGCAGCAGCGACGCCCGTACCCACAACTGGTCCGGCCCGAAGATCTGCATCGCCATCGACGGACACGACAACTTCGGCCGGCGCCTCACCGTCACCTGGACCAACCCCGGCAGCACCAAGAGAGCCACCGCGCTCCTTCACGAAGGCGACCGGCAAGCCGAGGTCCACCAGCGGACGACCGCAACCGCCCACGGCTGGAAGATCACCGCCGAGTGGACCGACATCCGGGTCGCCCGGGGCCGGCTGTGCGGGTCGTTCACCGACACCCCGAACGTGTGGGCCTGCACCGACATCCACACCGCCGGTGCCTACACCACCTGCCCCCCACGCCCCGCCATCCTGAACGGGACCGGGCGCGAGCCGTCGAGACGCAGCACCACGACGGGGGGCGAGGAACAGCAGGCCGCGAGCAGGAACCCGGACCGGGGAGCAGCGCCACAGCGTGCCCCGGGGCCGGACCTGCGGGAAACGCGCCCAGGCCCGCAGCGAGCGGCACAACCGGCCAGGCCCACCCCATCGCCCACAACCAGCCCTTCAGGCCATGTGAATCAGGTGCAGCAGGGCGCGGGCCAGCCCACCGACCGGCGTGGAGGTGCCCGCGTAGATGGCCGCGCGCTGGCCCGGTGAGCCAGGGCGGCCGTCCATCCGGCGGCTGTCAGGGTGTTGCGGCTGGGGGTGGATTTCACGAATGGTGTGATGGGCACTGTCGCTGACGTAGAGGTTGCCGCCGGCCGTACTGCAGGTCGGGGAACAGGTCGCCGCCAGCTATGTGACAGGTCCAACGCAGGGCATCGGTGGTGGCGTCCAGGCGTAGATTGTGCCGCTGCGGTTGCCCACGTAGACGGTGCCGTCGTGGTAGGCGACTCGTGTCTCGGTGATGGCGCCGGTGGGATGGGCCCACTCGCCGGCACCGAAGAACGCTGGCAGCAGATCGAGAACCGGCTCGCCTCCATCGAGCGCCGAATCCAGGAACAGAGCAGCACCGCCATCGCCACCCTCGACGCCTGTCTGGCCAGACTCGACGCCCTCCGCCACACACTGGTTCACCAACCCTGGCCCCCGCAGACCATCCCGACGCCTGCGGCCCCTCCGACCGCCCCGCCGCAACAACCAGCGCACACGGGAAGCCACCCCCGCCGGCGCACGCAGACCGCCCCGGACGCCCCGCAGCACGGCCTGGCCGGCAGTCACCAGGCCGCCGTACCGGCGTGAGAGGAGAGCCCGCACCACCAGTCAGCGAGACAACACCCCAGGGCGGGCGCAGCCGACATGCCGCGTCCGGTCACAGTTCGAGGACGGGGCCGGAAGCCAGGGCTGATCACGGCTGTATCCGGTCAGAGGACCGGCAAACGGGCCATCAGGAGATGTCCGCACCTTTGGCGGTGATCCTGATCGGCGGGGCATCACAGCCCGATGGGGGCGGCAGGTCTGGCAGGAGCGGTGTCGGCCGGCGAGGCGGCCGCCCAGGAAGCAGTGGCGCCGGCGGCAGCGGTGCGGTTGCCGTGCAAACGGCGGTCATGATCTCAGCTCTCCTCTACTCGACCCCGCCCGTAACAGCGGCTACCCGAATCCGCCCCCGCCACCCTCGGCTTCGGCCGCCAGCTGTGCCTGTGTGAGGCCGGTGTCGCGGCCGCCCGACCGCCCTCGGATCACCAACCCGCGGCGCCCGACCCTGCCTCGCCCATCGCGACACCGGAGCCACCCCTTTGCTCCACGACCTGCGCGGTGACGGCAGGGTCAGCCTCTCGCGCCCCACCTGGGGCCCGGTGGTGTGCGTGTTCGCCAGCGACCTGCACCACAGCACCGACGACCAGGCGCAGCAAGCGCTGGACAAGGCGCTCGGCGAACTCCCGAAGGTGCTGGCGGTCGATCTGAGCGGGGTGGAGCTGCTGGCCTCCGGCGGGCTGAACGCCCTGCTGCGGGCCCGGACAGCGGCCGCGGACCGGGCGGTGCCGATGATCCTCATCGCGCTGAGCGCCGGGGCGCGCCGGGTCCTGGAGATCACCGACACGGCCGCCTTGTTCCCCGTGGAGGCACGGCCGAGGACGCCGCCCGGCACGGCGAGGATGCGGCCGTATCCGGCGCGTAGACGGTGCCGGGCCGGGCAGGCGCCTGATTCGGAGAATTCTTCGGCCCTCGACCGGAAGCCGTCATGTGCCCCTCCCCTCACCCCGTGGTCTCGGACCGGCGTCGACTGGACTTCCTTCCCGGCGGGGAGGCGGACTGTGTGAGCGAGGGCCTGGAGTTCACCCGCACCGCCCTCGCCGACTGGCACCTGCCCAGCACCGCCCACCAAACGGCCGCCGACGCCGTCCTCGTCGCCGCCGAACTCCTCGCCAACGCCACCGACCACGCCGGACACCCCCTCACCCTCCAACTCCAGCGGTCGCCAGGACGGTTGCGGATCGCCGTCACCGACCCCAGCCCCACCCCGCCGCGGCTCGTCGAGCCGCACCGGCCGCAGACCCCGCACGGACACGGCCTGGTCGTCGTCGACCGGATCACCACCCACTGGGGCTGCACCCCCGACGGCAACGGCGGCAAGACCGTCTGGGCCGACCTCCCCATACCGCCCTCGGCTGCCGACCCCGCGGCCGAGCCGGACTCCCGGCCCGCGCACCTGGCCGCACTGGCCGACCCCGACCCGCTCCTCGACAACTGACCCCTCCTCGGAGCAGGCCTGCAGAGCGCACTCACCCGCGCGGCGCGACTTCCTGCCCGAGTCCGGGCCCGCCGGACCCAGCCACTGCCCGGCCGGACCACGCCCAGGCGCCGGCTCCTCGCCCCCGCCCTGCATCCGGTCGAGCTCCAGCAACACGTGCACCGCGGCCGGCCGCCGCAGCGGCCGACATCGCCGCCGTCGCTGCCTCGTAGGCGCCCTGCCGGTCACCCGCCGCCCACGCCCGGGCCGCCCGGTCCACCCCCACCCGCAACTCGGCCAGGCTCGCCCCCGCAGCCTCCGGCACCGACTCCCGTACCTCGCCGATCCCGCCATCATCACCCACCCCCCGCACACCCGCCCGGCTGTCCGGGCCGGTCCCAACACCGCTGAGGCACCTCTGCGCCCCCCGGTGCGGGCGTGCGACGCCGGCTGCCGGGCCGCGGAGCCGAGCGGGAAGGCACACCTGCAGCACACGGCACGCGCCCGCGGGCAGGGGCCCGCTGGTCCGTCGGTGCGGCATCCGACGCCGGGACGCTTGTGCACGCCCGCCACCGGGAACGGCCCATGCGCCCGGACCTGCGGCCGGTTCGCACCATCCAGGGGCCTTCCGGGCACGGCCCGCCGTCCACCTGGCAGCGGGCCGACACACCGCGACAGGGCGGGGCCGCCGGTACTCGACCGGCGGCCCCGCGGCGACACACGCTCAACTTCTGGTCCCTCACCACCGACGCTACCCACCCGCCACCCACGCCGCGACCCGGCCGCCTTGCGATGTCCGCCCTCGGCGCGGCGCAGATGCCGGGTCTCCACCCTCGCTGCTCGAAATGAACGGATGGCTACACCACGGCATGGGTCGGGCTCACCGCGAGGGGGCCGGCTCGTAAATGAGCGCACAGCGAGGTAGACCACGTCTGCGATAAGCAGCAGCACACCGATGGCGAGCAGAAGCAGGCCGTGGACGAGAACGCCCACCGGGCCCAGAACGATCGCGGTGATCACGACCACGAGAAACAGAACCATGGCACGCCTCCGTGCAGGGTGACGGGTTCAGGGGTGGGCGGCGGCAGTCGGCCCGCTCGTGGCCCGCATCTTCCGTGGTGCAACGATCCAGCCCTCGGACACCAGCGCCTTGTCCCCGCAGCGGGCTGGTCTATCCGTTCGGGTCCACCCTGGCGCGGCCCGGGCAGTGTGCCCGGGGGGCGGCGCGGGCCCCGGTGCGGTGTGCTGAGTGGTGGTCACGGTGTCTCCATCGGTGGGGTGGTGTGCTCTCCGGGATGGTCCCGGCCTCACCTTCGTCGTTTCAGCGCACCTTCCAGGCGAGGATATTCGTCGTGGAGCAGCCGGCCGGCCAGTGCGCCGCCGTAGACCACGGCGCCGACGCCGACCAGCCAGGACTGGATGACCAGGACGGTCCCGATCGGTCCGTAGGCGAGGGTGTTGGTGGCGATCAGTGGCGAGAAGACGAGCCGGGAGAAGACCCTCAGGCCGAGCAGCCCGGCTGTGGTGGCCACGGCGCCGGGCAGCAGGGCGATCCAGGGGACCCGGCCGCCGAGCAGCATCCGCTGCGACCACCAGAGGAACAGGACGGCGCTCAGCACCGCGGCGACGCCGCCGAGCGGGGTCTGCCGCCACAGGGTGGTGGTGGCGGACAGGAGGAGGAGTCCGATGAGGGCGGCGAGCCACACGGCGTGCCGCCACCTGGCCCACCAGCGGGCCGGTGGTAGGCCCCAGATCTTCTCGTAGGTGGTCTGCACCGCCGCTCCGAAGGACAGGCCGAAAACGGCGAGGGCGGCGAGGCTGAACGCCGTCGTGGTCTGCAGTGTCTGGCCGGGCAGGGCGATCAGCTGCTCGACCTTCTTCCTGGAGGTCGCCGACACACCGAGTCCTTCGCCCAGCCATTGTGCGAAGCCCTGCCCGTTCGCCGGGTCAGCCGCCGAGATGACGATCAGCAGCGGCACGAGGGTGAGGAACCCGAGCGCCGCGAAGCCCAGCGACCGCTGCCACAGTTCGAGAGCGCTGCCCCGCCTCCATCCGCGCCCGGCCGCCGAACGGCCGACCCTGCGGCGCAGCCGCCCGAACAGGGACGAGCGGCCCTCGGGATCGGGAGGCTTCATCGGCATGAATGTTGAGTACCACGGTCGATGCCGTCGCTGGCCAACGGCGCGGCGAGCGGCCGGTCGGGCTTCGGTGGGCCGGCCGCAGCGGTGGCGGGTGGGGTGTCGGCAACGGTTGAAATTGAGCCGCTGCCGACATGGGGTCTGGGCCCCTTTCGAGGGGTTGTGGATCGGCCTGCTGTCGGAGGTGCTCGGGCGGACCCCGGATGTGCACTCCGGTGCCCGGAACGGGGTCGGTTGATCTGCCGGGACGCCTGCTGTTATCGCGCGGGCGGGTCTGATCGTTCAGGAGTTTTGTGCCAGCGGGCTTCGCAGAAGGAGTAGAGGCCGAACAGCAGGAAGCCGATCGCTGCCGCGATCAGCAGCACGGGGCCGGCGGGTGTGTCCGCGAACGAGCGCAGCGTCTCGTCCAGGCCCTTGGCCTTGCTGGGGTCGAACTTCACGGCGGCCAGCAGGATGAACAGGCCGGCCACCGCCGCGGCGGCGCCGCACGCCACGCCGCCGACGATTCCCAGCAGCGCGACGACCCGCCGCGTTCGCGGGCTCATGTCACCTGTCTGGAGATCCTCCTCGAACTTCCGCATCACTGCGCGCACCGCCATCACCACGCCCACGATGACCAGGACGGCTCCGACCCCGCCGACCAGGAACCGCCCGCCCGGCCACTCCAGCACCCTCGCGGTGTACTCCTTGGACGTCTCGTTGCCGGACCGGCTCCCGGAGGAGCCGCCGACCAGGACGGTCTGCACCACGCCGATGGAGATCACCGCGTAGAACACGGCCAGCACCAGAGAGCCCAGGCGCCTGGTCCACTTGTCGCCGCCCGGCACCGATGATCCGAACACGGCCTCGGACAGCCGCCACAGCGCCATCGCCGCCAGCCCCACCACCAGCGCCCACAGCAGGAAGCGGCCGAAGGGCTGTTCGCCGATGGTCCGCACCGCGCCGGACCTGTCAGCCTCGTCACCGCTCCCTGCGCCGAGCCCGATCCGCACGGCCAGGACCCCCACCAGCACGTTGATCGCTCCCCGTGCGCAGAGCCCGACCCTGGCCACGACACTCATGGCATGGCTGTCGGCCAGGCGCCGCCCCTGCGACCTGGCCCCTGCGGTACCGCCGTTCCTGATGGCCATACACGGCACCTCCTTGTGCCGGACCCAGCCCGCCGACATGCCCCCGCGTCATCGGCCACGCCCGGCGCCCACCCGACGGGCGCCTTGCCAGGGTTGGGTCGGTCAGACGGAGGAAGTGCTCGGTGCCGGAGGACGCCCTTCAGGACTACCGTACGGCGCGGCTGGGAGGCTGCCCACGGGCCCCGGGAGCCGTTCACCGCCCCGCCGCGCGCGGGTGGTCCGCTGTCCGCGTGCCGCGGGCGCAGCGGGACGGTGAAGCGGCCGGGGCGGGCAGGTGTCGGCATGCCCGAGCGTCGTCACCGTCGTCGTGGCTGTGTCCGGGCTCTGGGCTTTGGGCGTGCTTGTCGTCCTGGTGGGGCCGGGGGCCGCGCCGGAGGATCGTCCGGGGCGGCCGGTGCCGGGTTCTGCGCGGCCCCGTGCGGTGGCGCCGAAGGTGAGCGACTTGGTCGCGGTCGGGGCGGGCGTCTGGGCGGTTTCTGTGGGCTGTTGCGCGGCTGTGCGCAGCTGCGAGGTGTTCCCCGGCGGCGGCGTGGTACTCGTGGCCCGGCATGCTCGGGGCTGCCCGGGTCTGCCGGGCGCGACGAATCGCGGCCCTTGTCGCGCGCCGTGGAGGTCGTGAAGGACGCATCACGGTTGAGGACGTCTGCCTCCCAAGACCCTTTGAGGAGTGCATGCGCCAGCCGTCGACGCACAGCCCGTAGCGGCGGACCGGTCGGCATCGGAACCCCGACAGGACGCTCTCGCTCCGGCCTGCTCGGCGGTGCCGTGACCTGGTCATCGCGGGTCATTCGGCGCGGTGGGGCCGGTGGGAGGCGACGCGCAGCGTGGCCCGGGCGGGGAGTTGCTCCCATCCGGTGCTGCGGCGGGCGCGGTGCAGGGTGCCTTCCAGGGCGGGGAGGATGTCCCGGGGGTGGGCGTCCGGATCGAGGGTGAGATCGAAGGTCGCGTGTGGGTGGTCAGGGTGACCGGTCAGGTGGGCCTGCGCCTTGTGGACGCCGGGGAGTCGGGCGGCGTCGGCGGCCAGGGCGTCGGCGAGGGCGCTGTCGTGCAGTTCGACGCCGTCGCAGGGCGGGTTGCCGACCGGCAGGCGCCCGGGGTGGCGGTGGTGGAGTTGTGCCAGGAGCCACCACAGGGCCAGGGCGATGAGGATGGCCAGGGCGGCGATGACGGTCGGCCACCACCAGTCCTCGTCCGTCCAGCGGGTGCGGTCCTGGACCGGCACGAGGGTGTCGTGCGGGCCGGTGAGGGGCCAGTCGGCGGGCGGGTCGAGACTCCAGCGCCGGTAGAGGTCCAGCGCGCCGACCAGCACGAGCAGGCCGCCGCCGAGCATGACCAGGCCGGCGACGGCCAGCAAGGTCCGGTTGAGGACGGAGTGAGAGTTCATCAGATGGTCTCCCGTGGCGATGGGGCCGGCGGTCTGTGCGGCTGCACGGTCACTGGCCGCGCCGGCGGGCCCGGACCGTGAGCCGGGGCACCCGGGCGAGGGCGAGGGCGTCGAGCTGTGCTGTCAGTGCTTCGGTGACCTCGGTCCGCACCGTGTCCAGGTCGCGGAAGGCGACCTGCGCGCGGGCGTTGATCCGGCGTCGGCGAACTCGCACGTCGGCGTGGGATACGCCCGGCACGCGCAGGGCGGCATCGCGCAGCAGGCGTGCGGCGCCGTCGCGGTCGAGAGCGGCCTGTGGTGCGTCCGGGTCGTCGGGGGCCGCCATGGGCAGGAGGTGTCGGCGGCCGGGGGTGAGCGCCAGGACGATCAGCCACAGGCCGAGGACGGCTGCCACTGCCGCGCCGGTGAGGACCCACGGGTCGTCGATCGGCCGGGTGGCGAGCTCGTCGGCGAGGGTTTTGCGCCAGGCGGCGGCGGTGTGGCCGGTGCGCACCCGGACGACGTCGAACAGCGTGAACGCGCAGGCCGCCAGGACGACGAGGGCCACGATCGCGGCGGGAACCCTCCGCTCGGACCACCAGCGCGGGGCTGCACGGCCGCGCTCGGTGTGGGCCGCGGGTGTGCCGGCCGGGCTGCTTTCGGGCGGCACACCCTGCGCGGTGGCGGATTCGGGGTCGGGGTCGGAGACGGCCGGGTGCTGGTGTGTCATGCCGGCTCTCCTTGAGATCTGGGGCGGCGGGCGGATGTCCCGGCGGTGTTCCGCGGGGAGGGCTCGGTGATGGGGTGTGCGCTGCGGGTCAGTGGACGCGGCCGTCGCTGCCCTCGGGGAGGAGGCGGCGGATCGCGAGGGCGACCTCGGTGACCTCGAGTCCGGTCAGGCGGCCCACGCGCCGCGTCACCTGGCGCTGTAGCTCGCGGGCGGCTGCGGCGAGATCGATCGGGTAGGGCAGCTCGACGGCCAGCCTGATGCGGGCGAAACTGCCGTGCACGTGCGCCGACGCGTCGGGGGTCGGCGGTGCGGGCCGCGCGGGGCGGTGCGGCTGCGCGGCGAGGGCCTCCCGGCCGGCCCGCGCGGCGATCCTGGCCACCACGCGGTCCGGGACGACGGTGGCGCCGCGCTCTCGCGCCGTGACGGGTTGCGGGGTCATCGGCGCCGGTCCTCGGACCGGGTCCGGCGCCAGTCCCTGACGTCGACGTCACCCTCCAGGAGACGCCCGACGACGAGGCCGACCACGCCGAGGACGAAGACCAGGAGGAAGGCCCAGAAGCCGCCGAAGTACCCGGCGAATCCCAGCGCCATTCCCGCCAGCAGACCGAGTGCGGCTGTGCTCATCTCACATGCTCCTTGTTCGGTGTCGCCCGGGCTCCTTGCTCGGTGTCGCCCGGGCCTCCCCGGTCACGCTGCAGCGTCCCGGCAGCGACGGTGCGGGGCGGGCGGCTGCGGGTCAGGCGACGCGGCTCTCGGTGTCGCCCTCCTCGTCGGGGAGGTGGACGTCGTCGACGGCGATGTTCACCTCCACGACCTCCAGGCCGGTCAGGCGCTCCACCGCCGCGATGACATTGACGCGCACGTCGCCCGCCAGGTCGGTGATGGGGACGCCGTACTCCACGACGACGACGAGGTCGACGGCGGCCTGGCGCTCGCCCACCTCGACCTTCACTCCGCCCCTGACGCTCGCCCGTCCCCCGCCCGGAACGCGTTCACGTACCGCGCCCATGGTGCGGGACATCCCGGCTCCCAGGGCGTGGATACCGGGAACGTCCCGCGCGGCGGTGCCCACGATCTTCTCCACGACGCTGTCCGCGATGGTCGTCTTCCCCCGCTCCTCGGGCACCCGGTCCGCGCCGGTGGGACCTTGCAGGCCGTCCTCCGGGCGTCCGTCGCCCTGCGGGAAACTGCTGGACGTGTCCGTCATGGCAGGCCTCCTTGACCTCGCCCCGGTGCGAGCCCAGCCGGGCCCGCTGAACTATTGGACGCTGCCCGCACGAAATCCTCACGCCCTCGGCATAACTGTCCGGATAACGGACAGGCGAGAGGAGGAGGGGCACACAGCATCGGCGACCGGATGCCACGATGAGCACAGCGCAGACCCACACCACCGCTGGCTTCCGCGAGCGGCCTCCCCCACTGCACGCCCGACAAGACCGCCCGGCCGCGCCGTGGCGCCTGCCGTCCCCGTCCACCGCAAGCCGCCCGGACCGCACCGGCCCGGTCAGCGACCAGCTCCTCGCGGTCCGCGCAGCGGAGGGCGACGACGAGGCCTTCGCCGTCCTGGTCGGCCGCCACAGCGCCGCCCTCCTCACCCTCGCCCGACACCTGACCGGCAACCGACAGGACGCCGAGGACGTCGTCCAGGAGTCCCTCCTCAGCGCATGGAGACGACTACCGGAATTCCGGGGCGACGCCGCGTTCCGCACCTGGCTCTACCGCATCGTCACCAACCGCTGCCTCAGTCTCCTGCGCAGCCGTCCCATGCCTGCCGTCCCCCTCGACATCCATCCCGAACCCGCAGCCCTC
The DNA here is from genome assembly GCA_002300355.1 of Streptomyces sp. TLI_235. Taxonomy (NCBI): domain Bacteria; kingdom Bacillati; phylum Actinomycetota; class Actinomycetes; order Kitasatosporales; family Streptomycetaceae; genus Streptomyces; species Streptomyces sp. TLI_235. Next base: position 667,927 of record NSGV01000003.1, read on the forward strand.
GCCGCGCTCGGAGCCCCCGAGCAGGTGGCAGAGGCCCACGCCGCCACACGCGCCCTCGCGCGCGCACTGGCCCGCATCGACCCCGGCCAGCGGGCCTGCTGGATCCTGCGCGAACTCCACGGCATGCACTACGGCGAGATCGCACGAACCCTCGGCATCAGCGAACAGACGGTACGCGGCAGACTGTTCCGCGCACGCCGATCCCTCGCGGAGGCGATGGCCCCATGGCGCTAGAACACCGCCCACCCCGCACAGCCGACCCGACCCGGCCCCGGCCCGGCACCGACCGGAACCCGGACAGTCCCGACGACCCCGCCGACGCCGACAAGCAGCGCCTCCTGCGTCAGGCCACCGAGGCCCTCCGCGCCCAGGGACCCGACAGCTGGAGCACGGCCCTCGCAGAGCGGGTCATGCGCGCGGTACGGGCCGAACACCGACGAGGACGACGGCTCTTCCGTGGCGACCCCGCCCACGGACATCACATCGACGAGAACACCGCCGCCAAAACACTGCGCCGCGCCGCCGACAACGCCGGCACCGCCCGGGCCGGCAGCTGCCGCCTCACACCCACCCCCGACGGCAGAACCATCCACGCCACCATGACCCTCACCGCCGACCCGTCCCACCCCCTGCTCCCCCAGGCCGACCAGGTCCGCCAGGCCGTCCTGCACAACGCACAACACACCCTGAAACTCGCCGTCACACGCGTCGACATCACCATCAACGACCTCCACACCCCGAAAACACCCCCCAGCCCCGACCGCGATGCCATGTGCCACGACAGGAAATAACGAGTCCGGACCCTGGACCGGCCCTCGAATCGGCCTCGTCACCTCCCTGGCCACATACGACGGCGCCGCCGAACTCGAACGCGGCCTCGACATCCTCCTCACCGGCCTCACCACCACCCTCACCCCACACCCCTGACCACCGCCGACACCGGACACGGGAGAGCTAGCTCCGGCGGGCCGGACCGGAACGGCACCGCACGCAATTCCTCAGAGACACCGGCGGAACACAGGAGAGGCGAAGCATCACCTCCGCACCGACGGAGAACCCACATCGGCAGGGGGGAACGCACAACGGAGGTCATCGTGATCATCCTGGGAGTCATCCTCCTCGTCATCGGATTCCTCACCAGCATTTCCATCCTGTGGACCATCGGCATCGTCCTGGTCGTCATCGGCCTGATCCTCTGGATCCTGGGCGCCGTCGGCCACCAGGTCGGCGGCCGCCGCCACTACTACTGAGATGCACCCAAGGCCATCCCAGGCCCGGCGGCACGGTCGCGAGTCCGCACAGCGGGTTCCGACCGCGCCGCCGGGGCGCTCAGTTCCGATCCCTCCGGACCGGCCGTGGCAGGGCAGCGGTTCGGCGTGCGGCAGCGCCCCCGACCCGCCGTTGGCAGCCACCCACCGTGGGCGCGTCGCCGCCAACGGCACATATGACGGCAGCAGAGCGGGGCGGCCCGCCTGTGCGTCACCCCAGGAGCGCGTCGGCGGCTCTCTTGAGCGAGCCCGGGTGCTCGGGCCGGTGGGGTGCCGTCGCGCGGACCTCCAGCATCCGGGCCCCGATCTCCTAGAGTTCCTTGCGGCCCAGGGCGTCGCGCACCTTCGGGAACCAGTCGGTCTCCTCCTACTGGTGGTGCCCGACCGTCTCGATGAGCACGGTGGTTTTCGCGTCGAACCGCTCGTCGTCGGGCGTCATCACGTCGAGCTCGGGCGCACAGGAGGTCGGCTACGTGGTGCTCCTCGTAGGACTCCAGGACGTCCTGCTCCAGGCTGGGAACGCGTTCGCGGACCGCCGGGTACATGACCTCGTTCTCGATGAAGGTGTGGACCGTCAGGGCCTCCATGATCCTGCTCACCAGGTCCGCCTTGACGGCGGTCGCATCCATCGGCCGCCTCGAACTCCCGGAAGAGCCGACGCACCTCTTTGTGGTCCTCCTTGAGCAGAACGATGGCGTCAGTGGACATGGTTGCTCCTCGCTTCCGTGGCCGGCGGGCCCGGCCGGGCGGCAAGGCCGTCCGCGAAGCCGCGCCGGGGCCGTCGACCAGGATCTGAACTCCACCGGGTACGTCACCCGCCTGCCAGACGGATTCCTACTTCCTGCCGGAAGACCTCGGCAACGGGATCCGCCGGACAACGCAGGGCACAAACGGGTCCGTTGTGCGGCGGGCCGCAGGTTGGTGGGATTAGGGTGCTCCGCCGGTTTGTGTCGGATGCCAGCGCCTGATGACCGGCAGGCCGAGGAGACGCACGAGCAGATCGACCGGCGGCAGTGCCAGCAGACCGCCCACGTACGACCATGCCCCGCCCGAGCGCATCAGCAGGCGGGCCACGGCCTGCACACCGCCATAGACCTTCCCTGATGGAGTGAGCCAGAGCGGACCGCGCTGGACGCGCTCGGCCATCACTTCGCCCCGTCCGCCGGCCCGGGCATCCAACGACGACAGATCTGCGAACTGGCAGACGACAGCCTCCCACCCCCCGGACGACCGGGCAGCCCCCAAGTGGCGCTTCGCCCACGCCACCCATCCCGTGCACAGGGCACAATCACCGTCGAAGATCAGCACGGGTTCCCGGACAACATCATCGGCCATACCCCCGATTCTCCTCCGGCGGCGCATGCCGGCCCGGGCGGCTCGCGGTCCTTGCCCGCTGTGTCAGCGGCGCAGCAGGCAGGGCGGGACGCCGACGGAATTCAGAGGCCGTTGAGGGTGTCTTTGAGTAGGCGCCATGCCTGCACGCCCCCGACCCCCACCGCATCACTGGTGGCCGCCATCGCCGAAGCCGTCCGCGACCGGGACCAGCGGGGCCCACGCAGGCTTCTGGCCCGTTTCGCCGAACAGGCCGCCATCACCGGCCTGCCCGCCCTGCGTGACGCCATCGACACCGCCGGCCACCACCGCGGCCACCCGCCCACACCCCGGCCGGCCCCGAACCACCCGGCCCCTGGGCGGAATACGCGATGGCGACATCACAGATCACCGGCGTCCAAGCGACGGACTCATCTCATTGGCACAACTGAAGCGGCCCGGCGCGCGAACGGGCCCGGTGCACCGCAAGCTCAACACCGTGGCCGGACCTCGCCCCCAGGCCTGGTCGCCACTCCCCCGGCCACCCACACCCCTCCCAAACCATTCGGGGATGCACACGGAGCCGCTGGTCGTCTGCGCGATCTGCTGCACGAGGCGGTCTGTGCTGGTGCCGATCGGCCTCGAAGCCGATTTCGGGGAGCGGGCCGTGGGCGATGTCATCCAGCACGATGCGAATCGTCTCGGGGCGGCGTCGGCCGCACTCTTCCGCCTTTTCCTAAAATGAGCGCGTGATCGGCGAAGACGCCCAGCCACCGGCACACGGACGGGAGTCCGCGCCTTGCCCCGGCACCCCTTGTACCCCCGCAGCCGACTCGCCTGCCGAAACAATCGCCCGACCGGCTGCCAGGCAGACAGGCGGCGGGCCGGAGGGCGGCGTGGAGCACGCGGCGGCTGCAGTGAGGCCGAGAATGCGCGGCTGGCTGCATGCCGGTGTGTTCCCCCTCTCGCTGGCCGGCGGCATCGTCCTGATCGCCCTCCCACGCCGGGCTCCCGCAGCGGCGGCCTGCTCGGTGTACGCACTGTCGGCCTGCCTGCTGTTCGCCACCAGCGCCATCTACCACCGGAGAACATGGGGCCCACGCGGGGAGGCAGTCCTACGGCGGCTGGACCACGCGAACATCTTCCTGATCACCGCCGGCACCTACACCCCGCTGGCGGTGCTGCTGCTACCCGCGCGCCCGCAGGTGGTACTGCTGACCGCGGTGTGGGCGGGAGCCCTGGCCGGCATCGCCTTCCGCACCCTGTGGATCGGGGCGCCCCGATGGCTGTACACCCCCTGCTACGTCGCCCTGGGCTGGGTGGCCGTCCTCTACCTGCCCGACTTCGCGCGCACCGGCGGCACCGCGGTCGTCGTCCTCGTCATCGCCGGCGGCCTCCTCTACACCGCGGGCGCCGTCGTCTACGGACTCAAACGCCCCGACCCGTCACCGTACTGGTTCGGCTTCCACGAGGTCTTCCACGCCCTCACCATCGCCGCCTTCACCGCGCACTACACGGCCATCCTCCTGGCAGCCACATGAGCGGTGCCCAGGCACGTGCGGAGGCACAGGCCCCCGGGGGCAGCCCCCTGGCCGCAGCAAGACGCGAAGACCGCGAGGCGGGCGGTCCGCTCTCAACCGGGGGTCGCCGGGCACGCCGTGACGCGTTGCAGCCAACGGGCGTGGCGACCACGACGGGGCGGGCCGCCGCTGCGTCAGCCAAGGATTGCGTCGGCGGCCTTCTTGAGCGAGCCCGGGTGCTCGGGCCGGTGGGGTGCCGTCGCGCGGACCTCCAGCATCCGGGCCCCGATCTCCTGGAGTTCCTTGCGGCCCAGGGCGTCGCGCACCTTGGGAAACCAGTCGTTCTCCTCCTCTTCGATGTGGTGCCCGACGGTCTCCATGAGCACGGTGGTTTTCGCGTCGAACCGCTCGTCGTCGGGCGTCATCACGTCGAGCTCGGCGCACAGGAGGTCGGCTACGTGGTGCTCCTCGTAGGACTCCAGGACGTCCTGCTCCAGGCTGGGAACGCGTTCGCGGACCGCCGGGTACATGACCTCGTTCTCGATGAAGGTGTGGACCGTCAGGGCTTCCACGATCCTGCTCACCAGGTCGGCCTTGACCTCGGCTGCGTCAGCATCGGCGGCCTCGAACTCCCGGAAGAGACGGCGTACCTCCTTGTGGTCCTCCTTGAGCAGCACGATGGCGTCAGTGGACATGGTTGCTCCTCGCTTCGGTGGCCGGCGGCGGGCCCGGCCGGGCGGCAAGGCCGTCCGCGAAGCCGCGCCGGGGCCGTCGACCGTCAGCGGCGGGCCCGGTCAGCGTCGTCCTCCTCGTCCGGCTCGACGTCCTCGTCCTCGTACTCGTCGTCGTCCTCGTCCTCGTCCTCAGGGGCATCCTCTTCGTACTCCTCGTCGTCGTACTCATCCTCTTCGTCATCGTCCTGCTTGCCGTCGTTGTCTTCCTCAGGCTCCCCGTCTTCGTATTCGTCCTGCTCGCCGTCGTCCTCGTACTCGCCGTCTTCGGTGTCCTCGTACTCGCCTTCGCCCTCGGTGTCCTCGTACTCCTTGTCTTCGCCTTCCTGATCCTCCCGCTCCCGGGCGGCCTCCTCCTCTTCCATGGCCTCGTCATGGGTCTTGACGACCTCGCCGTCGCGGATCTCGCCGCGCCAGCCCTCCGCCTCGTCGTTGGTGAGGGAGACGTAGCGCTGGAAGTTCTTGAAGTCCAGCCGCAGCCGCCGGCCCTGGGCACGCCAGATGTTCCCGGTCTTCTCGAAGAACCCCGCGGGGTAGTACTCGACGACCAGGACGATGCGGGTCAGCGTGGGAGTGATCTCGTGGAAGCTCACAGCGCCGCGGGTGCTGCCCTTGGCACCCTGCGACGTCCACACGATGCGCTCGTCCGGCACCTGCTCCTGCACGGTGGCCTTGAAGCTGCGCTTCGACGGCCCGACCTTGACCTTCCAGTCGGTGGTGACCTCGTCGCCCTGCGAGACGCTCTGCACTCCCTTGGCAAAACCACTGAAGTCCTCGTACTTCGTCCAGTGGTCGTACGCGGTGCGCACGGGCACGCCGACGTCGAGGGTCTCGATCATGTTCATCGGCTTCTTGCCGGACTTCCGCCCGGGCTTGCCGCCCCCGCCGAACGCCCCCTTGACCTTGTCGACGAAGTTCTCCTTGATGCTCTTCGCCTTCTCACCGAGAAAGGCCTTGATCGGCGATTCGCCCTGCAGGACACGGGCGCCCACCTTCGGCAGCACACCCCCGTTCTCGGCAACGTCCCGAGCTGACCCGTAAGATCGGAGACCTTGTCGCCCGCCTTCTCGACCAGGTGCTCCACCTGGGCCCCGAGATAGTGGACGGCCTCCTCACGCAGCTTGTCGAAACCCGACTTCTCGGGCGCCTCACGGTCCGTCGTGGCCATGGCCTACCTCCTACGGGTGGAGCGCGTGGAGGACGTGCCGGACGCGGTCTTCTTCGCCGCACTCTTCCTGGCCGGGGCGTCCGCCTTCGGGCCCGCAGTCTTCTTCGCCGGGGCCTTCGCCGACCCGGTACGGCTCGCCGAACGCTTGGCGGCGGGAGCGGTCTTCGCCGGCGCCTTCTTGGCAGCCGGGGCCGCCTTCTTTGCCGCAGTCTTCTTGGCCGGCGCCGCGCGACCCGTCGAACCTTCGGCGGCGGAGGCGCTCTTCGCCGGCGCCTTCCTGGCCCGGGCCTTCTTCGCAGGCTTGCGTTCGGGCGAGGGCTCGGCCTCGGCCCTGCGCGCCGACCGCGAGGCACGCCCCGCGCCGCTCGTGGCCGCCCGCCTCCGCGCAGTCCGCCTCCGCGACGGTTCCTCCTCGTCCTCCGGCTCCTCCGGCTCCTCCGGCTCCTCGGGCTCTTCCTCGCCCTCCGGCTCCTCCGGCTCCTCCGGTTCCTCGGGCTCTTCCTCGTCCTCCGGCTCCTCCGGCTCCTCCGGTTCCTCGGGCTCTTCCTCGTCCTCCGGCTCCTCCGGCTCCTCGGGCTCTTCCTCGTCCTCCGGCTCCTCGTCCTTCTCCTTCGGCTTGCCGATGTTGAGCGTGCGCTCGTGCAGGGATTCGGCGAACTCGCCGACGCGTCGGTTGGCCGCAGCGACCAACGCCTTCTTGCCCGTCTCCAGGAACTCCCCCTTGACCTGCTCGCTCAGCTCCGCGACCTGCGGAACCTCACCCAGTTTCTTGAGCCCTTCGGTGGCGAGCTGCCGCGGGTCGAGCCCGACCCGCCGTCCGGCGAGGTACGTGGCGACGGCGAAGGCAAGCCGCCCCTTCTTCGCCCGTCCGAGCACGTATCCGCCGGCGACGGCGGCGCCCAGAGCGACCTTGGTGGTGGTGTTCATGAAGTCATCCCTTCGGCCCGTGCCCCTTCCCGATCGGGCACCGCGTCCAGGGGCACACACGGCGGTGCGAGGGCCCGCGCCCGCGACGGGAGCATTTGCTCCGGGCCCGCCACCACGTTCCCGGCGAGCGCCGGACACACGCGACGCGGTCGGGGGCCTAGCCACCGCGGCACACGGGGACGTCATCATGAGGTCCCGTCACCCACCCAAACGTGGTGAGCCGGGTGCAGCTCCGCGAGGAACAGGCACTCCCGGGCACTGCGAGCCGTAGCTCCAGTCTGGCCAGTCGTCCCGGTGAGCGCACGCGGGGCACGGGATTCTGCATCCTCGTTTCGGGCGGGGGAAGATGGAAAGACGCTGGACGTAGCGCTCATGAGTGAAACCGACACGCCTCCGTTTCCGGAGCAGGCAGATGGCCGAAGGCAACGAGGACCGCGCCCGGGCTCGTAGGCCCGCCCGTGAAGGCCCCCACGAGCCGCGAACAGCCCCTCGCCGCCGCGCGGCCAAACCCGCGCGGCGGGTCTCGGCCCCCCGCGCCATACGCTACGCAGCCGAGCAACTCGCTGAACTGCTCGGCCGGGTCCCGGAGTCCGTGTCGGCGCTGAAGCCGACCGAGGAGGGCTGGCAGGCCGACGTGGAGGTGGTGGAACTGGAACGGATCCCGGACACGACCAGCGTGATGGCCAGTTACCGCGTCACGCTCGACGAAGAGGGCGAACTGCTCGCCTACCAGCGGATCCGCCGCTACAGCAGAGGGCAGATCGACCGGCCGACGTGACACGCACCCGGTTGCGGTGCGGGCACACGTCCGCCGGACGCACCGGCGACCGGCGAAGGGAGGCACCCGTGACCGTGGTGCCGCAAGGCCAAGCCGGCGTTTCCCGTGGCGGGAGCACCGGCAGTCTGTACGACATTCTCGAGCTGATCCTGGACCGCGGGCTGGTGATCGACGTCTTCATCCGGGTCTCCCTGGTCGGCATCGAGATCCTGAAGATCGACATCCGGGTCGTCGTCGCCAGCGTCGACACCTACCTGCGCTTCGCCGAGGCCTGCAACCGCCTCGATCTGGAAGCCGGGCGCAAGGCACCGACCCAGCTCACCGACATCGTCGGCGAGGTCACCGAGGGCGGTGCACACGGCAAGAGCAAGGGCGCCCTGTCCGGCGCCGTGGAGGCCGTGTCCGACACCCTCCACCTCGGCCGCGACAGCGACGAGAAGCAGGAAGAGGAAGAGGAGAGGCCCGCGCCCAAGCGTGAACGGCCGGCCCGCAGGCCCGCCCGCCGCCGGGAGGAATGACGTGTCCGTCTACGTGTACTCCATCACCGCCGCCTCCCACCCCCGGGACTTGGCCGGCCTCGTCGGCGTGGGCGAGCCTCCCTCGACACTCCGCAGCGTGTGCGCCGGGCCGCTCTGTGCGGTCGTCAGCGACGCCCCGGACGAACTGCGGCCCAAGCGCCGCGACCTCACCGCGCACCAGAGCGTCCAGGAACGCCTGATGTCCGACGGCACCGTGCTGCCGCTGCAGTTCGGCCTCACCGCCCCGGACGACGACGCGGTACGCGCCGCGCTCACCGAACGCCACGACGAGTACCTGGACCGCCTCACCGCACTGGAGGGCTGCGCCGAGTACCACCTGAAGGCAGCCATCGACGAGAGCGCCCTGCTGCGCCAGATCCTGCTGGATTCACCCGAGGCCAGGCAGCTCAACGACCAGATCACCGGCGGCAACACCAACCCGGAGCTGCCGCTGGCCCTCGGCGAACTGGTCGCCCACGAGGTCCGGGCCCGCCACTACGCCCTGGCCACCGGCATCACCGAAGCCCTGCGTCCCCACGCCCGCCAGGAGGTCAACTCCGAGCCGAGGGGAGAGGACTTCCTGAACGTCTCCTTCCTGGTGGACCGGGAGCACGAGCAGCTGTTCCTCGCGGCCGAGAAGGGCCTCACCGCCGAACTCGGCGACGACTTCGACTTCCGGCTGCACGGTCCCCTGCCCGCCTACAGCTTCGTGTGAGGAAGGAGGAACCCGCCATGGGCCTGCTCACCCAGATCCTCACCCTCCCGCTCGCGCCGCTGCGCGGCACCGTCTGGGTGCTGGAACGCGTGGTGGAGACCGCCGAGAACGAGTACTACGACCCCGAACCCGTCCAGCAGGAACTCGCCGCTCTGGAACAGGCACTCCTGGCCGGTGAGATCGACGACGAGACGTTCGACCGGCGTGAGGACGAGCTCCTCGACCGCCTGGACGAGATCAGAGCCCACAGGCAACAGACCGGCACCTGACAGTGCGCCGCTCAACCCCCGGATGGAGAAGGAGGCGACACGACCGTGACCGACCCTGTCGCCAACCGCCTCGGGTCATTCCCCTCCAGGTCGGCGCCGCCCGGGGGCCAGTCCTCGGCCAGCCTCGCCGACATCCTGGAACGCGTGCTGGACAAGGGCATCGTCATCGCCGGGGACATCCAGATCAACCTCCTCGACATCGAACTGCTCACCATCAAACTGCGTCTGCTGATCGCCTCCGTGGACCTCAACCTCGACCTCGGCCCACTCGGCACCCTCCTCCCACCACCGGACTGACACACAACACGCGGGCCCAACGCAGGTGAAGCCTTCTGCTCTCGGACAGCGGCGCGTTGGAAGGCTGCGGGCCCTGGACTGATGCGGTGTTGATGATCAACGACCCGGGACGCAGGTGCGGCAGCAATGCCCGGCACAGCCAGAACATCGCGTAGAGGTTGGTCTTCATCACCCGGTCGAACTGCTCGGTGCTGATGGCGGCGAGGCCGTCGGGCTGGGACAGCTGGTAGGCGGTGGTGTTGACGAGGATGTCGAGGCCGGCGAGTTCGCCGGCGCACTGCGCCACCAGCTCGGCGCAGAACTGCTCCCGCGCACATCGCCGGCCACGGCGAGGGTTCGGCGCCCGCCGCTCTCGATCAGCCTGCTGGTCTCCCGGGCGTCCTTCTCATCGTCGGGGAGGTGGCAGAACGCCACGTCGGCGCCCTCGCGGGCGAAGGCGAGCGCGACGGCGCGGCCGGGGTCCGCGCCGGTGATGAGCGCAACCCGGCCCTTCAGGCGGTCGGTGCCCGATAGGTGCTCTGGCGTAGTCCGGTTCCGGGTCCATGGCAGACCCGTGTCCGGGGTGGGGCTGCTGCTGTTCGGGGACGGGGTACTGCTCGACGGGGTCTGCCGGGGTGAACTGGTCGCGGGTCATGGCCGGGCCCCCGACCCGGGGACCGCCTGCAGGGGTTGGTCGAGCGGGCCAGCCCCCTCTCGTCCTCCGGTGACGGTCCGCCGGGCGCGCCCGGTGGTGCAGTGGTGTCAGCGACCGGTGTCTGCGCATTCGGTTCGTACTGGGAGGTCCTGGCGGCAGGTCCTTCGACTCACGAGACATGGGGCGGTTCGCGGCTCACACGGGCTGGCGGCCGTTTGCGGGGCCGGCCGACCGCCGTGCTGCGGGGAACGGCATGCATCACCGGGCCGCCGTGGTGGGCGTAGGACTCGCAGCTTTGCGCAGCGCTGTGCCAGCACGCCAGTGGTGCCTGACTGGGGAAGCGGCGGCCGTCCAAGGATGTCGCCTGTGTCGGCGGCGGCTGAACCGTGACCCAGTTTGGGCGGTTGAGTTCTGACCCTCGCGTCGTCGGTGCTCGTGCTCAGTCGTTGTCGGTGGTGGGGACGCGACCGAGTTCGCGGCCCCGCATGCGGTAGGACTCGCCCTTGAGGGAGTGGACCTCGGCGTGGTGGACGAGCCGGTCGATCATGGCGGCGGCGACGGTCTCGTCGCCGAAGGTCTCTCCCCACCGTCCGAAGGGCTTGTTCGAGGTGACGATCACGCTGGCTCTCTCGTATCTGTTCGAGACGAGCTGGAAGAACAGGTTCGCCGCCTCAGACTCGAACGGGATGTAGCCGACCTCATCGATCACGATCAGCGGGTAGCGGCCGAGCTTGACCAGCTCCTCCTGGAGCCGGCCGGCCTGGTGGGCTGCGGCGAGGCGGTCGACCCACTGGGCGGCGGTGGCGAACGCGACCCGGTGGCCGGCCTGGCAGGCCCTCACCGCGAGGCCGGTGGCCAGGTGCGTCTTGCCGGTGCCTGGCGGCCCCAGAAAAACGGCGTTCTCCCTGGCCGCTATGAAGTCCAATGTTCCCAGGTGACCGAGCTGTTGGCGCGTCATGCCCCGCAGATGGGCGACATCGAGTTCCTCGATGGTCTTGATCGCGGGGAAGCGGGCGGCGCGGATGCGGCCCTCGCCGCCGTGGCTGTCACGGGCGGAGACCTCGCGCTGCAGGCAGGCGACCAGGTACTCGGTGTGGGTCCAGGACTCGGTGCGGGCGCGCTCCGCCAGGCGCTCGGCGGCGTCCAGCAGCGCGGGAGCCTTCATCGCGCGGGCGAGGAACGCCAGGTCGGCGGCGGTCTGCCGGCCGGTGTGGGACGTCTGTCCGTCCGGCTTCGTCGTGCCGGCCGTAGTGTTCGAAGCAGTGCGGGCCATCAGGTGTCCTCCTTGCCGGCGCCGCCTTCGATGAGGGTGAACATGCGGTCATAGGAGCCCAGTTCGCGCTGTTCGACCTCGATGCCGAGACTGTCCGGGGCCAGGAGCGCGGCGCGGGCGGCATGCGCGCGGGCGGCCTGCTGGTGGATGACCTCGCCGCGCATGACGTTGGCCGCGGCGGCGTGCTCGGGATCGGTCAGGGTCTGGTGTCTGGCCCAGCAACGGCTGTGGCGGGCCACGATGTCGTTGCCGGCGGTGACGGTGATCTCCTCGGTGTCGGCACGGACCATGACGCGGTGGCCGATGGCACGGGGATGGACCGAGTAGTCGTTGGTGTCGACGCGGATGTAGTGGTCGCGGCCGATGCGGGTGTGGAAACGCCACCAGTGCGGCGGTGAGACGGGCGGGACCTGCAGCATCGCGGCGCGGTCGGCCTCCCAGCGGTCCACCGGGCGGGCGCCGATCGAGCGGTGCTGCCGGCGGTTGGCGATCTGCAGCCAGGCCGTCAGCTGGGTGTTGAAGTCGTCGGGGCCCGTGAAGACACGGCCGGGCAGGAAACTCGTCTCCAGGTAGCCGTTGGCCCGCTCGACCAGGCCCTTCGCCTCCGGATCTCGGGGCCGACAGAGGTGGACCTTGACCGCGAGCAGGCCGGCGAACGCGGCGAACTCACTGGTCAGACGACCTTTGCCGACTCCGGCCTCGTTGTCCCAGACCAGTGTCTTCGGGACCGCTCCCCAGCCGTCGGCGAGCAGGCGCCAGTGGCCGTCGATCAGGTCGCCACTCTGCCGGGAGGGCAGCATCCGGGCGGTGATCACCCGCGAATACCCGGACACGATGACCAGCACCGGGGGCCGTCCGCACTGGCCGTAGCCGAGCGGGATGTCCACGGCGGGAAACCACAGGTCGCACTGCGCGAGCCCGCCGGGCTCATAGAGCGTCCGCGAGACGGGGTCCACCGGGAGATAGGCCGGCCGCAGCTCGCGCACGCGTTCCTTGAGGATCGTCATCCCGCGCTCCCACCCGATCCGCTCGGCGATGACGGTCGCGGGCATCGTCGGGGTCTGCTTCAGCAGCTCGCGGATGGCCGGCTCGACCGCGTCCACCGCCGATCCCTTCAGCGGGCGCTGGTAGACCGGCGGCCGGTCGGTGGCCAGGGCCCGCTTCACCGTGTTCTTCGAGATGCCCAGGTGCCGGGCGATCGCCCGGATCGGCAGGTGCTCGGCCCGGTGCAGCCGACGGATCTCAGCCCAGTCCTCCACGGAAATCACCCTCTCCTCCTGACCCTCAATGAAGATCAGGATGATCAGACGATCGCGAGGTGGGTCACCGTTGATCCGCCGTTCAGCGGTCAGTTTTCACCCGTCGCCGAGAGCCTGCCCGTGCCGGGAGCAGGGAGACGAATGTTCCTCGTCCCGATAGCGCCGGCAGGCCCAGTGTCTCGCTGCAGGATGCCCCGTACCGCCAACGAACTGTGCAACGCCGGGCCTTCTGGCGCCGGGCGCGTCACCCGTCCGCTCGGCGTTTCGTTTGGTTCGCAGCGGTCTGGGTTACGCGCCCAGGGCCTGGCCATAGTCCTGAGGAGATCGTCGTGGCGGAGTCCGGACCGATGAAGAAGATCGTGAACAAGGTGTCAGAGGTGGTCGAGGAGCTCTCCTCGGCGGGCCGGCCCGAGGTTCCGGGTGCTCCCGGTGCGCGGCCGCCGCAGGTGGCGGAGCCCACCGAGGCCGTCCCCCCGTTGCCGCCGAAGCCGGACCAACAGGCGCCCGCGCCGCTGTCGGCCACCGGCCGGAACACGGGCGCCCCCGCGGACGCCGCCGCACAGAACGGCGGCTACCTGACCACGGCGAACGGCACGCGGCTGCCGGATTCCGATCACTCGCTGAAGGCCGGGCCGCGTGGTCCGGTGCTGCTGCAGGACCACCACCTGCGCGAGAAGATCATGCACTTCGACCACGAGCGGATCCCCGAGCGGGTCGTGCACGCCCGGGGTGCGGCAGCACACGGGGTCTTCCGGGGCTACGGAACCGCCGCCGGGGTGAGCAGGGCCGCGTTCCTGGCGGAGGGTGTGGAGACGCCGGTGTTCGTCCGGTTCTCCACCGTACTGGGCTCGCGCGGATCAGCGGACACCGTGCGGGACACCCGCGGCTTCGCGACGAAGTTCTACACCAGCGAGGGCGTCTTCGATCTGGTCGGGAACAACATCCCGGTGTTCTTCATCCAGGATGCCGTCAAGTTCCCCGACGTCATCCATGCCGGCAAGCCGCACCCTGACCGGGAGATCCCGCAGGCGCAGAGCGCCCACGACACATTCTGGGACTTCGTCTCCCTGCACGCCGAGGCCACCCACCACACCCTGTGGAACATGTCCGACCGCGGCATCCCGCGCTCCTTCCGGATGATGGAGGGCTTCGGTGTCCACACCTTCCGCCTCGTCGACGCCGAGGGCGCCACCACCCTCGTGAAATTCCACTGGAAGCCCACGGCCGGCGTGCACTCCCTCGTCTGGGAGGAGGCACAGCTGATCAACGGCATGGACCCGGACTTCCACCGGCGCGACCTCGCGGACGCCATCGAGGCAGGGAACCACCCGCAGTGGGAACTGGGCATCCAGACCTTCCCGGACACACCGGAGCAGACGTTCGCGGGCATCGACCTGCTCGACCCCACGAAGTTCGTCCCGGAGGAGCTCGCTCCGGTGCAGCCGATCGGGCTGATGACGCTCAACGCGAATCCGACGAACTTCTTCGCCGAGACCGAGCAGGTCGCCTTCCACCCCGGGCACCTGGTACCGGGGATCGACGTCACCGACGACCCACTTCTCGCCGGCCGCCTGTTCTCCTACCTCGACACGCAGATCAGCCGCCTGGGCGGCCCCAACTTCGCCCAGATCCCGATCAACCGCACCCACGCCCCGGTCAACGACATGCTGCGCGACGGCTTCCACCAGGACGCCGTGCACAGCGGTGTCGCCCCGTACAAGCCGAACTCCCTCGACGGCGGCTGCCCGTTCTTCGCCGGCGCGGGCGAGCGCGCCTTCATCGAACACCCCACCCCGATCGCGGCCGCCTCGAAGGTCCGCGAGGCCCCCGCCTCGTTCGCCGACCACTTCAGCCAGGCGCGCCTGTTCTGGCTGAGCATGAGTCCGGTCGAGCGCGAGCACATCATCGCCGCCTACACCTTCGAACTCGCCAAGGTCTACGAACAGGCCATCAAGGAGCGCACCCTGCAGGTCCTCGCGAACATCGACCCCCAGCTGTGCGCCCAGGTGGCCCAGGGCCTGGGTCTGCCCGCTCCGCAGCGCCCCGAGCACCTCGCCGACCCCGAGCCCAGCCCCGCCCTCTCACAGCTCGGCCGCACCTGGCCCACGACGGGCCGAGTCATCGGCATCATCACCGGCGCCGCCGATGATGTCGCCCTGGTCCGCCGACTCCGGGAGGCCGCCCTCGACGCGGGGCTGATGCCGTTGATCATCGCGCCCACTGGGGCTCCCCTGGCCGAGGACCTCACCGTCCAGCGGACCTATGCCGCCGCGCGGTCCGTCGAGTTCGATGCGCTCCTGGTGGCCGGCGTGCCCGCACCAGGAGCGGACGACCGCGGGGCCCGGGACGCCAAGTCCGGCGCCGTTGCGGGCGGGCAGTCCACGCTGGACTCCCGCGCCGTCCTGCTCGTCAACGAGGCCTGGCGGCACGCCAAGCCGATCGCCGGACTCGCAGACGCCCGCGCCCTGTGGACGGCAGCGGGAGTCGACCCGCGGGCACCCGGCGTCATCACCGCCACGGAGAACACCGAAGCCATCCCCGCCCTCGTGGACCTGCTCGGCACCCACCGCGTCTGGGAGCGATTCCCGGCAGCGAGCTGAAAGCCAACCTCAGTACCGCCCCCGGAACTCTGTCTCCGGGGGCGCTGCCGTACCTCCCCCGAGTGAGGTCTGTGTGCGACGCCTGAATGTGGGTAATGTCGTATGAGACCACGACCGCATGGCCCCCTGGGCCCGAGAGTCGGTCGGGTCGGATCTGCCGCCCCAGACCCCGGCTGCGCCGCATCGCAGGCGAAGGAGTCGGGATGGCCCTCACGGATCGCCGCACGGCGTCACCCCCGGAGACTGGCACTGGTACGGCCCACGGCCGGGGCGTCCCCGCGCCGTACGACGGGGTCTCGCCGTTCCCTCGTGTCGACCCCGCCGACCGGCACCGCGTCCCCCGGTGCAACCGGCCGCCACCGCCGCCGTGGTGGCGTTCCCGTTCATCGCGCTGGTGATCGCCGTCGGATGGCTGTGGGGCAGCCTCGTCGGCCCCACCGACCTGATCCTCGCCGCCGCGTTCTACTGCCTCACCCGCCTCGGCGTGACACTCGGCTTCCACCGCGGCCTCACCCATGGGAGCTTCACCCCGAACCGGCCGCTGAAGATCGCGATGGCGATCGCCGGGTCGATGAGCTTCCAGGGCGACGTGATCACCTGGGTCGCCACCCACCGCCGCCACCACGCCTACACCGACGCCTACACCGACCGCCCCGGCGACCCGCACTCCCCGTTCCGGTTCGGCACCAGCCTCACCGGCGAACTCCGCGGCCTGCTCCACGCCCACATCGGCTGGCTCTTCACCGCCGACGTCACCCCGCCCGCCCGCTACGCACCCGACCTCCTCGCCGACCCGGACCTGCGAGCCGTGTCCAGGGCGTTCCCCGCCCTGTGCGCGCTCTCCCTCGCGCCGGTGCGCACGGGCACGCCGACGTCGAGGGTCTCGATCATGTTCATCGGCTTCTTGCCGGACTTCCGCCCGGGCTTGCCGCCCCCGCCGAACGCCCCCATGACCTTGTCGACGAAGTTCTCCTTGATGCTCTTCGCCTTCTCACCGAGAAAGGCCTTGATCGGCGACTCGCCCTGCAGGACACGGGCGCCCACCTTCGGCAGCACACCCCCGTTCTCGGCAACGTCCCCGAGCTGACCCGTAAGATCGGAGACCTTGTCGCCCGCCTTCTCGACCAGGTGCTCCACCTGGGCCCCGAGATAGTGGACGGCCTCCTCACGCAGCTTGTCGAAACCCGACTTCTCGGGCGCCTCACGGTCCGTCGTGGCCATGGCCTACCTCCTACGGGTGGAGCGCGTGGAGGACGTGCCGGACGCGGTCTTCTTCGCCGCACTCTTCCTGGCCGGGGCGTCCGCCTTCGGGCCCGCAGTCTTCTTCGCCGGGGCCTTCGCCGACCCGGTACGGCTCGCCGAACGCTTGGCGGCGGGAGCGGTCTTCGCCGGCGCCTTCTTGGCAGCCGGGGCCGCCTTCTTTGCCGCAGTCTTCTTGGCCGGCGCCGCGCGACCCGTCGAACCTTCGGCGGCGGAGGCGCTCTTCGCCGGCGCCTTCCTGGCCCGGGCCTTCTTCGCAGGCTTGCGTTCGGGCGAGGGCTCGGCCTCGGCCCTGCGCGCCGACCGCGAGGCACGCCCCGCGCCGCTCGTGGCCGCCCGCCTCCGCGCAGTCCGCCTCCGCGACGGTTCCTCCTCGTCCTCCGGCTCCTCCGGCTCCTCCGGCTCCTCGGGCTCTTCCTCGCCCTCCGGCTCCTCCGGCTCCTCCGGTTCCTCGGGCTCTTCCTCGTCCTCCGGCTCCTCCGGCTCTTCCTCATCCTCCGGCTCCTCGTCCTTCTCCTTCGGCTTGCCGATGTTGAGCGTGCGCTCGTGCAGGGATTCGGCGAACTCGCCGACGCGTCGGTTGGCCGCAGCGACCAACGCCTTCTTGCCCGTCTCCAGGAACTCCCCCTTGACCTGCTCGCTCAGCTCCGCGACCTGCGGAACCTCACCCAGTTTCTTGAGCCCTTCGGTGGCGAGCTGCCGCGGGTCGAGCCCGACCCGCCGTCCGGCGATGTAAGTCGCCACCGCGAAGGCGAGCCGCCCCTTCTTCGCCCGTCCGAGCACGTATCCGCCGGCGACGGCGGCGCCCAGAGCGACCTTGGTGGTGGTGTTCATGAAGTCATCCCTTCGGCCCGTGCCCCTTCCCGATCGGGCACCGCGTCCAGGGGCACACACGCGGTGCGAGGGCCCGCACCCGCGACGGGAGCATTTGCTCCGGGCCCGCCACCACGTTCCCGGCGAGCGCCGGACACACGCGACGCGGCCGGAGGGCCTGATCCACCTCGGCACGCGGGACGTCATGATGTCCCGTCACTCCCGACGACGGGGACCGAACGCGACTCGGGCGCGTCATCGGGGGCAGGCGACCGTCCACCGTCTCCCCATCCGCCCCAACCCGAAACGACGGGGCAGCCGCGCACGTCCGCTCGAGGAGAAGGGCGAACTGCTCGCCTACCAGCGGATCCGCCGCTACAGCGGCGCAGCGTCCTGTTGCGACGGCGGTCCGGGTCCTTGCGACCGCTGTGGGGCAGGGTACATATGTGGATGAATACGACGTGGACGAGGCGCTGCAGCAGGCGCTCGACCGGCTGACCGCGCTGGCGCACATCAGCTCGGCGCTGGCCGGCACCCTGGACGCGCGGGCCGGGCTGGAGCGGGCCTGCCGGATTCTCGCGCAGCGCCTGGGCGACTGGTGCGCGATCGACCTGCTCGCCGACGACGGGCGCCTGGAACGGATCACCGCCTCCCGCCGCGGCACCCCGCCGCGGGACGACGGGCGGTCGGTAACCGCGACGCGGCCGCCGGAGGCCGCGACCGGCCCGCTCGCCCGGGTGCTGCGCGGCGCCGGCCCGCTGCTGCTCACCGAGGCCGATCTGCGCCCCGTGCTCCGGCACGATCCGTGGGACGCCGCCGAGGACCGCGCCCTGGCACAGCAGGAGGCCGCGTGCGCGGTGATCGCACCGCTGCGCTCCCGCCGGGAGGTCCTCGGCGCGGTGACCGTCGCCCGCACCGGCAACCGGCCCCCGCTCACGGATTCAGACCTGCCGCTGGTCGAGGACATCGCCCATCGCATCGCCCTCGCGATCGACAACGCCCGGCTGCACCGGGAGACCGAGCACATCGCCGAACGCCTCCAGCGCTCCCTGCTTCCCGCCGTCCCCCAGCCGAACCACCTCACCCTGGCCGCACGGTACGCGCCCGCGCACGGCACCGCCGAGGTCGGCGGCGACTGGTACGACGCCTTCGTCCTCCCTGCCGGGCGGACCGCACTGATCATCGGCGACGTCACCGGCCACGACCTGCATGCGGCTGTCACCATGAGCCAGCTACGCAACATGCTCCGCGGCATCGCCTGCGACCGCCAGGAACCGCCCGGCCGGATCCTCCACCGCCTCGACCTCGCCCAACACGCCCTCTACCCCGGCACGACCGCGTCCTGCGTCTATGCCGTCGTCCAAGGGCCCGAGGGCGGGCCGTGGCAACTCGACCACGCCAGCGCCGGCCACCCGCCGCCGCTGCTGGTCACCCGCGACGGCGACACCCGCTTCCTCGAAGGCAGCGCCGGCGTCCTCCTCGGCGTCGACACCGCCCTGCCACGCCCCAGCGCCACTGATCCGCTGCCGCCGCTGTCCACCGTCCTGCTCTACACCGACGGCCTCATCGAACGCCGCGGCGAGAACCTCGACCGCGGCCTGGCCCGGCTGCGCCAGCACGCCGCCGCCCTCTCCCGCGAGGCCCCCGACACCCTTTGCGACGAACTCCTCACCGGCCTCGCCCCCGACGCCACCGACGACATCGCCCTCCTCGCCCTGCGCATCCCCACGGCCGGCGCAGGCCGATTCGCACGGCCACACCACTGAGCACCGGCCGACGCTGCCGGCATGACCACGCCCGGGCCAGACCGGCGTCCCGGAGACCAGCGGCGGTACGCTGCCGGGGCACTGAGAAGCCCTGGGAGGCCGCCACCTACGGGTGGCGGCCTCCCGGGTCTCTATCGCGTCGGGTTCTCGGACACACCGTCCGGGTGGAAATCGAGGACAACGGCCTCGTCCACATCCTGGCGCTCATCGCCGCCGGAGCCGGACACACCCGCGCATGCCCAGTCCCTGCGCCGAGGCTGAATGCCAGCCCCGCCCGACCAACCGACGAAAGTTCTCCTTGCCCTCCGGGTCGTACAGGTCGACACCGGCGGCGAGCATCTCCCGGACGCCCACCGGCCACCGATGCCCACGCTCGGACGTGGCCACGAGCGGCCTCCAGCCCCCGGATCCCCGCCTCGGCGCGCCGCTGGTCTGCGACCGCGTCCATCCCGAAGTCCAGCGCCCGCACGTAGGTGGCCACCCCGCGCCACGCAAGGTCGACGAGTTGCTCGCGCACCCAGGGCTCGCCACGGCTGGCCGCCTACCCCTAGCGCATGCCGTCCCACTCGCACGCGTCAGGTCGGACAGGCCCCGGCCGGTGCCGCCGTGCCGGCCGAGCAGCCGCAGCTGGATGGCGGCGCCGACCCCGTCGGCTCTTCCGCTCGCCCGGCCCGGACAACGTGGACGGCTGGGAGGACCACGACGACTACGACGAAGAGGGTGGCTGGTCGCTGACCGCCCGGACACGGGCCGTGCTGCGCCTCGCGCTGGAGGACCTGGCCGGCACCGCGGCGCAGACGGCGGTACTGGGCGCGGCGAGCGAACACCTGACTGCGAAGGTGGCAGGGCCTGCACCGCGCCGGTGCGCCGGTCAGCGGTCGTCGCTGGTCGGCCAGTGCCCCGTGGCCTTGCCCACCGCCACTGCACCCGCCCGGTCGAGCGCCGCTTTCACCAGCGCAAACACCGCGCCTTGCAGCGCCGCCGCAAGGAGCACCTCGCGCCAGGTGCGGTCCTCGTCCGTCGCGTTCGGGGCACCCTCGTGCCCGGCCACCTTCCACACGCGCTTGAACACGGCTCCCGCCAGCACACCGCCGAGGGCGCCCACCACCATGCCCACCGGCCGGTAGACGATCTTGGAAACGTTCACGACCCGCTCCTCCTCGTGCTTCCGCGTTCACCCGGCGCCTGTCCACCCGGCCCATCCTCAACCACGACCGCCGCAAGGAATCGCGAGAAATGGGGTCTCGAGCGCTCGGGCCTGCAGCCGACCGAGTGCTCTTGGTGCGGAACGCGACCGGGCCGCCGTCGTAGCCCCGGCAGGCGCATCCCCTACGAGGTCTTGGCGCGCGCGATCCATGGCGCCGTGCAGGTCAGCGGCGAGCAGCCGCCGTACCAGATGGGCGAGTCGGGCGCGACGGTGGTGCAGCGGGTGGGGTCGGTTCACTGGCCTGCGTCCTTCGTTACAGGTCTCCGACGGTTCGGCGGTGGTGGGGCGCGGCGGTTCTCGGCGGCCGCGCATGCCCCCAGGCGGGTCACCGTCTTCTCCCGCCCGCCAGCCGCATGCGTGCCCCGGCCGGTTTCCACCCGTTCGGCCCGCCCGCCGAGCCCGCCGAGAACCCCCGATGTTCACGGCACGAACCTGGGGCTCGGTGCCCGGAGAAGGCCGCCCGCGAGCGTGCACATCGCCACCTCGCCGACCCGTTCTGCGCCGGCACCTCAACGCTCGCCCGGGGCCCGTGGAGTGGTTTGGCCCAAGCACCCTGCGGCATACGCCCACCTGCAGGCAAGCCCGGCGAATCAGGATGCCGGCAACCCCTCACCGGGCCGCTCCTGCGCACCACTCACCGCGCACCACACTCGGGAGTTCCCGTGATCATCCTCGGCGTCGTCCTGCTCGTCATCGGCTTCGTCACCGGGATATCGATCCTGTGGACCATCGGCATCGTTTTGGCCGTCATCGGCCTCGTCCTGTGGGTCGCCGGCCTCCTCGGCCACGCCGTCGGCGGCCGCCGCCACTACTACTGACCCCGACCCCGACCCTACGGTCAGCACACGGAGCGGGCGGTGGATCCGGTCACCGCCGGACGGCTTCCGTCTGCCCCACCGCCCCAGCTAGGCACCACGAAACCGACACAGCGTCAGACACGCCGCCGCCCGGGCTTCGGACGAGTGCGTGTGCCCATTGGCGCGCGTCTCCTTCCGGCGGCGGTCCGCCGACGGCCGTTCCGGGAAGACTCCGGGCCCACGGAGCCGGTCGCGGGCCGCTAGGCTGCCCCGCATGGGCATGTTCACGGCCATCGAGCAGGCGGTCCTGGAGGCGCAGCTGCAGTTGGAGGACGGCGGGTGGGAGCCGACAGCTGCGGATCTGCTGCTGACCCGGCAGACTGCCGTCGCGCTCGATGGTGCTGTCGGCCCGGCGGACGTGCAGGAGTCGCTGCCGCGGATCGAGCGTCTTGCCGGGCTGCGGGAGGCGCTCGCCGGCCTCGCTCTGGCTGTCGCGCGCATCCACGGCCACCTGGCATGGTTCCTCGCGCAGTGTGCGAGCGAGCTCGCCCCGGTTCTTCACTGGCGTGCCCTGCCCGCGCCCGACGGCCGCGCCTTCGGCGCCGTCCTCCCTACCACGGACCAACTTGCCGACGCCGAGCGGGCGGTGCGGCTGCTGGCCGCGATGCTCGCCCGCACCGGCGGCAGCGGGAAGCCGGACAGCTGACCGGCCATCGGCCTCACCGCCCTGGCTGACCGCCACACGGCCCTCGCCTTCGTACGGCGGCCTGCAATCGACCAGGCGGCCACCTGGCACGCCAATGGCGGTCTCGCCCACGCGCCGACCTCGCCACCCGCAACCAGCAGATCGCCCGGCCGCCCGCGGCCTCACCCCGTGGCCCGTCGTGCTCGGCCTCATCGGCGTGACCGCTCACGACCTCCTCTACCTCCTCTTCATCGGCATCATCGTCCTCGTCACCGCCCTCGCCCTCGGAGGCGCACGCCTGCGCAAGACCGGTCACCGCACCGTGCGGTAGCCCCAAATTCCGCAACCGGTCCCAGTCGGGGCCTTGCGCTCTTCGTCAGGGAAGCGCCCGCGGCTTCAACCTGTCGCCGAAGATGCAGCACTGCTGTACTCCTGGCGCCGGGCACCGAACCCGACACGCGCGACGGTCGACAGACATCGAACCGCCCCACCAAGGCGCGCCTGGTCGGCGCGTGGCCGGCACCGCGGCGGCACACGCCGGACGGCCCGCGGGTGCGGCGGAAGGCCGCGCCGCGCATCGTGGAGGCATGCCGAACAACCACTTCCATGCCAAGCAGTTCAGGCCGAACGTCCGTCTCCTCACCGTAGGCGCTGCCATGGCCGGTGCCGGGGCCTTCGTGGGCGTCGCAGGAGTGGCCCTGGTCGCCACCGCCCTGGCCACTGCCGGACGTCGGATGGTCACCGCCTGGGAAACCCACCCGGCAGAGATGGCCGCCCGCACCGCCCGCCAGGCCGCGTCCGCCTCCAGCGCTGCCCGCGATGCCTGGCGCTCCACCCCTGTCTGAACCGGGACCGACGAACCAGGGCCCGGTGCAGGACCGCACACCGGCGCGGAACCTGGTCCGGGTCCGCCTTCCGGAACACGCCAGGACCGGACTTCGATGGCTGTCGCGAACTCTGACGACCTGCTCGGACCTGTCGAACGGACGGCTTTCTCTGCGGCGCCCGGTACGGACGGCATGACCTGCACTATGGGCTGATCGTCGGCTTCGGCACGGTCCGCGGGCTGCGCGGGGGCTGCGGAGAGGTCGGTGGCCGATAGAGGGGCTGGGCGTGGACGGGGTTGTCCGGCACAGGTCGGCCAACGCAGTCCAGGACATGGACCAGACCGCCGTCCTCGATCTCGACCCGGACAGTGAAATCGGCATCCGCGTAAACCGGATGCCCGTGCGGCCCGAATCCGGCCTGCCGCTCCACCACGACAGTGTCCTGCTCCCCGTGGCACCCGGCGGGCCCGGGGAACGTGAGCATCCAGCGGTCGGCGCGGTTCTGCGTCACGGCGATCACGTCCTCTCCACCATGACACGGCCCGGTGTCCGGCCGCAGCCCACGCTGCCGCCCTCCTCGGGCCCGCATCCAACAGGCGCCTCCGAGCGGAACACCCGGCTTCTACGCAGCCCCTGTCCGGACAAACCATGGAGCACGGCGGCGGTCAGTGGGAGCCGGCTCCGGCCTTCTTCTGACAGTTCAGAGGTCAGGACACGATCCTTCCAGAGACCGGGCACGCCCGATCGGCTTGTGGCACTGCAGGCCGGTTCGCCGACGGGGAGGCTCTGCTCCGGCCGCTGGAACAGCCCGCACCCGGCCGGAGACGGTCCGCATCGCCGGGTGGCGCCGTCCGGTGAGGGTCAGCGGGCGCGGATGACGGTGAGCGGCTCGTTGGGGCAGTCGGCGGTGTCGGCCTCGGCCTGGTCGACCGTGAGGCCCCAGCGGGTCCTGATCGCGGCCGTGGCCGTCGCGAAGCCGGCCAGCACCGCACGGGCGGCGTTCTCTGCGTCCAGGGTGTCGGACTTGCCGTTCATGCGCCGCAGCCGCCGGTCCGGGCGTCCGGCCTCGACCACCTTGTGGCCGGCCCTGCGCAGGAACGAGGTCAGCGTGGCGCCGTAGGAGCCGGTGCCCTCTATCCCGAATGCCAACACGGTGCCGAACGAGGCGGCCCAGTCGGCCAGTTGCTGGAAGCCACCGGTGTCGGTGGGGACGGTCAAGGTGGCCAGGATCCCGCCGATCGTGTCCATCACCGCCGCGACGTGCACGTGCTTGTGCGTGTCGACACCGATCACGACATGCCCGGACCTGGGCTGCTCGCTGTGGTGCACGGTTGGTCCTTCCGGTCGCTAACGTGGGGTTCACGCTGTCGCCGGTCGGACGGACAGGACTGTCCCGGGGACGCTTTGGCGAGTCGGCTCCAGGCTCCTGACTTGTTGAATCGGACCCAGACGCGCGGTCTGCAGCCGTAGCGTCCAGGGTGTCGGTCGGCACGGGCCCGCAGTGCTCCTCGCCGCCCACGGGCTGGCTCTCTCATAGCGTGCCGCCGCTGGCCGACACCCGCGCGGTGTGGCTCGACAGAGGCATGGACGTGACACCACTTCAAGTCAGGATGCCCACCGCGGTCCACCTCCCGCCTCATCGAGCGCAAGGCCGGCTGCCCGTGATCCTGATCGGTATCGACCCGCACAAGTCCTCCCACACCGCCGTCGCCGTCGACGCCTCGGGCCACCAGCTGACCAGGCGCCGGTTAGTCGTCAACGCCGGCACGTTCCGCCAGCTCATGGCCTGGTGCGAGCAGTGGCCCGAGCGCCGCTTCGCCGTCGAGGGCGCCGGCGGACTGGGCCGATCGCTCGCCCAGCAGCTGGCGGCGGCCGGCGAGGACGTGGTCGACGTGCCGGCCACGCTCTCGGCGCGGGCGCGGATGCTGTCCACCGGCGGCAACCGCAACACCGACGAGGCCGACGCCCGCCACGTTGCCCAGGTCGCCCTGTTCCGCCCCGACCTGCGGCAGGTCACCGCCGAGGATCAGACCACGATCCTGCGGCTGCTGACCGAGCGCCGCGACGACCTGGTCCACGAACGCACTCGCGTCCTGAACCGGCTGCACGCAGTTTTGCGCGACCTGCTGCCCGGCGGCGTCGCCACCGGCCTGACCGCAGACAAGGCCGCCGCCGCGATGAAGGGCATCCGCCCCGTCACCGCCACCGACAACTTCCGCCGGGACATAGCCCGTGACCTGCTGGCCGACCTGCGACGCCTGGACCGCCTCGTCAAGGACAACGAGGTCCAGATGCGCGAGGCGCTGGCCGCCACCCGCACCACGCTCACCAGCCTGCCGGGCCTGGGCACAGTGCTGGCCGCCAAGGTCCTCGGGCACGTCGGCGACGTCACTCGGTTCCCCTCCGAACACCACTTCGCCAGCTACACCGGCAGCGCACCGCTGGACGCCTCCAGCGGCAACAACGTCCGCCACCGGCTCAACACCGGCGGCAACCGGGCGCTGAACTCGGTCCTGCACACGATCGCGATCTGCCAGATCCGCGACGGCGGCCGCGGCCAGGAGTACTACCAGCGCAAGATCGCCGAGGGAAAGACCCCGTCCGAGGCGCGGCGGGCCGTCAAGCGGCTCCTGTCCAACGTCCTCTACCGGATCATGAAACGCGACCATCGGACCCAACTCGCCGCAGCCGCTTGACACACAGAGGCGCTATCAGGTCACGTCCGTCCGGCGGCAGCGCTTGCTGCGTGCCCGGCCGGGCGGTCGACAGATCAACGCCAGGACACTCATGGGGTCAGTCATAAGCAAGAGTCAGACCGCCTCAGCCGGGGCTACCCGATCCTTTCGGGATCCGGTGCGAAAAGACTGACAGTCGTAAGCGTCCCCGGCGCTCCCAGCCGACGGCCTGATGCCCTCGATGAGCAGGTGCTCTCCCGCAGTGCCCGTCAGGCCGTGTCCGCATCCAGAGCTGCCCGCGATGCCTGGCGCTCCAACGCCTCCTGAACCAGCGCTCCCGCCGGCTGCCGAACCCTCGCGTGGACCGCCCCCGCGGTCCAGAAGTGGATCGTCCCGAAGCGAACCTCGAAGAGAGCGCGGCAAAAGATGTCGGCCCTCGTGCCTGGGGCACAGGGCGGTCGCGCAGGTCACGGCCCGGCTCAGGGCAGTGGTACGGCGTGCAGGCAGGTGTGCTGGCCCGCGGCCCGTCGCGGTGGACACCGGGCGGGCCACGTCGCCGGTGATCGCGACCCGGAGGGCGCCGGCCTCGTCCTGGTAGATCGGTGTGCCGTCGGCCGTCACCTCGCCGGTGGCGTGGACGATGACGACCTCGGGCGGGCCGTGCCGGCCAGGCGGCCCGGGCATGGTCACCGCGTAGCGTGAGGGCCTGTCCATGGCCGGCTCACCCGCCCGCGCCGGCCACGGGGCGGCACGGACGCTTCCGAACAGGGCGAGGACCTCGTTGACGCCGGTTATCTTCAGCAGGCGCCTGGCCTGTGCCGGCAGCGCGGCCAGAGTCAGCTCCACCCCGGCCGCCTCGGCGGCGCCTCGGATCCCGAGCAACGCGTTCACGGTGGTGGAATCGCAGAACGCCGGGGCCGCCATGTGGACGACCAGCCGCGTGGGGCGATCGGCCACCGCGCGCGTGCTCCAGCGCCCGGCGCTGGTCCTGGTCGACCTCGCCTGCGAGGTGGAGGAGCTGGGCGCTCCCGCCGGTTCTCGTGGTCGTGATCCGCAGTGGCAATCCGGTGGGGACGGTGTTCTCGGCTCGCACGCCGTGTCCGGCAGACATGGGCAGCCCCTCCTGGTGATGAGCCTGCTCTGGCCGGGCGGTTTCGTCCAGGGCACCGCGTTGACGGAGCGGACACGGAGCGCGCGACGGAGCCTGCAGGAATCTGTCCATAGGCTCCGCCCGCGGCTGCAGGGGAGGTTGCCGGTCCGGTCAGCTGTCCGTGGTGGGCTCCTGGTCGTGCTGGGAGCGGCGGAGTTGTTCGTTGAGGCGTAGGGCTTCTTCGAGTTGGTCTTCGAGGATGACGATGCGGCAGGCGGCTTCGATGGGGGTGCCCTGGTCGACGAGGTCGCGGGCGCGCATGGCGATGCGTAGTTGGTAGCGGGAGTAGCGGCGGTGGCCGCCGTCGGAGCGCAGTGGGGTGATGAGGCGGTGTTCGCCGAGTGCTCGCAGGAAGCCGGGGGTGGTGCCGGTCATCTCGGCGGCGCGGCCCATGGTGTAGGCGGGGTAGTCGTCGTCGTCGAGTTTGTCGGGTGTGTCGGGGCTGGCCGTTGTAGTCACTGCACCTCTCTGGTTCTCGGGGAGAACGCGTCGAGGGGCCCCGGCGCCGTGTCGGCTCCGGGGCCCCGAAGGGGAACAACACCATCTACCGGCCTTGGCCGGTCCTGTTACTTCCGCACTGCCCCAGGGGAGGGGTGTGCGGGGATCGCGTATGCGTGACCGGAAACCACCGTCCTTCGTGTCCTTGAGGGAGGTCTGCGGTGTCCGCCCGGACGAAAAACTGCTACCTCACGGGCCGGGCGATCCTGATGGTGCTTGCACCCTCCATTCATCCTCTGTACTGACCTGTCACTTTTCGCACTGCTGGTACTGCACCTGCTGTCGGTGACCGTGACGGCCCACCCGGTCCGGCAACCCAGCCCCGCCGGCCGTCCCGCGTCTGCGGTGGCCTGGAACCGCACTGCCCGGACCCCTCGACACGCGCGCCCGCAGTCTGGGCGCCTTTGCCGAGGTCCTACCTGTCTTGCAACTGCTGGTACTGCACTCACTGAACTGCGTACTACGGGTACCGCTGGTGGCGGCCCCTGATACCTGCGGGCCGCCCGGTCCGGCAGCCAGCCCCGTCGCCGTCCTGCACCTGCCTGGCTTCGGAACTCCACTGCCGGACCGAACTGCGAACTTCTGTCCAACAACCCCGGCCAGTTCGTGTCTGGCCGGTATCGCCGACTGCTGTCTACGAGAGAAACGTTAGACCCGCCCACGAGCAATGTCTACTCCGGCGCGCATAGATTTTGCCGTGCCCGTGCGTGAGGTGGTCTCCCGCTGCGCGGCGGCGGCAACCCCCGAGCGGCCGCGCGCCCGAAGAAACGAGCGACACCGCGCAGGGAGACGGCAGTGGGACACCCGGCGCCCGTGGCACCGGAGACGGCCCGGGACGGACAGGCGGCCCTGATCGAGGCGATCACCGAGGCCGTGGGCGACGGTGACGACCGCACCGTCCGTCGGCTGCTGGCCCGCTTCGCCGAACTCGCCACCACCGCCGACCTGTACGCCCTGCGCGACGCCCTCGACCCCGCCCGCCCATCCGGCAACCGCGGGCTGAGCTGACCCTTGCCGACCGGGCCCGCGACCTGCGCGGCCAGGCGTTCAGGTCGATCCTGCGCCTGACGTCGTGGCCGCTGCGCATGCGCGCTCGTCCTGGCCGGCCGCGGCGACGGGGCGGATGCCCGCCCGGTGGGTGAGATCCGGCACGGTGCCGGTGACGGCCCGCACCCGGTCCCGGGTCACGCCGCGGTGATGAGGTCGGCGCGGCCGAACAGGAGGGCGTAGCCGCGGGGCAGGTCCGCGAGAAGCCGGTCGGTCAGCCGGTCACCGGCCAGGTCGGCGAGGGCGGCCAGGACGGAGGAGGTGTCCCAGCGGGCGCCGCTGAGGCTGGTGTTCAGGGTGTGGGCGACGGCTTCGACGAAGGCCGGGGCGGCGACTGGCTCGGGCAGCGGGATCTGCGAGGCGAAGACCGCGCGGGCCAGCTCCGGCAGGGCCGCGGCGAGGTCGCAGCGGTCCTCACCGGTGAGCTGGCTGCCGAGGACGGCCAGAACAGCGTGCAGGACACGTTCGGCCTCCTCGTCACAGGTGTAGCGGCCGAGGGTGCGGACCTGCTGGAGAAGGAGGCGGTACCGGGGCATGGCGGTGGCCTTCCGGAGCTGGGCCGGCCGGGCGGTTGCGGCGGCGCGGACGGGTTCAGGGGCGGTGGCCGGGCTGGGGCCGGCCGAACAGGAGGTCGTAGCCGGGCGGCAGCTGGAGCAGGACACGCTCGGTGAGGTCGTCGCCGGCGGCGTCGGCCACCGTGGACAGGACGGCGCCGATGTCCCACAGGGCCGTGGTTTCGGTGGCGCCCTCGATCCAGGCCGCGGTCGCGCGCACGAAGCGCTCGTGGCTGAGCGGTTCGGCGGCGTGCAAGGGGTTGAGCAGGACCAGGGCCATGGTCTCCGGCAGGCGGGCGGCCAGTTCGGCGCGCACGTCGCCGACCAGGTGGGCACCCAGCAGGGCCAGGACGACCCGGGCGGCCCGCTCGGCCTCCTGCGGGGTGGCGTACTCACCGCGTTCCCGGACCTCCTCCAGGAACGCCTCCCATCGAAGAGTCACCGCGGTTCTCCCTCCATCCCAAGGGGCCGGTGCGAACGGTGCCCGGTCAGGGCTCGACGGCCAGACGCGGGTGCAGACCGGTGAGCCTGAGCAGCCGGACCACGCAGCGCCCGGCCCCGCCCAGGACCAGGCGGGCACCGCACCGGTCGGCCTGGTTGCGGGCCCGGACCAGGGCGCCCAGGCCCGCGCAGTCCATGAACGTCACTTCCAACAGATCCAGCACCACCGCCCGGTGCGACTCGAGCGCGGCGGACAGGGCACAGCGCAGCGAGGGCGCGGTGTGAATGTCGATCTCGCCGCGCGCGCACCACGAAGGGTTCGTTGCCCTGGCCGTTCATGGCGTTGCCCCGTGTCCGCGGTCGGGGCGGCCCGGGGAGGGCTACCGCCGGGCGGTGTGTTCCGGCCGCCCCTTCGAGGGGGGAGAGATCAGGGGCGGCGCGGAACGGTTCATGGGAGAAGGGGGTCAGGCCCGGATCTGCTTGCGGTCGCCGCTGTGGCTGATGGCGATCTTGCGGGGCTTGGCCTTCTCCGCGACCGGGATCCTCAGCGTCAGCACGCCGGCGTCGTAGTCGGCGCTGATCCCGGCGGGGTCGAGGGTGTCGGACAGCATGACCTGGCGGGAGAACACGCCGAGCGGACGCTCGGACAGCTCCCACTTCACATCCTCGCCCTCGTGGCGAGGGCGGCGCTCGGCCTTGGCGGTCAGCATGTTCCGCTCGACGTCGATGTCGATCGCCTCCGGGTCCACCCCCGGCAAGTCGAAACAGATCACGTACTCGTCGCCCACACGGCAGGCGTCCAGCGGCATCGGGGCCGGCCGCGACCACGTACCGGTCGTGCCCAGGAACTGCTGGGTCAGACGGTCCAGCTCGCGGAACGGGTCAGTGCGCATCAGCATCGCGAAACACCTCCACAGATCAATGGGAGCCAGTGCGCTTCACCTGAAACCGTTCTAACATGTCATCCATCCGATGACAAACCCCTGAGTCGCCGAAGGAGTGACACCTATGGGTCAACGGCCCGACCCGCCCGCCACCGGCGGCGGCCAACCGACGGGACCGGCGTCCTTCCTCGCCGCCACCGCCGCGCTCGCCGCCATCGACGACGCCGTCCGCACCGCCCAGAACCCCGGTCCAACCGCAGGCTCCGGCCCCGGCGCACCGGACGAGGGACCGCAGCCCGCCCTGGCCGCACTGGTGCTGCTGCGCGAACTGCGCACCGAACTCGCCGGCTGGGAAGCCGGCCTCGTCGATGCCGCCCGCGCCGGCGGCGCCACCTGGGCCGACCTCGCCCAGCCCATGGGCGTCGCCAGCCGCCAAGCCGCCGAGAACCGCTACCTCCGCCTCAGACCCGCCGGCAGCAGACCCGAGGACGCCGCGACCGGGGCGGAGCGCGTCAAGGCGGTGCGCGACCACCGGGCCGCGGAGCGCGCCGTCACCGCCTGGGCCCGCCACAACGCCGCCGACCTACGCGTCCTCGCCGCCCAGATCACCGCCGCGTCCGGTCTCACGCCCCGGGCCCGCCCCGCGCTGACCGCGCTCACCACCGCCCTCGGCGCCCTCGACCCGGCCGACCTGATAGCGCCACTCGCCGGCATGCGCCCCCACCTCGCCACCGCCCACCCCGACCTCGCCGCCCGCCTCGACGACCTCACCCGCCACACCGACCGCCTCCGCCATGACAGCGACCAACGACGCACCTGACACCACCGCCGCAGACCGCTGGCAGCACATCGAAGACCGGCTCGCCGCCATCGAACGCCGGATACAGGAACAGAGCAGCACCGCCATCGCCACCATCGACGCCTGCCTGGCCAGACTCGACGCCCTCCGCCACGACCTGGCCACCGCACGTCTTCCCCGCCCGCACCCCCGGCGGTGAAGACGACACACCACCCCCAGACGCCGAACGAAAGGCCCACGTGGTCCGGGCCCTGCCCTGGTCCTGCTCAACCCCCTGCTGGCCGCCGAACCGCTCGGGCCGGAACGGTTCGTCCGCGCCACCGCCGCCTGGATCGAGGACGCCACCGAACGGACCGCGCTGGGGGACATCGACGCCGTCCTCAGCACAACGGCCGACGCCGCCGGCGACCGACCTCTCCGGGCGCATCCTGCTCCAACTGCCACCCGATTACGACCTCCTGTTCGGCCGGCCCCAATCCGGCCACCGCCCCTGACCACCCACACCTCCCTGGCCGGCCGCGGTTCGAGACGCCCCGAAAGCCGCTGAACTGACGAGGCATCGCCTCCGTTGGCAGGCCGCGACGACGGCTGAAGACCGAGGGCGGCAGCCAGGCCGCCCGAAGGCCGGAACTCCGGCCTTCGGGCGGCCAAGATGCGATGGGAACATACGTGCGGGGTCCGGGCCGTTTCGGCCCGGACCCCGCACCTCGAGATGTGTAATCAGCGCTTGAAAGCGTCCTTGACGTGCTCCCCGGCCTGTATCAGGTCGCCCTTGACCTGGTCGGCCCTGCCCTCCGCCTCCAGGCGCTCGTTGCCGACCGCCTTGCCCGCGCTCTCCTTGACCTCGCCGTTGACCTCGTCACCGGTGTTCTCGATCTTGTCGCCCGTGCTCATCGCGCTCTCCTCACCCTCGACGTGGTCGTCCTGACGAGGAACCGCCTGCCCATCGGCGGCCCGAGGATTCCCACGAATATGTGTTCCCGGACAGGGCAACCGGTCCGGCGACACCGACTCGTGGAGGTAGCAATGGTTCCCCTTCTTCTCGTCCTGCTGCTGGCCCTGCTCCTCTTCGGCGCCGGCTTCGCAGTGAAGATCCTCTGGTGGGTGGCCGTCGCCGTCCTGGCGGTCTGGCTGATCGGCTTCGTCGCCCGCGGCACCCACCCCTCCGGGAGCCGCAACCGGTGGTACCGCTGGTAGACGGCTCGCAACCAAACCCGGAGCGGGGTGCACACGACACTGTGCACCCTGCTCCGCGCATGCCCGGCCCCGCCCGCACGTCGGCCGACGTACACCCCGCTCCGGGCACGCGCAAAGCCACCGTGGAGGCCCACCGCCGCGCACACGAGCGGCACACGGGCGGGCGCCATGGCACCTGACGGGACGGCAAGCGCGGCAGGCACCCCCGACCCGGGACGTGAGAGCGGCCTTGGCCCGGAGTGATCGTCAGGTGTCGGAGTAGCGGAGGTCTCCGACCGTCCAACTGCTGACGTCCTCGATCGCGATGCGGTACATGCCGCCGGTGTGAGGGAGCCCGAACTTGCCCTGCAGGATCCTCGCCCGGTGCAGGTGGAGATGGGTCGGCCGGGCCGGCTGGCCTTCGGCGGGCGGGGTGAACAGGGCGGCGAACGGCTTCAGGTGCTCCGACGACTGGAGGACCTCCGCAACCCGCTCCCACCACAGAGCCACCGGCGCGAGCTGGCCGGTGATCACCGCCCCGGGAACCACCACGGTCAACGACATCTGATTGTTGTGCTCCGACTCGACCATCGCGGCGATGTCGACGAGCAGCCCGTCAGGGTTCGACATGACACCCAGACTAGGACACAGCCTCCCGGCCTCCCCGGACCCCCGGGGCGGTGACAAGACGGGCACAGGACGGCCGCCGCCGTACCCGGGCCCCGGCTGCGATGACTGCCCACCCCGACGCAACCAGCGCGACCTCAACCGAACCGGGCCTCCCCCACCGAAGCAACACCGAGGCCGTGCGGCCGGTCGCCGAAGCCGTCGCCAGCGCAGCCGGCCGCTCCTTCCTGATCGCCCGCATCACCGCCGGCACCCTCGCCGCCACCCCGACCATCCCCGCCCCCGGCGACCTCGCCTGGGCGCTTCTCCCTGCCCCGCCACGCCGCCGATGCCATGCGCCACGACCTCCACCAGCGCCTGGGCCCCGACGCCGAGCGAGCCACCGACCTCCTGCGCCCCCTCGCCCACGCCCAGGGCCAGGGCCTGCTCTGGGAAGACCTCTGGGCACCCCTGGCCACCGCGATCTCCGGCCGCCCGTACAGCTCGGCGACGGCAGCCGCCCGGTCGTCGGGCAGGACCAGGCGCGTCAGCCGCCCGCTGTCCCACCAGGCGTCCCGGGGCAGCAGGTTGGACGCGGTCTCCGGTTCCGGCAGGGCGGCGGCCGGATCCTGCCGGGTGACCGCTCCCGCGGCCGGCATGCCGAAGTCGATCAGTGCCGCGCCACTGAAGCCCGCGAGCAGGACCCGCTCCCCGGGCAGTACGTGGATCTCGTCGTCGTGGGAGAGCGGATAGAGGGCGCGGACAGAGGTCGCGCCCGCCCGGGTGACCGTCACCTCGGCCATCTCGTAGAGCGGCTCGCCGACGTCCAACGGCGAGTCCCAGACGGACGGCGGCTCCACCTGCGCCGGTTCGTCCGGAGACGGTCCGCCGAGCGGGGCACCGTTCTCCAGCGCGTACCACCGGTAGGTGTGGTCGTAGCGCGACTGCAGGCACACCTCGCTCCCACCGGCCCGGAAGCCGCGCAACTCGACCGGGCCCGTCCAGCCCGGTGCGATGCCGCGGGTGTCCCCGGCCGTCCAGCCACTCGGCAAGCTCCTGGTCACCCCGCATCAGGGCTGCGGACCGCAGCCGCGCCGCCCGCTCCTCGGGCCCGGCCCCGTCCTGCAGCCCGTAGACCCGGGCGACCTCGTCCTGCACCTCCTGATACTCCGCCAGCCGCTCCGGAAACCCGGCCGGCCGCCACGCACCCGTTCCCATGCCCCACTCCCCCGGACCTGCGGTGAGCACCGGTGCGAACCTACGACACCTCCCCGAACAGCTCCCCGAGGTCCGCCGCCCGCGCACCAGGGGGGCGGCGGCAGGCCGGTCGTCGGCTCGGCGCCGCAGCAGGCGTGTTCGGGGGCTTCGCGGCAGCGACGAGGCGGTACAGCCGGGCGATCGCAAGGTCGGTGCGCAGCGCGGGCGCGTGCTCGGTGTCGTCGTCCGTGAGGAACGGGACAGGACGCGCAAGGGCCATGCGCATAAGGAATTTCGTGGTCCGGAAGGGTGCGCCGCCGAAGACGCCGGGGCCCGGGTCGACAATCAGCGGGCTCGCCGGGACAGGTCGAGCGAGGAGCAAGCATGGGCAGCTGGAGGCCTTGGGGTGGCTTGGTAGGACCCGGCCGGGTTGGTGAGGGTCGGCTCGCGGGTGGTCAGTCGGTTCGATTGCCACCTGGTGGTGTGGATGTGGGCGGAGTTCGCCGGCCGGCCGCTCCGGGTCCAGGGGAACGAGATTCCGTTCGAAGACGAACAACCGCCGCGTCTACGGGCAGTCGGCTCGCTACTGATGGTAGCTTCCAGCTGCCGCCCGGTCGGGGTGGCAGCTCATCCCATCACGCGAAGGAGTGACCTATGACCCAGGTCAGTGCGACCGCCGCAGAGACCAAGAAGGCAATGGCCAGACAGGCCGCCGCGACGAAGACCTGGCGCCACGTCATCCAGCCGGACGCGGACGCCGCAGCCAACTACCTCAACATCGACCCCGCCCAGGGGCCGGGCGAGGCGACCATCACCACCCGGCCCGACGGACAGATCGACGTCGTCTTCCTGCTCTGAGAGCAGCCCCCGAACGTCGGCCGGTGCCGCGGCGCGCCCCTCGCGCCGCGGCACCGGCGGCATCTCCTCGGGCCGGCGGCGCGGCTGCCGCCACCGCACCGGCGCGGCACCCGTCCCGCCCGAGGAGGCCGCCGCCCCTGATGCGCCCCGTCGGCCCGGGGCCACTGCAGGACAGTCCCGGCTCGACGGCCCACCGGGCGGCTGGGCGGCCGGCGGCCCCGGCCGCCGTCTGACTGTGCGTCAGCTGTGCGCCCCCGTGCCGCCCGCCGATCGGGCGAAGACCTGCGGGTCGCCTCATCCGCCGGTCGCGGCCGTCCGATAACCGATGCGCAAGCCCCCGAGTTCCGTCCCACCCTCCGGAGGCCCCATGCCCACGAACACGGACCGGCCCGTCCCCGACTTCATCGCCAAGGCCGCGGCACCCGTCCGCGACCACCTGGCCGCCGCCACCACGCTGGCGCCGTTCCTGCAGTCCGCCGGCACCCTGACCCTCGAAAGGCGCCGCCGCATCGTCGACCAGGCGCTCGTCCTGCTCGAACAGAACTACGTGCACCTGCCGCTGAAGGCCGCCATGTACGCCGTGAACCCGGTGCAGCGGCTGCGCCTGCTCGCCCGGCGCCTGGAGCGGCAGACCGACGCCGACATGCCGCCCGAGTGGACCTTCCACGCGGAGCTGTCGGAGATCTTCCACTCCGTCCGCGACCTGCACACCAACTACCTGCTTCCCGCCCCCTTCAACGGCAAGATCGCCTTCCTGCCGTTCCTCGTCGAGAGCTTCACCGAGCAGAGCGGCGGCACGGCCACCGAGCGCTTCCTCGTCACCCAGGTCGCCCAGGGCTTCGCCCCGCCCGGATTCGGGCCCGGCACCGAGATCACCCACTGGAGCGGCATCCCGATCTCCACCGCCGTCGACCTGCACGCCGCCCGGTTCGCGGGCAGCAACCCCGAGGCCCGCCGCAGTCGCGGCGGCCAGTCGCTGACCCTGCGTCCGATGCGCATCCACCTGCCCCCGTTCGAGGAGTGGGTGACCGTCACCTACCTCGACGCCGACGGCACCGCGCGCGAACTGCGCGAGAACTGGCAGATCGTCGACAACCTGCCCCCGCTCGTCGGCATCGACACGCTCGGCACCGCCGGGGCCGCCCAGGGCCTCGACCTGGAGGCGGACGAGGTCGGCCGCGCCAAGGTGCTGCTCTTCGCCCCCCGGGTGGTCGCCCAGCAGAAGGCCGCCGAGGCCGGCGAACCCGCACCCGACCTGCAGGCCGGCGAGATCCCCACCACCATGCCCAAGGTTTTCAAGGCCCGCGAGGTCACCACCGCCTCCGGCACCTTCGGCCACCTGCGGATCTTCACCTTCAACGTGGACGATCCGATCGCCTTCGTGGAGGAGTTCGTCCGCCTCCTAGACCTCCTGCCGGAGCGCGGCCTGATCCTGGACGTCCGGGACAACGGCGGGGGCCACATCTTCGCCGCCGAGTTCACGCTGCAGACGCTCACCCCGCGTCGGATCACCCCCGAGCCCACCCAGTTCATCAGCACCCCACTCAACCTGCGGATCTGCCGCCACCACCAGAACGACCCGGCCATCGACCTCGGCGCCTGGGTGCCGTCCATGGAACAGGCCCTGGAGGTCGGCGCCACCTTCTCCCGCGCCTTCCCGATCACCCCCGAGGACGGCGCCAACGCCATCGGACAGCGCTACTTCGGGCCGGTCGTCCTGGTCACCAACGCCCGCTGCTACTCGGCGACCGACATCTTCACCGCGGGCTTCCAGGATCACCGGATCGGCACCGTGCTCGGCGTCGACCGCACCACCGGCGCCGGCGGCGCCAACGTGTGGACGCACGAGCTGCTCTCCGAGCTGGCTGCCGACGACCCGGCGACGCCGTACCGGCCGCTGCCCAGCGGTGCGAGCATGCGCGTCGCCATCCGCCGCACCCTGCGCGTCGGCGCGCAGTCCGGCACCCCGGTGGAGGACCTCGGCGTCACCCCCGACGAACTCCACCGGATCACCCGGCGCGACCTCCTGGAGGGCAACGCCGACCTGATGGAACGCGCCGGGGAGCTCCTCAAGGCGATGACCCCGCACGCCGTGGCCATCACCGACGCCGCCACCACCGGCGGCGCGCTGCGGCTCAAGGTCAAGACCACCAACATCGACCGCCTGGACGTCTACATCGACCAGCGGCCCAAGGCCTCCGTCGACCTGCTCAACGGACAGGCCGACGTGACCGTACCGGACGCGGCCACCGCGAACTCCGCCCGCGTCGAGGGCTACGTCGACGGCGAACTCGTCGCCAGCCGCACCGAACAGCTCCGCTGACCCGAACCCCACCACCGAACGCCAACCACAGGACCCCCGGCAGGAACATCTCCCGCCGGGGGTCCGGCTGCGCCCCGGCCCGTCGCCCGGGCCCCGCCCCGCCATCCGGACGAACCGCGTCCCCCTGGCCGACCGCCCGCCCGGCCCCGGGCGGCCGAGAGCGGCCGCGCGGGCAGAAGATCCTCCGGGCCTGGACAGGGCGCGGAGGGCCGTCTGCCCCTTGGGCGGGCCGCATGGACAGCGCCCTACGCACACGCGGACAGGCACCAAAGCGGTGCGCGACACGGTGTCCGGTGTCCGATCCGAGGCCATCCACGCGGCCGAGTGACGGCGTGACCGGGCGACGACCGGAGCGCGGAGCGGACACGGCGCAGCGGCGGGCATCCTGGCGCGCCAAAACGAGGGCCGGAACGAGGGCCCGGGACGGGCGGAGGACGCGCGCTCCCACCGCACCGCCAACCCGTGACAAGAACCGGCCCCGCCCCGGACTGCCTCGGTGGAACCCGGGGAGGGCGGCGGCCGGACGGGTACTCCTGCGGGCGGAGGGCGGCCCGTCCCGTGGGCTGATGGCGGGCCGGCGGGGGCGCCGTATCGTCGGTGTCATGAGCCGAGGACTTCATCTGGACGGCTACCTGCTGGCCTTCGACACCCGGGCCCAGTCTCTGCAGGACCGCACCCGCGCCGGCTACCTGCTCCGCGCCGCCGCCCTGGCCGAACTCGCCCACCGGGGCTCCGCCGCCGAGGACGGGACGGGCCGGGTGCAGGTCGTCTGCGCCGACCCCACGGGGGACCGCGTCCTGGACGCGCTGCTCACCGAACTGCGCGGCCGGCCGCGCACCTGGAAGGCGTGGATCAGGCGCAGCCGCGACGACACCCTGGAGGCCGTCGAGGAGCGGCTCACAGTGCTCGGCGTCATGACCATGCCCGACCGGGACCCCTACGGCCCGGCCGCGCCGCACCGGACGGTGGCGATGGACGATCCGCGCGAGGCCCTGGACCTCCAGGTGCGCGTGGCCGAGCTCGTCCGCGGCACCGCCCCGGCCTCCGAGGCGCCGTTCGCCGACGCGGTCCTCGCCGCGCTGGCCGCCCACGGGCACCTGCGGCTGGTGCTCTCCCGGCACGACCGCAGGGCCCACGCCGGACGGATCACCGCACTCACCGACCGGCTCGCCCGCCCCGCCCCGGGCCTGGCCCGCGCGGTGACCGGGCTGAACCTGACCATGGTCGCCGGCCAGGGCGGGATGGGCGGCAGCTGAGCGGACGATCGGGCAGCCGAAGGAACGACGCCGCCACCGCTGCTGAACCTTCCTGCGCGGGCCGTCGCCCCGGCCTGCCTGCCCGCACCGGAACCCGGGCTCTCCACGCCCCCGACCACGGTCCCGACGAGAAGGACGCCGGGCGCACGGGGTCACCACTACGCTGCGGGACTCAGGCCCCCTCCCACGAACGGACCGACCCATGGACCTCGTCTTCACCGGCCGCGTCATCGAGTGGCGCGGGCCCTCGCCGTTCTACTTCGTCCCCGTGCCGCAGGAGCAGTCCGCCGACATCCGCGAAGTCGCCTCACAGGCCACGCACGTACGGCTGGGGCGTCATCCGTTGCCAAGACCGTAGTCAGGTCTCAGCATTCCGGGCATTCCGGCCCGGAAGGTCCGTCACATCACCAAAGCGTGAGGGCTTCGGCTTGAGGACGGTCTCTCGTCTCCTTCCCGCGCCGGGCGGGGATTGCGCCACCTACACGCCCCGCCGCGGCCTTGGGGCTGCGGCGGGTGGCGCGGTCTTCTGGTCGGCTCCACGAGGCTTCGACACCTGTGCGGTGTCCCGGTCTCCGGCCACTCCGGTACCGGTCGTGCAGCGGCAGCTTGGCTTTCACCGCACCGCAGCCGGAACAGGTCTTGGAGGACGGGTACCAGCGGTCGGCTGTGATGGTGCGGGTGCCGTGCCGCTGGCTGGTCTTGTATGCGAGCTGGCGTCGGATCTCCCCGAACCCCGCGTCGGCGATCCGGCGGGCGAGGCGCCGGTTGCGGAGCATGCCGGCGACGTTGAGGTCCTCGACGACGACGGTGCCGTACTCGGCCGCGAGTGCGGTGGTGAGCTTGTGCGGCGCGTCCGTACGGATGTTCGCCACCCGGTGGTGCACCCTGTTGCGGGCAGCGTTGGCTTTCTCCCACCGCTTCGAGGGCCTCTGTCCGGTGCGCCGGTCGGGTCCCCGGCGGCGGGAAACGCTTCGGGAGGCGCGGCGCAGCAGCCTCAGCGCCTGGTCGTAGTGCCCGGGGTTGGGCACGGTGCGGATCTCGCCGGTCGAGTCGGCCATCACCGCGAGGGTCTTCACGCCGAGGTCCACACCCACGGCGGCTTCGGGACGGGTGACACGTGTGAAGTCCCGCTTCACCTCGACTTGGAAGGAGGCGAACCAGCGTCCGCGTTCGTGTCGGACGGTCGCGGACAGGATGCGGGCGGTCTGGGCCTGTATGCGGGCCAGGAGCTTGACGGTGGGCTCGTGGGTGCGGATCGTGCCCAGCCTCGGCAGCGTGACGTGCCGGCCGTCGGCGTCGACGCGGATCGCGCCGGTGGTGAACCGGCAGGCCAGACGCGCCTTCCGCTTCGGTTTGAACCGCGGCATCCCCATCGTGCGGCCCTTGCGCTTGCCGTTCTTCGACTTGGCGTAGTTGTCGAACGCGGCGGCCGCGTTGGCCAGGCCGGTGTTATAGGCCTCCTTGGAGTTCTCCTCCCACCAGTCGGCGAACCTGGGGTCGGCGTGCTTCGCGGCGTTGAACGCCTTTCGCAGCGAGGGAAGCGACCACGGCCGCCACGTCGTCAGCTCTGCCTCGGGGACGCCGTACGTCTCCTCGGCCTTGCGCTGCCACCAGGAGGCGGTCACCCAGGCCACGGCCCAGTTGTACGCCGCGCGGGCGGCGCCGCAGTGCGAGCGCAGTGCGTGGCCCTGGGCGGTGTTCGGGTCCAGCGCGAACCGGTACGCCTGCACCACGAACCCTGGCCGCGGCCGGAACTTCTTCACTCGGCGGCCTCTGCGGTCGCCACGGCCACCGCGCGAGCGGCGCGGTCCTTCGCGGCCCCGCGCCCGTACAGGCGCGCACACATCGAGGTCAGCACCTCGGTGAAGTCCCGCACCAGGTCATCGGTCGTCTCGGCCGGGTCGAGGACGACCAGGCGCCGGCCGGCCGCCGACAGTGCGGCTTCGAGGTGTTCGACGCCGAACCGGGCCAGCCGGTCCCGGTGCTCGACCACGATCACGGCGGCGTTCGGGTCGCACAGGAGGCGGTGCAGCTTGCGACGCCGCCCGTTCAGCCCCGAGCCGACTTCGGCGACGACTTCGGCGACGGCCAGGCCCAGCCCGTTCGCGCCGGCCACGACCCGGGCCGTCTGCCGCTCAAGATCTGCCTTCTGGTCGGCGGACGACACACGGCAGTACGCCACCACGCGCCCGGACGGCCGGACAGCGGGCTCGTCGACCAGCCACGTCCCGGACGGCGCCTGGCGGACAGGCACGGGCATCTTCCCATCCCTCACCCACCGCCAAGCGGTCTGGTAGCTCACGCCCTGCTGACGCGCCCACTCCGAGAGCTTCACCCGATCAACATACACGACTAGAAATGACTATGAATGACTAGAAAATCTGTAGCAGTTAGCAGTAGTCACCTCCGGTCCGACGAGCCGACCCCGCCGGACGCACGCCCCGGTCCGGGCGCGGCGGCCGGCCCGTCCCGCCCGGCGCGCGGCACGCACCGCCAGAAGTCCAGGTGCGCCCCGCTGTTCAGCAACCGGGAGCCGCCGCCGTGCAGCCGGTCGGCAACGGCGGGAACAGCGGCCGGGCAAGGCTGCCTGTGGTCGCCTGTGACTGCACGCCGGTGCTGCACCCGGCCCGCCGATGGTGGGCAGCGCGCGGCCAGGGTCTGTCCTACGGCCGTCGGTCGATGCCCGGGTGAAGGTCTCGCGGCGGAATCGGGCGAACTGCGCGGCTCGCGAGCCGTACCGACGGGTCGGCCGCCGGGAAGGCGCGGTGGCCGTCGGAGAGCCGGAGGCCGTATGTCGCCTCAATGTGCCGCCGCGCTCGCCGCCGCTGGGCCCGAGTTCGTGTGGTGCGGCGGTCGGCCTGTCGTGGGCGGCGGGTCGATTCGGCCCCGGGACGGGCCGTGTTGACGTTCGGTCGCGGCGTGACGGTGCGCAGGCGGCGGCGCAGCGCCGGATCCGTGGTCGGATCGGCGGTTCGCGGCTACAGGAGGACGAGCAGCTTGGTGCCCGGTACCAGCTTCCGGTTGACGGAGGTCGACTGGACGAACACGGTGTACGACGGGTTGTCGCCCGGCTTGACCGTGGCCTCCGACTGCGGCAGGCCGAGAAGCCGGCGGGCCGCCGGGCCCGAGAACACCCGGCCGGTCATCCGGCCGGTGGCCGGGTCCTTCTCCGCCACGGCGAGCTGCTTGCCGCCCTGGATCTTCTCGCGCTTGGACAGCTCGTAGAAGGCGCAGCCGCTCTTGTACGGGTGTCCGGCGCTGGTGACGAAGTCGCGGATCGGCGTCTGCTGGTCGACGGGGACGAGGATGTACTTGCCGGTGTCCAGGGCGTCGAGGTTGGCCGTGACGTCGGCGGTGCTCAGGTCCTGGCCCATGGCGAACAGGTTCCTGGTGCCGCGTACGCCCTGTTCGCGGCCCCGCAGGAAGCTGGTGGCGGCCGTCTTGACGGTGCCGATGGCCTCCTCGACGCCCTTGCTGGAGTCCGCGTCCCAGACCGCGATGTTGCCCGCGGGGAAGCCGTACTCCTGGGCAGTGCGCTTGGCCAGGGAGTTCGGGACCAGGATCGCCGAGGTCCAGTGGTCGGGGAGGTTGTCCATGGCACCGTGGATGCGGTCCATCCACCTGCGCAGAACCGCAGCGCCCTTGGCGCCGCCCATCCGGGTGTGCATCTGGCCGCTCTCCGAGCAGCCGGAGGCGTTCTCCTCGCCGTCGGTGACCACGACTTGGAGGAAGGAGTGCTCCCCGTACCCCTCCCAGATGTTCTTCAGGTCGTCGATCGACTTCACCGCCGCCTCGATCAGCGCCGTCGCACCGTTGTCGACCTTGTACAGGCCCTTCAGGGACGGCAGATGCTTGACGTCCATGTCCCAGACCAGGTTCTCCACCTCGTGGTCGAAGGCGTAGAGGCTGATCCGGGTCTCGTGACCCAGCCGGTCGGACTCCTCCTGAAGCCCCTTCACGAACTCGTCCACCACACGGACAAGCTGCGCCTCGTGCTTGCGCATCGAGCCGGAATTGTCGACCACCAGCGACACGTGGTTGACCTTGTGCTTGATCCTCTTCGCAGACATGGTTCCACCCCTCATTTCGACGCCATTTCTAACGCCCTTTTTGACGTCTTTCCGGCGCCCCCTACAGCGTTGTTTACACACTACGGTGAGGCACTGACAGTGCCTCCTGACCTCGGGTCATTCAGACGCCGACCACCCGTCCACCACAAAAGGCGGGTACTGACGGTCGGCCAGGAGACTTCAGCCGGACGAGAACCCGCTCGTCTAGTTCTCACAAGGGCGCAGGTCGGTGACGGGCGACGTGCACGCCGAATCCGATGCGCGCCGTCCTATTCGCCGGCCCGGCGGACGGCAACCTTGCACATCCCCCGCCGGCGCCGGGCTGTAGCGCACAGGCCGGGCGGCCGGAACGGCGGGCCGCGGCACCAACGGGCGGGCCGGATGCCGGCGTGCGCCCTCGCCCAGGCCCGGCATACCGCCGGGCGCGTCCAGGAGAGGCCAGACGATGGCCGACCCGTATGGAGCAGTGTTCTGAGTTCACATCAGCCGACCCTCAAACAGAACCTGTTTCTCGGGCCTGAACACCGGTTCCCGCCCGATGCACTGGACGTGCAGCCGTAAGTCCGGCGCGGGGCGGGCAAGGGGCCGACCGAGGCGAAGAGGCCGCTCTCACGCGTCCTGGTCCGGCCCGGGCGTGTGAGGGCCGACCGGGTTCATCCAATCCGCGACACCGCGCGGGATCACGCGAACAGCCGACCCAACCACCACACTGCCGAGTAGACCCGCCTCAGCACGGCCTCGCCCTGAGCCGCTCCCCGCCCCGTCACGTCACCGTAGGCGGGCGGCCTTGGAGGAACATGTGGCTTCGCAGTTGACCGTCTCCCTCGTCGCAGCTGCCACCACCACTGCTGTCAGTCTGCTCGGCTTCGTGATCCAGGACCAACTCGCGCGACGCTCGCGACTCGAACGCCGAAAGAGGCTGTTGGAGGACGCATCGCGCCGGGTGACCTTCGTAACGGAGTGGTGGAAGGCGATGGAGCTGGTCAGCGCGCCGCCCGACGAACTGTCCGAGGCCAAGGTCAGGGGCCTCGCCTGGCTGAACGAGGCCTCGGCGCTGGTCGCCGAGGCCAGACCCCCCACTGTCACCGAGCGACCTCAGCCACCTGTGAGAAGAGTGCTGTTGACCTATCGCTTCGAGCATCGATCCGCGAAAGTCATCCGCGTCTGCTTCTACCTCGCTCTCGCCTGGGCCATCCTCCTCGCGGCCGAACTCCCTTTCGAGCATGGCAGTAGCTACTTCGCCTCCGACTTCGTGTCGATGGCTGTGCTCATCTTCCTGGCCATGCTGCTGCGCGTCTGGGCAGCCGCGGTCGAGAAACGGCGTCCGAGCCCGATCCGGAACCCGACCGCTCCGGACTCGAGCTCCTGACGCTCCACCGGATCCAGGGCTGTTTCAAAGTTCGGCATCAGATCCTGCCTGTACGCCCCGTCACCGCCTCTTCCTCGCGTGGACGACTTCGCTCATCGGGCGCCCACGGTTGCAGCGGCACCGGCGGTGTGACGGGCGCCGAGGCGCTTGAGATTGCGGCACACGCTCTTCGAATGCCTCAAGCCGGCCGGCGAATCGGGCGGCCTCCAACCAGGTGCGGGTCACCGGGTGCGCCCAGGCCCTGGCCGCCGCGCACTCGGCCCGGTGTGCTGGGCCATCACCACGAACCCGCCGAGGACGTCGCGCCCGCCGGAAATCGCCGACAACCGCCGAGGACGCAACATTACCGGCACCCGGTCGCGTGTAGAAGTCGACGCGGGGCATCACCGCCCCGCGGGCAACTCGGCACGGACGACGGAACAAGGGGGCCGGGCACGGATGTCGCCGGAGCGCGAGAGGTTGTTCGAACAGTTCGCCGCAGCCCGGTACGGGGCGCTGCGCCGCACCGCGTACCTGTTGTGCGGCGACTGGCACCTGGCCGAGGACCTGGTGCAGTCGACCCTGATCAAGGTGTACGCGCGCTGGCCGCGGCTGCGCGACCCGGACACCGCTGGCGGCTATGCCCGCACCACGCTGGTGCGCACCTTCGTCGACGGGCGGCGGCGCCGCTCGGCCGGCGAGGTACCCAGCGCCGAGCCGCCGGAGACGGCCGCGGCGGGCGCCGACCCGGACCGGCGGCTGGCCCTGCTGGCGGCACTGGCCCGGGTGACACCGGGCTACCGGGCGGTGCTGGTACTGCGCTACTGGGAGGACCAGAGCATCGAGGAGTGCGCCGCGATCCTCAACCGGAGCAGCGGCGCGGTGCGGTCGGACGCCCATCGCGGCCTGGCCCAACTACGCACGATCCTCGGCGACTCGGTGCACGAGATCGCCGGGGCATGAACGGGCCGGGGGCAGGACGGACGGTGCGCGCCGACCTCAGGGCGGACGGGCAAGCGGGTGTACGGGTGTACGGGCGAGGTCGGGGATGCGGAGCGAGAAGGAGGAAGCAGGCATGACGCACGGTGGGGACGACCCCGACCGCCGGATGGCGGCGCAGGTGTTCCGGGCGGTGCTGGAGCAGCCGGAGCCGGAGCAGCCCGTAGTGCTGGCGGCTGTGCGGACCGGTGGGCGGCGGCTGCGGGCCCGGCGGCGGCTCGCGCTCGGCACGGCGGTACTGGCGGCAATCCCGGTACTGGCGATCACCACGGCACTGGCCCTTCCGGGGTCGGCGAGCGCGCCGCGGCTGCGGGACCTGGTCGGGCTCGACCCGGCGGACGGCCGGCCCTCCATGGCGCAGC
The DNA here is from genome assembly GCA_002300355.1 of Streptomyces sp. TLI_235. Taxonomy (NCBI): domain Bacteria; kingdom Bacillati; phylum Actinomycetota; class Actinomycetes; order Kitasatosporales; family Streptomycetaceae; genus Streptomyces; species Streptomyces sp. TLI_235. The sequence continues at coordinate 712,793 of NSGV01000003.1, forward strand.
CGTCGAGCTATGGGATGGACCAGTTGGACGCGATGCACGACCGGCTGCGCACCGCCCTGGCCGCCCACCTGCCCGCCGGATACACCGGTGTGCTGGACGGCGGCGGCCCGACCACCTTCCGACTCGCCCGCGCCGACGGCGGGTTCACCGCAGTCGCGACGATCATGGGCAACCCCCTGGCCCCGGGCAGTCACGCGCCCTCACCGTGCGAGCCGCAGGACGGCCGGCCCGTCTACGCGATCGGCTGCGTGTCCCGGACACTGCCGGACGGCTCGACCGGCTGGCTGTACAAGTCCACCTCCTACCCGGGCACCCAGTTCACCCTGGTCACCCCCCAGGGCCGGATCGCCGGACTCGGAACCCTGCCGACCGCCGTCCCACCACAGGGCGAGAGCGGGGAACCACAGGAATCCAAGGCCATGACACCCGAGGAACTGGACGCCCTGGTCTCCACCCCGGAAGTCCTGGCCGCCCTCGAGGCCGTCCCGCTGGACGCACCCGGCTAACCTCGCTCCCGGGCCGCCCTCCCGACACCGCCTGACCGGTTTTGCGGGCCACAGGCACCAGGCCCCGGCCGGGCCCGCGGCGCAGCACGGACCGCCAGAGCGACGGCAGCGCGACGGCACAGCAGCACGACAGCATGACAGCACGACAGCAGGACGCGACGACGCAACGGCAGGGCGCGACAGGGCCGGATGTGGGACGGGAGGGCCCCCGGGGGCTGTCTCGGACCGGTAGCCCAGAAGCAGGCCCCGGGTCTCGCAGCCTCTCGGAGCAGGCAGCTGTCCGCGCCCGGCCCGCGGCGGGGACCTGGCCGGGGACGGGCGGCGCGCCTCCAGCCCTTGTAGCTGCACCGAAGCCGGGCGCGACGCCACGGTCACGGCACCCCGGCCCTGAGACGTGCGAACGGGGCCAGATCCTGCGTGCGGCCGGCGTCGTCGCCGGGCCCGGCCGACGAGGACGCCGGGACACAGCAGCAGGTCGTCCCGGAACGGCCTGCCGGGCACCTGGCTCTGTCCACCAGAGCCGACAGCGCTCCTGCGCCGCTTGGGGGGCGGCGCCCATTCTGCGAGCGATGGGGAATGTTCACGGGTTTCCACAGCACGCTGCCAGGCGCCGAACGGTGCGGCGTACCCCGCACCCCGCCGGCCAGGGCACCCGGGCCGGCGGACGTAAGGGCGTGCGACGCTGATGCCATGGAACCGGCCCCTGTCCCTACCGCTGTCCCTGCGGAGCCGATCACGCCCGATCCGGCGCGCGAGGTACCGGACACCCTGCTCACCCAGTCCTGGCTCGACCTGTCGTTCCTGCACTGGGCCGCCGATCCCGCGGACGTTGCGCCGCTGCTGCCGGCCGCAACCGTGCCGGACACGCACGACGGGCTCACCTACGTCGGCCTGGTGGCGTTCCGGATGTACCGGGTGGGCTGGTTCAACGCGCCGGGTATCCCGTACCTCGGCACCTTTCCGGAGATCAACGTGCGGCTCTACTCGGTCGACCGGTACGGGCGGCGTGGCGTGGTGTTCCGCTCGTTGGAGGCCTCGCGGCTGCTGCCGGTGGCCATCGCCCGCAGCGCATTCCGGCTGCCCTACATGTGGGCCGGGATGGCGATCCACCGCGACTCGGACAGCATCAGCTACACCAGCAGCCGGCGCTGGCCCGGACCGCGTGGAGCGCGCAGCCGGATCGCGGTCCGCATCGGCGAGCGGATCGAGCACCCGACCGCCCTCGAACACTTCCTGACCGCCCGCTGGGGCATGCACAACACCTTCCTCGGCCGCACGGTGTACCTACCCAACGCCCACCCTCGCTGGCCGCTGCACCGGGCGGAGCTCCTTCACTGCGAGGACGACTTGGTGACCGCAGCCGGACTGCCCACGCCCACCGGGCTGCCGGTGAGCGTGCTGTACTCCCCCGGCGTCCCGGTCCGCTTCGGCCGCCCCAGCCGCCCCGGCGGCCCACCCACTCCCTGAACCCGCACAGACAGCAGCCACACAGACAGCGGCCGCGCCGCAGTCCGCAGGACCTCGGCCCGCGCCCGGCAAGCCCCGTCGATTCCCGCGGAGATCGAACACGGCAGCGCCCGAACCCTCCCGAACTGCCGAACAACATTCGGCGAACAGAGCCAGGCACCCACCACGCCACCGGGCAGACACCCTCCCGGGCAGACGCACGCTCCGGGGCGACCACACGGCCCCCGGCAAACCGGGCGTCAGGGTCGGACAGCGGCGCCCACCACCTCCACGGCCGGGCACGTACGGGTCCGCGACACGCACGACCCGAGACCCCGCGACACCAACCACCGCCGAACGGACCGCGCCCGGCGCACCGAACCGGCCAGGGACACTGCCCACCCCGATCCGCCCCCGCCGGCGGTGTCCGTCCGGTCACCGGCCCGGTACGGCCCCGTACCTCTAGGAGCTGGGGATCGCCAGGAGGAGCCCGCCGTCGAGGCGTTCCTGAATGTGTCGGCCGTGCGCGGCACAGACCACGACCGTGCCGCCCTGCGCGTCCATCGCCAGGAAGGTCGCCGGCTCACCACACGGACCCTGAGTCCGGTCATAGCCCCACCCGGCACCGCACTCCCGACACCACGAGTGACCGTTCTCCGTTCGCAGCGTCGGCCCACACCGCGGACAGATTCCCCACCACGCCGTGCACGACCCCCGCCACTGGGCGGCACGCACCCGCGCGAGCTTCTCCGCCGCACCCCCGATCCGCTGTGCCGCGTGGGAGAGCGCCTCGTCCACCCCACCCGACAACGCCCCCCGCACCGCGCGAGGCAGACCCGACTGCTCCTTCAGCCGCTCCCGCATCGCGGCGACATCCCGCGCCAACGCGTCCACACGCGCTTGAAGATCCCGCAACTCCGCAGGCGTCGGCTCACCACCACCACCGGAGCAACCAGCATCCGCGAACAAGCCCCTCACCCCCGACAACACCACAACGCCAACAGACCCCCGACCCGACACCCCGCCGGCGGCCACCCACCAAAACATCGTGATCAAAGCATGACAGCCCCGCCCCGACAAGAGACGAAGGCCACGCAACCAAACCAACCAAACGCCACCGGCAACGCCGCGCCACCGGCGCCGCCGGGGCAACACGATCGTGTCACCCAGCAACGATCCAGACCCCGGACCGGCCCCCACCACACACCGCAGCACCGGACCCGGCCTGCGCCGCACGGCCGCACCCCCGCCAAGACCTCAAGAACCCGGTCGGGCCGGGACCAGCCCGCCCCAAGGCCAAGCACGGCCAAGGCCCTCAAGGGCTCCCCCACCCGGGGAACGACCGCCACCGCCCCGACAGACCCCCAAGCAGCCGACCGCCACGAAGAACACCGCCGCCACCACCACGCCGACAAAGCCACAGCACCCGCGCAGGAAGCCGCAACCACCCCCAACAAGACCGCCCCGCGCAACGCCGGGAAGACCGTGCCCGCCGAGCGGACCACCCGCCGCCGAACAGGCACGGGTCAGCCGGGTGTGTACCGGCCCGGCCACCCCCCGCCAGGAGTGCCCGCGCACGATCCTCGGCCAAGCGGCCGAGCCCGCGAGGTGGCAGCAGTGCGGCTCCCCGAGGGGGTCACACAAAGCCACACAAGCGGGTAGCAGCGGAGCCGCCTGACGGACCCGTGATCGCGGTCGCGGGGTCCCCGGTCGGGCCCGGACAGCCATCTGCGCAACACCGCGGGGCACACACCGTCGACCACCCCACCGACAACCCCCACCCCGGAACACCAGCTCGGCCGCCGGCGTCGCGGTGTCGGCCGCAGGCCCGGTCGGCGAGCCGTGCCCGTCCGGTGGACAGGAGCCACGCGGCGCCGGCGCGCCTGCCGACCATCAAGCCAGCGCACCGCACCCGTGACCGACCGGACCCGGACCCGGCGGCCCAGCCCCGCTCGCCGTGGCGATCCGGGCCTCGGCCGCTCGGCCCGCCGCCGCGTCCGCACTCAGTCCTGGAACGTCCGCTCGTTCAGCACATCGAGGTTGCGGAACACCGGGGGCCCGTCGCACAGCGCCATGGCCTGGGCCGCGAACTCCGCCGTCTCCGGGCGGTCGGAGTTGTCCATCGCCTGCTCGTACGAGGGGAACTCCACGATGTTCAGATACACGTTCTCCGCGTCCCGGTCACGGGTCTCCACGGCCCGCGTCGCCACGCGCCTGCCCGCGTTCTTCTCCACCCAGCTGTCCAGCAGGGCATTGAACTCGTCGATGCGACTCGTCCTGTACTCGATGATCTGAATGAACGCCACAATGACCCTCCTCGATCCGGCGGGCGACCACCGCCCGTCCGTTCAGCGTCTCCCCGACACCGACAGGCCGCAAAAGCACACAACCAGCCCGCCAGCGGCCCGGCCGACCGCCTCCCGACAGTTATCATCAACCCACCACGCCCAGCCGACGCCGACGCCGACGGCTGACGACAAGGGCGGTCACCAGCGCCTGAACCCCGTCTCCGTGCAGTTCTTCGCCGTGGTCGGTGACTACCTGGACCGCGAGCATCCAACGGTCGACCACGATCGGCTGTTCGTGCCGCCGGTGCGGTTCCGGGCACGGAAGGACGCGGACGTGCTCGCTCCGTTCAGCTCACACTCGCAGACCGTCAGCCAGCCGGTCCGCGCCTGGAGCCGCTCCGTCAGCAGCCTGGCGACCGCCCGGGCCGGCTACTCGTCAGCCACGACCGTTCATGCTTGCGGCTTCGGTGACGCTCCGTGGCTCTGGCACGGAAAGTGATCCAGAACCCAAATCGAGCCGCTACCGACACGTGCCGACGTCTGCTCCGCAAGCATCTCGGGCGGTCGTTGCGCGTCAACCCCCGCCCCTGCCGGCTCCCCGCTCAACCCGCCACTGAAACCCTCAGTCGCAGCGGTGCAAGCGCGCCGAGAGGCTCCGAGGCCACCAACCTCGCCGAACGGACGAAGTGGCGGCCTCGGGCTACGGGCGCCGTTCCACAGCGACTGGACCGCCAGCCGGCCGACCGCAGAACAGTGCCCTGCCTGACGTGCCGGCAGGGCAGTCACCCAGGCTTCGTCAGCCGGCCTTGGTCTGGGTCCAGGTCTGGTTGGCGCCGTTGGTGCAGTCCCACTGCCGCGCCGGGGCGCCGTTGTCGACACGCCAGTCGGCGATCTCCAGGCACTTGCCGCTGGTGTGCATGGGCGGCATGTAGACGCTGTTGTAGAAGGCCTGGTTGTTACCGAAGTTGCACGGCCACTGGTTCGCCGTGGCACCGTTCCACGTGCTGTTCGCTCCCCCGATCTCCAGGCACATACCGCTGTTGATGTTGCGGTAGTAGTACATGTTCTCCTTGCCGGTGGCGGTGTCGAAGACCTTCGCCCACTTCTGGTTGGCACCGCCGGTGCAGTCCCACTGCCTGACCGGGGCGCCCGGATCGACGGCCAGCAGGGCGCAGGGCGAGGCGGCCCGTAGCCGATCCTCGTCGCCCGTCGGGCGTGGACGGCGCGAACAGGTGGCAGCCGCAAGCCAAAGGCCAGGCGAGACCCGATTCGGGTTCCAGGAGCTGGGGACCGTTGTTGCGGAGGTGGTTCACTGCGACGCTGACGGCGGTGGCGGTGGGTTCGCCGCCGGCCGGGGTCTGGGCGGCGGGCCAGGTGCACGCCGTGGACGGCCTCCGGCCGGTCCGGATGCCGCCGACGTGTCCGTTCGTGTCGTGGACCTGCGTAGCATCTTCGCCCTGGCTGGTGCTGGCGGTGCAGGGACCATCCCCCGCCAGAACGTGCCCCGGCTCGGCGAGACCTATAGGCGGGGAGCAGATCGCGGGCTCGTCCCCGGTGCGTCCGGCGCCATTTAGACCAGCGGAAGGTCTGGGCGAGTGAGCGAGGTTGGTCGAGGATCGGTGCATCAGGCGGCGGCGCTCGCCGGTGACCCCGTGTGACCGCAGTTGCAGGGAGAGTCCCCGAGCGGAAGCCTGGAACTGCGAGACCGTTCACGATTGCGGGGTGATCAACCATGGCCACGTTCACGGCCAGACAGCAGGAGGAAGACCACCAGATCGAGCTCTGGGAGGTCGAGTTCACCGAGGAGGACTGGGACGAGTTCCACAAGGCGCCGCGTGAGTTCCTCAGGCGCATCACCGAGGCCGAGGGGCAGGAGGTCAACCGTCTCCTCGTCGATGCGTCCCTGCTGGAGGTCGCTCCCGACGGGAGCATCTGCCACGGACACATCACCAGGTTCCGCATCAGAACCGGGCCGGGGAGGTGGACGATCGGTTACAGCTGCTCCGGGCTCTGGGAGTAACTCCGGACGTCCGTCCAGCACGAGGGAGAGCGGAACTCAGTCGGTCGCCCACGTGCAACACGGGGTGGTTCACCTAGATACGGATCCGGCGAGCTGTGGATGCCACCACAGCCGCAGGACAGTGCCCGCAGCGGACGATCCGACAAATCCCTCCGGGCGAAGGCCCACACCGCCGCACCGGCCGCGGCCGGGATCGCTCTGACCTTCCTCGTCCCAGGCGCAAGTGTCATCGCCGCCGGGCTGATGCACACGGCAGACCCCACAGGGTGAACCCGACCCCGACCCAGGCCAGATGACCGGCTGCGGTCGACACCCCGCCACAGCGGCACGTCACCGCCGACGGCAGAACACGCCGAGCGCGGCCGGCCCAGCCAGCACAGCCACAGCACAGGACCGGTCCCATGACGTGGCCACCGTCCCAGGCGAGAAGACGTGCGGAATCCCAACGCGGGTAGCGCGCAATGTAGTCAGCACAGCGATCACCGCCGGTGCTGCGGCAGACGACATGGCCGGGCCCCGGGGGTCGCGGGCGCACGAACCGAGGTGGCAGAGCCGGAACAGCAGATCCTCCCGGAGATCGCGGTCGGGCGCAGTGGCACCCGTACTACGTGCGCGTCGCCGTTATGAGCCAGGTCGCGGACGGGTAGAGCACGCCGCCGTCCGTCCGATGGACCGTGAGGGTCGCCGGGAGCTCGCCCCGCGCACGATCACGGCCGACGGCATTCAGTCCGTCGAGCGTTCAGCCCAGCAGGCCGGCGACGAACCGGAACGCGTGATCCGCGTCGGGCCCGACGTTCATCGGGTCGGTCAACCCTCGGACGGTGACCCCGGTGAACCCGGAGTCCTCCGCAGGGCCCGGCCGCGGCAGGGCTCGGCCAGCGAGAACGGCCGCCGCACACTCGCCGCAAGGCGGATCTTGCCCACCACCTGCGCGAAGCGGTGCAGCGTCTCCTTCGTGTCCCGCCACTCGGCGAGCGGCGTCGGTGGGAACAGCTCCATCGCGCGTCCCTCCTGCCCGTCGGCGGCAGTTCCATGATGACCACGGTGGTCCGTGCACGCAGACGGTGGCCGGATCCAGCTGCCGTCAGGACGAGCTACTCACAGAGGTCGGTGGCCGCCTCGCAGGCTTCGGCGACCAGGTCGACGTCCCGGACGTCACAGGCGATGCGTGTGAGATGGCTGCGGAAGGCTTGGCACTCGTTGTCGTCGAGCGCCCCGAGGAGCCGGTCCTCGGCCTCCCGCAGCCGCTTCCGCGGGTTCTGTCCGGTATCTACGCCCTGGGCCATGGCGGCGGCTTCGGATGGGCTTACAGCCGCCCAACCGGCTCGACGGCCAACAGCTTCTCCGCCGGAGGTCCGCTCGTCTCCCCGAACGCGGAAGGCATGCTCGTGATCCCGGTCGCCCCGCACTCCGCCTTCAATCGGGCGCTGTTCCTCTCGGCCGGCGAGAAGCTCGCCCTCGAAGTCCTGCCCGCCAACGGAGAGCTCGGGGTCGAAGCGGACGGCCGGCTCATGGGGGCCGCCCGGCCCTGTGACGTCATCGGCGTCGTCATGCGGCCCGCCGCCGCACGGGTGATCCGGCCCGGCGGAACCACCTTCTACCAGCGCGCCCAGCGCAAACTTCGTCTCACCGGCTCGGCGGAGGCCGAGTAGCGGGCTACGGCGGCGAACTGATGAGGCATCCGGCCGCTCGCATCGGCGTTCGCAGCCCTCACGCCGTGTGTCCGACCGGACCCGGCACCGAGTCGACCTCGGCGATGAGCACGGCCACGTCGTCATCGTCGTCGTCCGCCCGCCGCAGGGCGGTCAGCAGACGGTCGCAGGTTGCTTCCAGCGACAGCCTGGGCCCGCGGAGCAGGCTCATGAGGGCATCAAGGCGCGTGTCGATGGCCTGGTCACGGGTCTCCACCAGGCCATCGGTGTACAGGAGCAGCCGGTCACCGGGCGCCAGCTCCACGCAGGCGGCCTCGAACGGGACACCTCCGACGCCCAGCGGCGCACCCGGGGGCAGCTCCAGCAGTACCGGGCCCTGACCGTGGCGGTCCAGCACGGGGGGTGGATGGCCGGCCAGCGCGATGCGGCACCGCCTGTCGTGCGGGTCGTAGGCGGCATAGACGCAGGTGGCGGTGGTCTCGCCGAGTTCGACGGTGACGCGGTCGAGGTGGTGCAGCACCTGAGCGGGGTCGAGGTCGAGATCGGCCAGGGTGCGGGTGGCGGTGCGCAGCTGGCCCATCCTGGCGGCGGCGTTGATGTCATGGCCCATGACGTCGCCGACGACCAGGGCGGTCTTGTCGCCGGCCAGCGTGATGGCGTCGAACCAGTCACCGCCGGCCAGCGCGGCGCGTCCCGCAGGCTGGTACCGGGAGGCGACCTGGAGACCGACGGGCCGCATGGGCACGTGCGGCAGCAGGTGGCGCTGCAGGGTCAGTGCCGTGTTGCGTTGGCTCTGGTACCAGCGGGCGTTGTCGATGCACACGGCGGCGCGGGCGGCAAGCTCCTCGGCCAGCACGGTGTCGTCCTCGCCGAACGGCAGCGGATCGCGCACGCGCTTGAGGTCCAGGGCGCCGAGCACCTCGCCGCGGGCGATCAGCGGCACCGCCAGGTAGGAGCGCAGGCCTGCTCGGGCCAGCACGGCTGCGGCCTCGCCGTCTCGGGCAATGCCAGGCAGGTCCTCGCCCGTCACGTGGGCCACGAGCACTGGACGGCCGGTGGTCACGCACCGGGTGACCAGGCGGTCGGCGTCGTACTTGGCGATCTCCCCGACCGGGTCGGCGGCGCGCAAGGCGTCGGAGGGGTAGGCCGCCGCCACGGCCAGGGCCCGCAGGGTCACCGGCCCCGCGACCGGCCCGTGCGTGGGCGGGCGTCCGCTCAGGACCGAGTCGAGAACGTCGACCGCGGCGACGTCGGCGAGGTCGGGGATGACGAAGTCGGCCAGCTCCTGGGCGGTCCGGCCAAGGTCGAGGGTGGTGCCGATCCGTATGGACGCCTGGGCGACCAGCGCCAGTCTCTGTCGGGCGCGGGCGGCCTCGGCGGCCGCGCGGTGCTGCTCGGTGACGTCCAGCACCGTGACGGCCAGGCCCATCACCCGCCCGGCTGAGTCCTCCAGCCGGAAGTACGACGCTCGCCAGGCGTGGTCGCTGTCCGGATCGGCACGCGTGCGGCCGACCGTCAACTGATCCACCAGCGGCTTCCCGTTTGCCAGTACCTGGCGCATCGCGGACTCGATGACCCCGGTGTCGAGGAACGGCAGCGCGTCGCGGACATCGCGACCGAGGTGCTGCTCGGCCGGCAGGCCGTTGATGCGCTCCAGTGTCGGGTTGACCAGGACGTACCTCAAGTCGGTGTCCAGCACCGCCACCCCGATCGGGGACTGGGCCACGAGCCGCGCCGACAGGGCCAGATCGCGCTCGACGCCACGTAGCGTGGCCTCGTCGGTGGCGATCCCCAAGGCATAGAGGCGGCCGCGCTCGTCCTGCAACCGCATGTTGCGGAACTCCACCAGCCGGGTGCTGCCGTCCTTGTGCCGCACCGGGAACACCCCCGCCCAGCGCCCGCCGCCGCCCATCACCTCGGCGAACAGCTCGAGGATCAGACCCCGGTTCTCTTCGGCGACCAGCAGCTCGGCCGCGTACCGGCCAAGCGCCTCCTCGGCCCTCCAGCCGAAGAGATCCTGAGCCTGCGGGCTCCACAGGGCGACCCGCCCATCCGCGTCCAACACCGCAGCGGCCACACCCAGCAGGTCCAGCAGGCCACCGGGCTCGGACGCGGCAGCCCGCACCCTGCCGACCGGGGGCTGGCCCGCATCGGAGGCGCTCATGCCCGGCCTTCCTTCCGCCCGCCACCGATACCGGCGGCCTCGTCCGATCCAGCCCCGTCGCTCGACCTCGCCTTCCGGGTCGGTGCCCTCCATCGTCTCTCCGCGCAGGCCCGCTGGACAGCTCAGGCGGACTCGCCTGCCGGCAGGTGCACGATTTCCCTCATCAATGACGGGCGTGACCTCGGCTTCTCCCGCAGCTGCGGACACCGCCCGCTACGTTCTGTCCCCGTCGGCGACCGAACAACGGCAGCCAGCCGGAGCGCTGCGCACGGCCCCGCGGGCGTAGGGAGCTCACCGTGCGACCCTGCGGCGCCTCGCGTGCGCAGGGGGCGACGCCAACGAGCCAAGCCGCCGCCCACGAGCTCCATCTGCAGCGGGAACAACCACCGAGGGGGCCGCGTCGACGCGCTCGCGACGCCGGATACGGCGGAGTGCAAGCGAAAGGACGAGCAGATGAAGGTGCGCAACTCGCTTCGAACGCTGAAAGCCAAGCCCGGGGCCCAGGTCGTCCGCCGACGCGGAAAGACCTACGTCCTGAACAGGCGGGACCCGCGGTTCAAGGCCCGCCAGGGCTGATCGACCGAGTGGTCGGGCCGCGGGCAAGCGCCCAGGCCCTGTGGCTCTCGGTCGGCACCAGGCCAGCATCTGCCCTGCGGCACCGGTTCGCCCTGATCCGCTGGCTTCGCTGTCGCTGGCGGCGTTGGCCGCAACGCTGGCCGGCCCTGTCCTGGGGTGGTGCCTGCCCCCTTGCTGCCCCTGGCACTTGCGCTGACCCTGCTGGTGGGTGCCGCGGCGTTCGCCACGAAGCTGCTCGGCACCTACTTCGGCCCGGTGCGCATCCCCTTGGTCACACTCTTGCTCCTCACGGTCGCCAACTCGACCCGAGGGTGGTGAGGCCGAGGTGGGTGAGGGTGCGGGCGGTGGTGGGGCCGATGTTGGGCAGGGCGGTCGGGGCGCAGCGGTGCGAGGGAGGCTGCCTGCACGTGTGCGGTGGACGGGTGGCGCCGCGCAGCCGGGCGGGTGACCTTCCCGGGGTGTCGACCGGGCAGCGGCTGCGGCGTGTGCGATCGCTGGAAGGGCGGTGCCCCGGGGCGCCGGCCGCCCGATCGCCGACCACTCGGGGAGTGAGTTCCGCCATGTCCGTCGCCCACCGGATCCTGCAGTTACTCCTCGCCCTCACCTGCGCCGCCGGCCTGTGGGCCGCCACCACCGCCCCCGCAAGCGCAGCCACCTCCCGAACCACGGCTGCCGCGGGCACGGTCGCCGGGCAGGGCATCGACTGGGACAAGATCGCCGGCTGCGAGAGCGGCCGCCGCTGGCACCTCAACACCGGCAACGGCTACTACGGCGGCCTGCAATTCGACCAGCGAACATGGCGCGCCAACGGCGGCACCGCCTACGCGCCCCGCCCCGACCTCGCCACCCGCGACCAGCAGATCGCCGTCGCCGAACACCTCGCCGCCCGCCGCGGCCTCGCGCCTTGGCCCGCCTGCGGAGCCCGCTCCGGTTACCACACCGGCCACCACACCGTCCCCGCGCCACGACCGGCGCCACGGCCCGCCGCCGAGCAGCCGACCGCCCCGCCGCCGGCCGTCGACCAGAGCGCGGCGGTCGTCGAGCCGGACCCGGCCACCGACCCCGGCCCCGCGGATAACGGCACCGTCGTGGTCCAGGACGGCGACACCCTCGACGGCATCGCCCAAGCCCTCCAGGTCTCCGGCGGGTGGCCCGCCCTCCACCAGGCCAACCACGGCATCATCGGCGACAACCCCGATCTCATCCTCACCGGACAGACCCTGCAACTGCCCTGACGCTCCGCCGGCTCACCCGTGGCGCACCGTTGTCAGCTCCCGTTCTCGACCGTAGCCGGTCAGCTCGACGAACTCACCGTCGCCGCCATGCGGCAGATGCTGCACGAACGCCGCCACCGCTGACCACACCGCCCCAATCCTCACGTGGTCGTCAGCCAGATCACCGCAACCGACCCCGCCGGCCCGCCCGCGAGCACGGCCTTCTTCCACGGCCTCTATGCCGCCGCCGGGCCCACCGCCCAGCGCCCGCGGCGCACCACAGTGCCGACCCCGTCCACCTCACGCACATGTCCGGGATCTCACCGGCCACCGCCATCACCTACACCCGCGCCTCCCGCCCCGATCGCTTCACCATCGACCCTGCCCAGCCGTAAGGGCCAGTCAATGGCCGCAAGCGCCAGATCCTGACCGACACCCGCGGCCTGCTGCCGGAGGTCTTCGTGCCCGGCGGACCCCGATGCGCGGGGCGGGATGCGGCGGGGCAACGAGCCGCATCAGATGCCTGTCATGGATCTCGAACAGGCGGTAGCCTGCAAGGCCGAGATGTCTGAGTCGCCGGGGGGCGGGTCGCATGGACAGGTACGAACTTGTTCAAGAGATGGGCGAGGCACCGGGCAGAGTCGGACTGCCGCATGCCCGTGTGGCTGTCGGGCCACCGCCTGCGGAGCCGAGTGACGTCGACTTCTGCGGCGACGCGTTGCTGCTGCTGACCGGGCCCTTCTATCCGGGGCCCGTGTCGCTCGCGGACCCTCCCGTCTTCGCTGTTCCGGCAGACGGTGCGCTCGATCCGGAGGGACGCCTCACGGTCGTGCAACGGTCCCTGGATCAATTCCTGCGTGGCTCGCTCACCTTCGGCAATCCCCCGTCGACCTGCTCACGCACCTCGCCGGCTCCGACGCGTTCCACGCGCGGCTGACGACGATCGTGCAGGAGGCGACGCTGCTACCGGTGGAAGTGAACGTCACCGGCATTCTGTTCCCGGACGGCTACGGCTCGGTGGCCGTGCACATGCGCATCGCCGACGGGTGGTCAGAGGTACAGCGGGAGCGGCTCCTCGACGCCTTCGGGCCGAAGGGCCGCGACGATGTCACCACGCTCATCAGGGACGAGTTACTGCCGGCCCTCACCGCGATGTCCGACCGATGCCGGCAGGGGCCGCCGTGTCCCACGGTCCTGCCCTATTTCAACCTCACCTACGCGGGTAGCACCACCCACCCGACTCCAGGCCGGGCGACGCTCTCCGATCCTTTACGGCACCTGGTCTACCCCCGCTCCGCCAAGCCGATCCCCTCCGAATCGACGTGGCCGGAAGAGTTCTTCTACCCCGGGTACGCCTTCTTCCTGCTGGCCTCCCGGAGCCCTCACGGCACGCTCGGCCAGCTTGAGCATCTGCTGGGTCAACTGAACGTGCACTATGCCCGGCTGGAACACTCCGCCAACGCCGCGGAACGGATCATCCGTGAGTCGGCCCTGGACGAAGATCCCGAACTGCTCATCGGTCTGGAACGACGGCTGCGTGCCGACTACCAGGCGCTGGTGCGGCCCACGTTCAGCTACGACTTCCACGTTCTCAAGTTGCGTGACAGCGTGCTGAAGGCCTGGGAGACCGAAAAGGTGCGCGAGCGTACTGACACCCTGCTCGAGATGGCACGGCACGCGGTGGAACGCAAGCTGGAGCACGAGCAGGTGCGCCGTGTGACGCGAGTCAACCTGGCCGTGACGATCGTGGCTATCCTGAGTTTCGCGCAGTGCGTGGACTCGGCGCTCAACCTGTGGTCGAGGTTCTTCGGGTAAAGGGGGATCGTGCCGGTGGACGTGCAGATCTGTGTCGCGGACGGGCTGATCTACGACGGTCTCGACTACGCCGACCGGATCGAGCAGCGACTGGCCCGGGCCGGCCTGAGCTGTGGCCGCCTGAACCTGACGACCGAGGCGGCCGATCCGGCCGCGCGGGTGCCGCGACCGGCCCTGGCCTATGTGTTCACCGGAGGACAGACCTCGGTGCACTCGGAAGCCGCGTGGATGCGCGCGACCATCACGCTGGTGCGGGAGCTCATCGCGAACACGGACGAGCGAGACGGGGGCGCCGAGCCAACGAGCCCGGGCCCCGCGGTGATCGGCGTGTGCCTTGGCTCGCAGCTGATCGCCGAGGCGCTGCGCCCGAATTCGATCATCGGCACCTCGGGCATAGAGGTCGGCCTGACCCCGGTAAGCCGAGCCGGCAACAGCCGCCGCAGCGGGGGCGGCGACCACGGCATCGGCGTCGTGCCGTCGTTCCACTACCAGGCGATCAGTCCGCAGATCGAAGAGGTCGACGGGGTGCGCATCGAGTACCGCAACGAGCACACCTCCGTCCAAGCACTGAGCTTCGGCAAGCGGGTCTTCGGCTGCCAGTTCCATCCCGAGTTGACTCCGGACGACGTACACCGCCTGATCGAGTTCAACAAGGACGTCATCACCGACTGGAACGGGGACGTCGCGGCCGCGCACCGGTCGGTCGAGCAATACCAGGACGAACTGCATGACGACCTCTTCGAGCGCTTGGTGATCGACCGGATCACGCACTGAGGCTGACGGAGTACGCCGCCTCTCGACAGGACGGAAAGAGGCCCGACGTCGCACACGGCCACCTGGTTGCCGATGCCCCGTCGCCAGCCGCTCGGCCGTCAACCCCACACAGTCGCCCACACAGTCGCCCCCTGAGACCAAAACCGCCGACTTCGAAGGGCCGAAGGCCGCGAACATCGCGATCGTCGAGGTTGGTGGCGAGAGCGCCTTCACCGACAACATCGACTATCTCGACGCCTTTTCGATCCCCTGGGCCCTCGTGGCAGACGGCCCGGCCCTCAAGGTCAGCAGCCGGCTCAGCAAGCACCTCACGGACCGCGGCGTGGCCCCGGCCTACGGGCGACCGGCCGACGCCGACGACCTCTCGCAGTCTGGATGAGCTACTGGACGAAAGCCGGGGTCTTCACCCTCGCTGACGCCTTCGGTGACACGACCGATCCGAGGGCCGGCGAGATCGAGGCCTTCGTGCGACGGGTAAACGGCCCTCTGCTGGACACGGTGAAGAAGGAGCTCGGAGGAAGCAAGCCCCGAGTCGGCGCCACGTTCACCGCACGCCATCCCGGGATTCCCGCGCAAGTCTCGGAGCCGTACCTCCAGATCCGCAAACACCTCGCCTCCCGGACCAGCTGACCAACCATCCCCGACGAGCCCACGGCACGCGACGGGCGGCAAGGCAGCGCCCGGCAGCCCGGAGCTCGCCGGACAGGAGGTGTCACCGGATCGAGGGACCCCGCGGACAGGGGCCCGCCCCAGGCGGCAGGACCTGGACCTCGCTCGCGGGCGCCCTGCGGCGGCCGGATGTGGTGGCTGGAGTCGGCGGGCCGGCGGGCCGGCTGGGCAGCGGTACCGGCGGAGGCCACTGTCCACGGGTGCGCACGGAGTGGCCCGGCCTGAAAGACCCGGGCTGGTGGACCGAGCCGCATGGGAACGCCCCGGTTGCTGGAACGGGCGACTGAGAATGACCCGAG
This sequence comes from Streptomyces sp. TLI_235, assembly GCA_002300355.1. Taxonomy (NCBI): domain Bacteria; kingdom Bacillati; phylum Actinomycetota; class Actinomycetes; order Kitasatosporales; family Streptomycetaceae; genus Streptomyces; species Streptomyces sp. TLI_235. Next base: position 728,216 of record NSGV01000003.1, read on the forward strand.
CGCCGGGTGCCGGGCCATTCACGCCGGCCCGGAGGGGAGCGAACATCGGCACCACATTCGAACCGGACAGGGCGGGTCAGCCGCAGGAGTGCCAGCCGGTGGTGTAGTCGACGACGGGATTGCCGTTCGGGTCCTCCATGTAGATGTGCTCCCTGATGCACTCGTTCACCGCGTGCACCCAGACGGGGCCGGCGTAGCTGGCGAACATCCCGCCGTTGTTGGTGCCGCCGCCGTCGTAGTTGTAGTCCGTTATGTACAGGATCGTGTAGGTCTTGGTGCCCGCGTAGGCGGACTTCACGAAGACCGAGCAGTTCGCGTACCCGTCCCAGTAGGTGCGCAGTTCACCGCCGGTGCCACCGCTGATCGTCGGGATGGTCTTCGTGTAGACCAGGTTCGCCGCGACGCCGTCCCGGGTGCAGCCGTACGCGCCGGCGTGAGCGGCCGGCGCGGTGACGAGCGTGGTGAGGCCGACGGTGGCGGCGACAGCCATCGCACCGACGGTGGGCCGCCCCGGAGGTGCGGGTTGACGTGCGGGTGACGGGGGCAGGTCGGAAGTCCCACCACCGAGGGGTAACTGGTGGGCTGCCCCACGGGCGGTCGCGGGCACGATGCGGTGCAGCGTGATGCTGTTCGGCGCGAGTTCCGGGTGTGCCCTGTCAGGCGCACTGCGCGGCTTTGAGCACCGAGCGGCTGACCGCGTTGGCCCGCCGCCCGTGGTCGTCAGGTCAGCGGCTCCGCGGTCCCGCGGTCGGCCCTCCTCGCGCGGCGGAGGCTCCGCAGGCGGCGGCGGAAGGTGACGAACCAGCCGACCCCGAACACACCGGCCACCACGGGTAGTCCGAGGAGGACGGGACGCCGGGCGGCCCACGACCAGCCCGGCTCGAGGAAGACGTCCAGGGCCAGCGCCAGACAGACGGTCACGAACAGCGGTCCGTAGCCGAAGATCTGCCACCTCTCCCAGCGCGACCCCTCGCTCCTGTCCCGGGTGGTGAGGCCGATCAGCATGTCCGCCGCGAACAGGGTGAACAGGAGGGCGGCGAGCACGTAGAAGACCATGACCGCAGTATCTCCGGCCCCGGGGCTCCTGTCGGGCACTCCCCGAAAGCCGTCGGCGGCGGGCGCCGGTCAGGCCGCGGGTGGACCCGCTGCTGGCCCGCGGGGGTCTCCTCCCCCGTCTTCGGCCGGCCCGGGGACGGCAGACGCCGCCCCGGCCCCAGTCGTCCCGGCCGTGGGCGCGTCAGCCGCCGAGCGGCACGGCCTGCGGGAACCGGAACAGCCCGGTGGGGTCGTACCTGCGCTTGACGCTCCGCAGCCGGGCCGCGTTCGCCCCGTAGTACGCCTGCTCCCAGCCGTCCAGCCGGGGGTCGACGTAGTTCTGGTAGGCCTGCCCGCTCGCGTAGGGACGCATCGCCGTCCACACGCCGTCCAGCCAGCTCCAGGACCGATCCGCGTCGGTGCCCCCGGTCACCCCCGCCGGGAAGTTGGCGGTGTACTGCGCCGTGAAGAGACCGTCGCGGTGGACGAAGGCGGTGTCGCCCGCACCCACCCGGTTGATCGCGCCGCCCAGGGCGTCGAACGCCACCCCGGCGCTGCCGCCCTGCGGGCCGGTGCGCGGGTAGCGCTCGATGGCGGCGACCAGGGCACGGGCGCCGGCGTCGTCGAGGGGCCGGGTGAAGATGTCGGACTTGGCGCCGTACGACTCGCGGTACACCCGCCCGGCGGGGTTCTGGCCGGGCAGGGTTCCCGGCAGGTGCGAGGCGGCCTGCGAGTACCCGGAGACGCCCCCCATCGCCTGCATGGTCGTCAGGTAGGACGCCCCGTGCAGCGTGGGCGCGGTCGGGGCGATGGCCAACCGGTCGATCAGGTCGGCCAGTTCGCCCTTCGGGCCGAGGTAGGTGACGGTGCTGCCCAGCTGGGTCCGCCCGTCAGCCCACACCAGCAGGTGCAGGTCCGCCCAGAGCGCGTCCGGCGCCGCCGGCGCCCAGGCCTGCCAGGCCCCGATGACGGCCGCCGCCTTGGACCACGGCCAGCTCAGGAACGCGTACGAGCAGTCGGCGGCCGGATGCGTCCGGAAGGAGAACGACGTGACGACCCCGAAGTTGCCGCCGCCCCCGCCGCGCAGCGCCCAGAAGAGATCCGGCTCCGACGAGGCGTCGACCGTCCGGATCCGGCCGTCGGCCGTCACCACCTCCGCCCCGGTGAGGCTGTCGCAGGTCAGCCCGTAGGCCCGGCCGGTGACGCCGATCCCGCCGCCGAGCGTGAGGCCCGCGACCCCGACCGTCGGGCAGCTCCCGGCGGGCACCGTGACCCCGGCGGCGGCCAGGGCGGTGTACACGTCGATGAGCCGCGCCCCGGCACCGACCCTTGCCCCGGCCGCGTCCCCCGACACCCCGGCCAGCCGGCTGACGTCGATCACCAGCCCGCTCCCGGAGGACCAGCCGGCGTAGCTGTGCCCGCCGCTGCGCGCGGCCACCGGCAGCCCGTACCGGCGCGCGAAGGCCAGACAGGCGGCCACGTCCTCGGCGTGCCCCGGGTAGGCGACGCCCTGCGGCCGGAGCGCGTCGTACTGCGGCTGGAACAGCCGGCCGGCCGCGGCGTACCGCGCATCCCCGGGGCGGATCACCTGCCCGTCCAGATCCTGGGCCAGCCCCGCCCAGTCGGCGGCCTTCGGCGAGCCGGGGGACGCGGACGGCGACACGCTCACGACGGCCGAGGGCGCAGCCCCGGTCGAGCCCGTCGCCCGCGGCGAACCCTGCGGCCCCGCTCCGCCGCCCGAACACCCGGCGAGGCCCGCAGCACCCGCAGCCGCCAGCACGCCGGCCGCAAGGACGGCCCTGCGGGAGACGGTCCGATCGTCCATGCCCTGGCTCGCTCTCTCTCGACCTGCCCGGTCGCCCCGCGACACCCGCCCGCCCCGCCGGTACGACGCGGACGGCCGGTCCAGCCGAGGAGCGTACCTCGCGGATGCCCGCCGGGAGGCGGTGGCTGCGGTCGGCGAGGTACGCCCGCACGGGGCCGGGTCTGCAGAGCAGCGGCGAGGAGGTAGCCGGCCGGCGCACCGGCGGAGAGCACCAGTAGCGGACAGGCCCTCCCGCTCGGCGCCCGGGCGAGCCGCCACGGCCCAGCTCCCCCAGCGACGTCCTCCACCTGCGGCACCTGCGGCACCGCGATGCGCCACATCCACCGGTCGGCACGACGGCCCGAAGGAAGCGGCACAGCGACATAGCCGCCGACGACGGGCCGGGCCCGGGCGGAGCGCCCGTCGTCACTCGCCCTGGCCGGCGCTTCCCATCGGGCCGATCCTCACCGCGGATCCGGTGCCGTCCGTGACGGGCAGCGAGCCGGCGCCCGGCCAGGACAGGGTGACCGAATGGGTCTCGTCCGGCGGGGTCACCACCAGGCCGGTGATCCGGACGCCGGAGCCGCCCGAGGTGTTGGCCGGGTAACTGATGCCGAAGTACGTCGACTTGCCGTTCTTCACGACGCCCGTGACGACCGGCTCGCCGGAGCGCTTCGCGGAGAGCGTGCCTGCGGAGGTCTTCAGGTCGACGCCCGCGTACCCGGAGAGCGTGCAGTCCTTGCCGCTGTGGTTCTTCAGCTCGACCACGACGGTGTTGTCGGCGTCGCCGGTGATGGTGCGGTCCGCGGCGGTGACGGTCAGGTCTGTGGTCCGGCACTTGGCGGTCTTCCCGGCCCCGGTGGAGCCGGCCGGTGCGGTGGTGGGCGGCGTGCTGCCCTTCCCCGGGCCGCCCGAAGCCGGACTGCCCGAAGCCGGGCCGCCGGAGGCCGGACCGCCGCTGGGAAAGGCGCCGGTGGACGCGGTCGGGGCGGCGGTCGGGGCGCCCTGCGTGCCCGTGTCGTCGTCCTGGCAGGCGGTGAGCGAGAGGGCGGCGGTGACGGCCAGGGCGGCGAATGCGAGCTTGCGGACGCGCATGGTGTTTTCCTCCGGGTCGGGCGGCGGCGCCTGGTGCTCGGCGCGAGCGGGTTTCCGAAGACCAGGACCGCCCGCCCGGACGAACCGTTCCGCCCGGGCCGCCCCCAGGACAGTGCTGTGACATGTACGGCCGGGAACCACCCGAGCCGCCGCCCGCCGTGCCGTGCCACGCCCCGCCGCCGACCTGCCCGAACGCCGGATCCCACCGACGCCGCGCACCGCCGACGCCGTCGCCGACCGCCGGGACAGACCCGTGACCCGGACCACCTTGACCGGGATCGGCAAGAACGGCGTCACCTACCGTGCAAGGGCGCCGGCCAGGACCGATGGCGCCGGTGAACCAACTCAACACCGCGCGGAACTGAAACCGCGGCAGCCGACACGAATCACGCCGAGCACGGCGGGGAGTCGGCGTGACCGCCCCCGACGGGTACGAGACAGCGTGCGATGAGGGAGCGTCAACTGCCGTCGCCGGGGCCCGCACCGACCGCTGTCTCCGCCCATCACCGCCGTCACCCGCAGGAACGGGGGAACCTGACGGTGCTGCGGCCGTCCCGTCCACGGACGTGGTCACGGTGCGGTGCAGCCGGCGCCCGCGTCCCGCGCCGACGACCAAGATCATGTCTCGAGTAGACTTCGCGGATGACGGATTCGATCGACCTTGTCATCTTCGACTGCGACGGTGTCCTGATCGACAGCGAGCGGCTGGCCGTGCAGGTGGATGCCGTGGTGCTCGCCGCGCTGGGCTGGGAGCTGACGACGGACGAGATCGTCCGCCGCTTCGTGGGCCGCTCCCATGCCGCCATGGTCGCGGAGATCGAGACGCACCTTGGCCGGCCCCTGCCGGACGGGTGGGAGGCGGAGTTCCAGCCGCTGTACGACCACGCGTTCGCAACAGAACTGACGCCGGTGCCCGGCGTGGTGGCGGCGCTGGACGCGATCGGCCTGTGCCGGCCCACCTGTGTGGCGTCCAGCAGCAGTCACGAGCGGCTGCGCATCACGCTGGGCCTCACCGGTCTGCACTCGCGGTTCGCGGGACGGATCTTCAGCGCCGAGGAGGTGGCCAACGGCAAGCCGGCCCCGGACCTGTTCCTGCACGCCGCGTCCGTGCTGGGCGTCGCCCCGGGCCGGTGCGTCGTCGTCGAGGACAGTCGGTTCGGGGTCGAGGCCGCCCGCGCGGCCGGCATGCGCTCCTTCGGCTACGCGGGCGGGCTGACGCCGTCCGAGTGGCTCGAGGGCCCGGGCACGGTGGTCTTCTCGGACATGGCGGAGCTCCCCGGTCTCCTCGCCGACGCGGGGAACCGGGCCTTCCCGGCGGTGTGGCCGGGAGTGGCCGGCCCGGGGCCGAGGACGACGCCGCGGCCCGCGTAGTACCGCTGCGCGACCGCCCACGGCACATCGACGAACTCCTGGGACTGCCCGTGCCAGCCGGACGGGTTGTGGATGGTGACCGCCTCGGGCCCGGCGCCGACCGCCAGCACCAGGTGGCCGCCGCGTGTGGGCGGCTCGGTGTCGCCCCGCCGGATCCACGGGTGGACCGACAGCATCACCAGGTTCCCGGCCGCCAGCTGCCATCCGGTCTCGCGCAGCGGCAGCCATGGCCGGGCCTCCGCCGCCAGCCCGAACCGCCGCCGGGTGTGGCGGGCGAACGGCTCGTAGATCAGTCCGTGCAGCCCTCCCTCGCGGCGCACGTAGGCGCCGGCCTCCAGGTACTCCCGGCCGAGGTCGACCAGGGCGGGCCGCTCGGCGCGCCAGTGCTCCAGGGCCATGCGCAGGCAGGCCATGCCGCACAGCCGCCAGGACCAGAACCGGTAGTCCTCCGCTGAGTCGGCGCCGGATCGGGCCCAGTGCGGATCGTCGGCGGCGTCCGTCCGGCCGGTGGTGATGGCCTCGACGAGTTCCGGGGACTCCCACTGCGCGTGGTAGGGAACCCGGTGGCGGACCGGAGCGAGGATTCCGCTCGGAACCGCCGCGCCGGCCCGGGGTGGGCGCGCGCCGATCACACGGATCCCGCGATGGGTTCCCGGTCGACGGGGCCGTAGACGGCCTCGCCCCGGCCGGTTGCCATCGCCCAGTACCGGTCGCCGTACGACCAGTGCCACCACTCGGTGGGATAGTTCACGAAGCCTGCGGCGGACAGGGCGCGCCCCATGGCGTCGCGGTTGGCCCGGCTCGCCCGGTCGATGTCGGGGGCGGCCGTGTAGCAGCGCAGCCGGCTCTCCTCCGGGGAGGCGTTGACGGCCGTGCCCATGGGCAGTTCGGTGCCGTCCGCCGTGCACAGTGTCAGGTCGATGGCGGCGCCCGCCGAGTGGGGGGCGACGTGCGGCGGTGACACGTAGCGGCTGGCGGCGAGGTCGAGTTCGCCGTCCGGCATGTCCGGGTGCAGCGCCCGCAGCCGGTCGCGGTAGGCGGTGAAGTAGGTGCGCTGCAGCGCCGGGGGGCGGTAGCCCTCCACGAAGCGGAAGCGGAGGTCGGACGGGAGCAGCGCCGCGGCGTCGGCCAGGCGCTCTGCGACCTCCCGGCGCACGTGGGCGAACGAGCCGTCGGCGTCGGCCTTGCGCCGGTCGAGGACCAGGAGGCCGAGGTCGCGGAGGTCGACCAGGGGTTGTCCGCAGTCGGTGGCCGGCAGGTCGGTGACGCGCGGATCGGCCATCACGATCACGTCGGCGGTCATGGGGGTCTCTCCTGGGGTCGGGGCGGTGTGCGGGCGGGCGGCGTGTTCCGGTCGGGCGGGTCAGGCGGTGAGGGCTCGAACGTCCTTCACGGCCAGCGGGATCAGCATGGCGGCCAGCGAGGCGGCCGCGGCGCAGATCAGGGTGGTGGTCGTCCCGCAGGCCGCGGCGAGGGGGCCGATCACGGCCATGCCGAGGGGGCGCAGCGCCATGGAGCCGAAGCGGTTCACGGCATCGACGCGGGAGAGCAGCTCGCGGGGCACTTCCTTGGCGATGGCCGCCGACTCCATGGCTGTGAACAGGGCGATGGCGGCGCCGGAGACGAACTCGGAGACCGCGATCAGCGGCAGGGAGGCGGGCACGGCCAGCAGCAGGAGGGTCGGTCCGGCGCCGAGGACCATGACCAGGTACCCGGTGCGCAGCGGCCGGGTGGGCCGGAACTTGAGGGAGAGCGCGGTTCCGCACAGTCCGCCGGAGCCGAGCGCGGTGACGATGACGGCCCACGCGGAGGCGCCGCCGAGGTGGTCCCGGGCGACGACCGGTCCGAGGACGTTGAGTGCGGAGAGCAGGAAGAATTGGAACGCGGTGGCGCTGAGGATGAGGGCGGCGAGCCAGTGCCGTTCGGCCACGCAGCGCAGGCCCTCGGCGATGTCCCGGACAACGGGCTTGCGCGCGCCGCGGGGCGGGTTGCCGAGGGGGCCGGCGAGGACGACGAGTGCCGCGCCGGCGAGGAACGTCGCGGCGTCCGCGAGCAGGATCCAGCCGGGGTCGGCGACGGCCAGCAGGAGGCCGGCGAGCACGGGGCCGGCGATCTCGGCGGTGTTGCCGACCAGGGAGAAGAGGCTGTACGTCTCCTGGAGCCTGCCCTCGGGCGCGACCTCGGCGACGGCCGCGGTCGAGGCGGGGTTGAAGAAGGCGCCGGTGGCGCCGCGGACGGCGGCCAGGGCGGCGATCGCCCACAGCGGCGCGTGGTGGAGCAGGATCACGGCGCCGCAGGCCGCCTGGGTGGCGAAGCCTCCCAGACTGGACCAGGCCATGACGGCCCGTCGGGGGTAGCGGTCGCCGATCACGCCGCCGATCAGGACGAGGCCGATGCTCGGTACTGCGCGGGCGGCGAGGACCGTGCCGAGTCCGGAGGCTCCGCCGCCGCTCTCCAGGACGGCGAACGCGAGGGCGACCGGTGCCAGCATGTCGCCGAGCACGGAGATGCCGCGTGCGGCGAACAGCCGGCGCAGGGCGCGGTGGCGCAGCAGGTGCCCGGTGGACCGGGCCGTGGTCTCTTCGCGGTGGGCGGCCGGCGGGGCCAGGGCTGTGTCCGGTGGTGCTTCCATGGGTCTCCTCGGGTGGTCCTGGGCTGCTCGTCGGGTGCTCGCCCGGGGCGGCTGCCGGGCGGGGCCGGCAGCCGCCCGCGCGGTGTCAGTCGTCGGCGGTCGCGCTGGTGAATTCGGCCTGCTCCCAGGCGCGGACGGCCCGGTAGTCCTGTTCCAGGCGCTCGGGGTCGGCGTGGCACAGGTAGAGGCCGCCGGGCTTGGTCCACAGGTCGACGGTCCGGCTGATCCGGTCGCCCGCCTTCACCGGGATGCGCAGGCCGTGGAAGGACGGCAGGGCGGTGATCGGCCGGAGGTCCAGGTCGCGGACGAGGCGGCCACTGGTCGGGGAGATGAGGCTGACGCCGAGGGCGTGCTGCCGCAGCGGGCGGGTCGGGCCGCGGTCCGTGACCTCCTCGGGGGCGAGGTAGCTCTGGACGACCTCGTCGAGGTGACAGGTGCCGAGGGCGCGCAGGCCGAGCGAGGGGTCGTGGCCGCCGGGCAGTCGGGTGCCGGTCTCCAGCAGCAGCGGTCCGCGCGCGGTCACGATCACCTCGGTGTGGGCCGCGCCCCAGCGCACGCCGAGGTGGGTGAGAACGTCGAAGACGTAGGCGAGGAGCTCCTGACAGGTCTCGGTCCGCGGGTCCTGGAGCACTTGGCGGTCGTAGACGGGGCTGCCGTCGATCGTCCGCTTCTCGGAGCGCCAGATCTCGACGGCCGCGTGGTGGCCGTCCACCGACACGGTGTTGACCATGTATTCGGGGCCATCGAGGTACTCCTGCAGGACCACGCCGTCGTTGGTCTGGCCGTAGGTGTTGGCGCGGGCGACGACGGCGTCCACGGCGGCGTCCCGTTCGGCGGCGCTGCGGCACACGTGGACGCCGTCGGTGCCGGCGCTGGCGGGCGGTTTGACGACGACGGTGGCTCCGTCGAGGTCGCCGCCGATCCGCCGGAGGACGGTGCGGTGCTCGTCGAGGTGCTGTTGCGCGGGCACCGGGACACCGCGGTCGTCGAGGATGCGGTGCATCGCGCGTTTGTCGCGCCGGGCGGTGGCGAAGCCGTCCGCGTTGGCGGTCGGCAGGCCCATGCGGGTGGCGAGGAGGTCGGCGACGTCCGCGCCGCTCTCGGCGCCGGCCAGCACGTGGTGGACGCTGAGTCGGGCGAGTTCCCCGGCGGTGGCGTCGATGTCGCCGGTGAAGTCGAGCCGGTCTCGGAAGTCCTCGGGGTGGAAGGTGCCGATCTGCTGCTCGAAGTGGGCGTCGTGGTTGCGGACGTGGACGACCGGGACGCCGCGGGAGCGGAGGGCGGGCCCGAGCAGGTGGCCCGATCCGAAGGCGTCGACGACTGCGACCGCCCTGCTGTTGTAGCCGTGGTAGAGCAAGGTTCTCCTGACTCCGTGCTGCGGATGCTGGCGGTCAGCGGGTTGCGGGCAGCGGGGTGTCCGCGGTGACCCGGGCGGTGCGCGCCGGGTCCGTCCAGGGGGCGAGCTTGCGCGGGTTGGCGGCGCTGCGCAGGACGAGGCCGAGTAGGTCGCGGTAGGGGATTCCGGCGGCCTGGGCGGAGAGCACCAGGTTGCTGCCGTGCTGGACGCCGGGGAGGGTGTTCAGTTCGAGCAGCTGGGGCTCGCCGTCCTCGGGGAGGATGAAGTCGACGCGGACGGCGCCCTCGGGGTCGAGCAGGCCGAGGACGCGGCGGGTGGCCTCGTGCAGCCGCCGCAGCCGCGGGTCGGCGGTGTCGGTGAGCGCCTCGTAGCGGACGGAGCCGGCCTTCTCGCCGTGGAGCTTGCTGTACTCGTCGTAGTACTCGCGGTCGGTGGCGCAGGCGATCGGCGGGAGCAGGACGACCTGGTCGCCGATGCGCAGCGCGGAGACGGTGACGGTTGCGCCGTCGACGAAGGTCTCGGCGATGACGTCGCCGAAGCCGGCCTCGCGCAGCCGGCCGAGAGTGGACCGGAAGTCGTCGGGCTCGGTGACGAGGACGGTGCCGATGCTGCTGCCGCCGTTGACGGCCTTGAGCATGAGCGGGAAGCGGTCGACGGCGGGGGTGTCGGCGCCGTCGGCGAGCCGCTGGTGGGCGGGTGAGGCGACGCCGCTGGTGGCGACCACGAGCTTGGTGAGCCGCTTGTCGGCGCCGATGGCGCTGGTGGCGACGCCGCTTCCGGTGTAGGGGACGCCGAGGTAGGCGAGGGTGCCCTGGAGGTTGCCGTCCTCCCCGAAGTCACCGTGGGTGTTGAGGAAGGCGGCGTCGAACTCCATGACACGGGAGGGGAATTCGGGGTCGGTGGGGTCGAGCCACTGAGCCTGGACGCCGAGTTCGCGCAGGCCGCCGAGGACGTCGTTGACGGACCACTCGCTCTGCGGCTTGCTCTCCATGTAGAGGCGGTCCTCGATGGAGGCGGCGCCGTACACGACGGCGACCTTCCAGCCGGGCAGCGGGGCGACGGCGGTGCGGACGAGTTCGTCGAGCTCGTGGGGCTGGTGGTCGTGCCAGCTGGTGATGTTCATGGTGTCTCTCCGATGGGAGGCGTGGTGCCGGGTGACGTCCGGTCAGCCCGCGGCGGGCTCCGGCCGGGCCCGGTGCACGTAGGGCAGGAGGGAGTCGGCGGTCAGCGGTTCGGCGGGCGGCGCGGGGACGAGCGGCTCGCCGACCGGGCCGGTGGAGCCGGTCCTGGCGTCGGCCGCGGTCGGGCTGCCGGTGAAGCCGAGCTGGTGCCAGATCCGGTCGGCGAGGGCCGGCACCAGGGGGTGGCCGAGCAGGGCGAGGCCGAGCAGCCACTGCGCGGGGCCGTCGCCGGGCTCGGAGCGCATCCAGCGGTCGAGGTGGCCGACGGCGGCTGCCAGGTCGAGCCGGTCGGGGCGCAGCACCTCGTGCTGCTCGTCGAGGGCCCGGAGGACGGCGGCGCCGGCGGTGACCGGCCCGCGGGCGGCGCGGACCGCCTCGACGGCGGGCAGCAGTGCCCGGTGCTGCCAGGCGCGGAACTCCGCGACCTGCGCGACCAGTCCGTCCAGGGTGAGGTCCGCGGTGCCGTGGTCCAGCGGTGCGTGCAGCAGGTGGTGGCGCAGTTCGTCGGCGGTGATCGAGCTGCCTTCGAGGAGTTCGCTGAGCCAGATGCCGTGGCGCTTGCTGGTGGAGCACTTCTGGCCCTCGAAGTACAGCATTCCGTTGGCGATCGCGGCGTCGAAGGGCTTCAGCGCGCCGCCGGACCCCTGGGCGATGACGTGCGGGGAGACGAAGCCGGGGCGGGAGTTGTCGCTGCCGAAGACGCCGATGGTGGTGACGCCGCTGCCGGGGGTGAAGGGGTTGACTGCGGCGCCGGTCGTTCGCCGGTACAGCTCGCCGCAGTAGACGCTGTACAGGAAGTAGCTGTTGGCGATGACCTTGCCGGCGTCGAGGCTCGGGCTCTGGATGCCCCAGGTGCCCTGCGCGGTGAGGTGGATGCGGCCGCCGCGCCCGTCGAGGTAGCGGGTGACGGTTTCGAGGAAGACCGGGGGGACGCCGGCGCGGCGGTGGCTCTCGGCGATGGCGGCCGGGTCGGCGGGGTAGGCGAACCAGTTCTTCTCGTCGCGCCATTCGAGGGCGCTGTCGTCGAGCCTGGAGCGCGGGTTGACGACCTCTTCGGGCTGGAAGAACTGGCCGCAGAAGGTGCAGGTGGCTCCGCCGCACGGCTGGCCGCAGTGCGGGCAGTCGCCGGCGATCCAGGTGCCGACCACGGCGCCGCCGGTGCGGACGGAGAACGGGATGCGCTCGCTCTCCTCGCGGGCCGCTCCGGTGTCGCGCAGCAGGGCGAGCGTGTTCTGGTGGACGGCGTGGTAGTCGGCCGTGTGCTCGGGCGAGGTGGGGTCGACCCACTGGTCGAGCCGGATGTCGAGGTTGTCGAGGTCGCGCTTGATGCCGGCGTGGTAGTGGGCGGCGGTGTCTCGGGGGCTGCGGTCGTCGGGCCGGGCGGCGGCCACCACCCAGTCCTCGTAGCCGTCGCTGCCGCTGATGACCGCGACCCGGTGGCCGCGGGTGCGCAGGGCGCGGGCGACGACGTCGGCGCGCAGGTAGGTGCCGGCGCCGTGGCCGATGTGCAGGCGCCCGTTGGGCGTCGGCTGCATGGGCACGACGAGAACGGCCTGTTCGATGTGCACGGGTGGCCTTTCGCGAGTGGGAGGGGGCGGCCGGGCGGGCCTTCGGCGGTACGGCCCGGCCGCCGGGGGCGGTCGTCCGCTAGGGCCGGTCGGCCGGCTCGGCGGGCGGTTCGACGACCGCGCTGCTCTCGAACCAGTCGACGGCCTTGCGCAGGACGTCCTCGACCTCGTTGCGGTCGGCGCCGCGCACGACGACGGAGGCGATCCGGGCGCTGCTGTGCTCGGCCCGGCCGAGGACGGTGCCGACCGGCACGTTGAGCCGGTACTGGTCGACGCCGTCGACGGGGCAGGTGTCGGGTGCGGCGGTGAGGGTGCCGGGCCGGCCGGGGAAGATCGCGAACCCGGCGGCCTGCCGGGGCGCCTCGGCCGGCTCGGAGGCGAGCGGGACTGAGCCGAGCGCGCGGATGTGGTCGGCGACCATGTCGGTGCCGAAGCCGAGCCGGACCGTCTCGTAGATCTTGCCGCCGCCGACCCGGCAGCCGATCTCGTTGAGCAGCAGGTCGCCGTTGGGCGCGAGGAACGCCTCCGCGTGGAAGGCCATGGCGTCGTCCAGGCCGAGGGCCTCCATGGCGGCGACGGTGAGGTCCTGCAGGGCCCCGGTGAGCGGGTCGTGGGCGTCGAGCATGGCGCTGGTGAGCACCTCGCCGTCGCGGTAGCCGAGGCAGGAGGAGCAGGCCGACGGCCAGATGAGCGCGGGCCGGCCGTCGACGACCAGGCCGTCGATGTGGAAGAGGTCGTGCTCGATGCACTTCTCGGCCATCAGCGGGGCGCCGTCGTCGCCGCCGAGGGCGGGTGTGCGCTCGATGTAGGCGTTGAGCTCCGCGGGGTCGCGCAGGACCTCGACGCCCATCGAGCCGGCGCCGCGCCGCGGCTTGACCACGACGGGGTAGCCGTGGTCGGCGGCGAAGGAGTGCAGGGCGGTCGCGTGCGGGACGGCGGCGTAGGGCGCCACGGGGACGCCCGCGGCGGACAGCAGGTCCTTCATGCGCAGCTTGTCGCGGTAGGCCTCGGCCTGGGCCGGGTGCTGGCCGGGGATGCCCAGTGCCGCGCGGAGCCGGGCGGCGCGCAGCAGGTCGAACTCGTTGGTGGCGATGACCGCGTCGAACCCGTGGCGCCGGTGCAGCTCGATCGCGGTGGTCTCGACGGCCGGGTTCTCGTGGAAGTCCTTGAGGACGAAGACCTCGAGGTAGCCCTTGAGTTCGGCCTCGGCGGCGCCGGGGGCGCGGCTGACGGCGGAGGCGGCGGTGATCAGGACGGCCTCGTTGCCGTCGCCGAGCCAGTGGAGGTAGGGGGTGGTGTCGAGCTTGGACCGGTTGATGATCAGGAACTTCACGGCCGCTCCTCCCCCGGGTGCCCGTCGGCCGCGGGTTCGACCTCTATGTGGAAGGCCTTCCGCACGGCGGCGACGGTGTCGTCGAGGCCGGCCCTGTCGGTGTACCGGGCGTGGACGACGGCGCTGACGGTGGAGGAGTCCATGAGTCCGCCGACCGTGTCGCCGACGCTCAGCCGGATGTCCGCCTCGATCAGTCCGGGGACGGCGGCGAGGTCGTCGGCGGTGCTGATCGCGGTGACGGTGCCGCGCCGGGCGGGCAGCAGGATCTCGACGAGGTCGCCTGCCGAGGCGCCGGTCGGGGCCTGGTAGGGCTCGCCGAGGCTGGTGGCGAGGTGGGCGTCCCAGGTGTCGAAGCCGCTGTCGAGCTGGAGCATGCGGCGGATGCCGCCGCCGCCGGGCCGGCAGGCGATCTCGCCGGCGTACAGGCCGCCGGGGGTGGCGAGGACCTCGAAGTGGGTGACGCCGTCGCGGAGTCCGACCGCGCGGACGACGCGCTCGTGCATGGCGAGGATCTCCAGCGCCTCCGGGGACTCCTGGTCGATCAGGTGCGAGCCGAACGCGCCGTCGGAGTAGCCGAGGACCGGCCTGAGGTAGCGGGAGACGCGGACGTGGGCGATGCGGCCGTCGACGACGTAGCCGTCGCAGTGGTACTCGTCCGTGACGTCCAGGTACGTCTCGACGACGACCGGGAAGGCCTTCTCGGAGGTGGTCGCGGGGTGGGCGAGCCGCTCGGTGTAGGCCTGCCCGGCGGGCGAGCGGAGCTCGTCCTCGGAGCGGAGCACCTCGGTGGCGTCCGCACCGGAGCCGAGCACCGGCTTGACGATCACCGGGTAGCCGATCTCCCGTGCGGCGTTGGCGAGTTCGGTCGCGTCCCCGGCCGTCCGATGGGTGGCGGTGCGTACCCCGGCGTCGGTGAGGGCGCGGTTCATGGCGGCCTTGTCGGTGCACGCGCGCACGGTGTCGAACGACGGTCCGGGCAGGCCGAGTGCGGTGCGCAGCCGGCCGGCGGTCAGGGCCGCGCGCTCGGACAGCGCGACCACGTGCGAGTAGCCGGTGAGGTCGTGTCCGGCGAGGACGGCCGCGGTGGCCTCCTCCGGGTCGTTGAGGTCGTCGACCAGGGCGAGGGCGGTGCCGGGCGGATACTGGTCGACGAAGCGCGGCTCCGTGACGAACAGCACGTCGAGGTCGGCGCGTTCGGCGAGCTGCCCGGCGATCTTGGTGTTGCCGGTGTTGGTGGCGATGACGCGTTTCATGGCTGGTTCCGTTTCGGGTCGTCGGCGCGGCGCGGCGGGCGCGCCTGCGTCAGCACGGGACGGCGATGCGCAGGACCTGCGGCAGGGCGGTGATCCGCCGTCCGGGCCAGGGGTTGCCCTCGCCGAGGTCGAGGAGGACGGCGGTCATCCCGGCCTCGGTGGCGCCGTCGAGTTCGCGGTCGTGGCCGTCGCCGACGTACAGGCATTCGGCGGGGTCGACGCCGAGGCGGCGGGCGGCGAGCCGGAAGACCTCCGGGTCGGGCTTCATCAGGCCGGCCTCTGCGGAGAGCACGGTGATGTCGAGCAGCGGCCCGAGGGCGGAGCGGTCGAGCATGTCCCGCACGTCGGAGCTGCAGTTGGAGACCAGGCCGAGGTACAGCCCGTCCTCGCGCAGGGCGGTGAGCGTCTCGACGGCGCCGGGTGCCGGTGCGGCGAAGCCCTGCCCGTGGATGCCGCGGCGGACCCTCATGGCCTCGGCGAGGCGGGCGTCGTCCCAGTCGGCGCCGAGCTGTTCGCGCAGTTCGGCCAGGTAGCCGTCGAGCGGGCCGGTCTCCCGGCGGGTGCGGGTCTGTGCCCACGGCCCGGCGAGTTCGGCCTCGGGTGTGCCGAGGGCGCGGGCGGTATCGGTGAAGGCCCGGCGCTTCACCTCGTCCGGCAGCGGCACCAGGGTCTTCCACAGGTCGAAGACCACGGCCCGGAAGGGGCCGGTGTCACCGCTGTGCCGCATCGTCGTCCTCCTTGTGCGCGTCGTTGTCCTGCGCGTCGTTGTCGTGCGCGTCGGGGTCATGCCGGTCGTTGCCGTGCGGGTCGTTGCCGTGCGCGTCGGGCCAGCGGAGCACGACGGGGTTCGTCCAGTCGGAGTTGTCGACGAGGACGTGGGCGTGCCGGGCCGGCGGGTGGGCGGCGAGGTAGGCGCGCTGGGCCGGCAGGTACTTGGTGCCGTACTTGCGCATCACGTCCTCGCCCTGGCCCGGGACGTCGCGGATCCGGGCCCGTTCGAGGACGACGTCCTCCCGGACGTCGAGGTGGACGAACAGGTCGATCAGGTCGCGGACTTCGGGCCGGAGCAGGAAGACGCCCTCGACGATCACCGTGGTCCGCGGCCCCACGGTGTACCGGCGGCGCAGGGTGGGGGTGTCGGTCTGCAGGTCGAGCAGGGTCAGCTCCGTGTCGAGCCGGCCCTCGTCCCGGATCGGGCGCAGGACGTCGCGGGCGGCCCGTTCGAAGTCGATGCTGTGGGCGTAGTACTGCTCGGGTTCGGGCAGGTCGGGCCGGTAGCGGTGGGCGCGCGGGTGGTGGAAGTCGTCGATGTGGACGACCTGGTGGGGGGTGGCGCGGTGGGCGAGGGCGTCGGCGAGTTCGTCGGCGAGCCGGGATTTGCCGGAGGTGTCCATCCCTGTGATGCCGACGACCAGCGGCCGGTCGGGGTGCTTGCTGCGGCCGAGCAGCGTGCGGAGCCTTTCCACGAGTTCGGCGCGGCCGGTCGGCGCGGCGGCCGGGTCGGCGGAGGTGGGGGCGGTCACCGGGCCGGCTCCGGGGCCGGGAGGGCGAGCCTGAGCCGGTCGGCGAGCCGGGCGTACAGTCCGCTGCCGTAGACGGCGTGGTCGCGCAGGGCGGTCGGGGTGGGCTCGATCCGCAGGACGGACAGGGCCGGCCGGGCGAGCCCGCCGACGATCGCGGCGCCGTCCTCGGTGTGGGCGAGGCGCTCGGCGGAGTCCCCGGGGCGGGCCGGCCGGCCGTCGACCAGCAGGTCGGGCGCATGGCCGTGGTAGCCGAGGGCCTGGACGACGAGGTCGGCCCGGTCGAGGAGCTCGTCCGCGTCGGTGAGGCGCGCGGCGCGCACGATCCGGGCCTGCGGCACCTCGCCCGCCCACAGGGCGCAGTACAGCGCGCGGGACTCGTGGCGCAGGCCGGAGTCGCGGTAGACGATGCCGGTGGCCGGGCAGACGTCGGTCTCCGGGTCGGCGGGCCGCTCGCGGCCCGGGACCAGGCCTTCGACGGCCTCCCGCAGGCTCGGGTACATCAGCCGGGCGGGGCCGCGCTGGACGACGTCGACGGACGGCGCCCGGTAGTCGGGCCGAGTACGGCGGGTCTCGTCGAACAGCTCCAGCAGGACCCGGAGTGCGGACATGGCGCTGTGCGAGGAGCCGGCGACGGCGATCCGGCCGCCTTCGAGGCCGGCGATCCGCCGGCGCACCGCGTCGCGGCCACGTCGGCTGATGACCTCGGCGGAGCGCAGCGTCTTGGCGCTCCAGGGGGCGAGTTCCGGGTGGGGCCGCTCGGTCCGGCCGGTGGCCAGGACGGCGTGCCGGCACTCGACGGTGCGGCCGCCGCGGAGCCGGAGCACCGCGCCCGAGCCGTCGCCGGCGAGGTCCACGGCCTCGACCTCGGTGTCCAGGTGGACGCGGTCGCCGAGCACGCCGGCGAGCGTCTCGCCGAGGCGGCCGAGTGCGGCGGCGAGGTGGGCCATCGGCACCGGTTCCTCGGCGCGGGCGACCCGGGCGACCCGGGGGTCCTCGCGCAGGCCGGCGAACGGGCCCCGGTAGGAGCACTCCTTGAGGAACCGGGAGCCGACAGAGGTGCTGGTGATCGCGTAGTCGGCGAAGCCGCCCGGGCCGAGCTCGGCGGACCGCTCGAAGACGTCCACGCGGTGGGCGAGCAGGTCGGGTGCGGAGGCCAGGAATCCGGTGGTGCGGAAGCCGCCGCCCACGAAGGCGAGGTCGGTGTCGGTCATCGGGTGCCTCCCGCCGGCGGTGTGCCGGTGTGGTCGCTGCGGTGGGGGCTCACGCGGCGTGCTCCGTGAGGAGCGCGTCGAAGCGGTCGCAGATCAGGTCGGCCTCGGCCATGGTCAGCGTCAGCGGCGGCCGGATCTTGAGGACGTTTCCGAATCCGTAGCGGGAGGTGCGCAGGATGAGCCCGTGCTCCATCGCCTTGTGGGCGAGGTGGTTGGTGAGGTCGACGGCCGGGGAGCCGTCCGGCTCGGAGATCTCGATGCCGATCATGAGGCCGACGCCGCGCACCTCGGAGATGCAGCGGTGACGGCGGCTCATCTCCTCCAGGCGGGCGAGGATGTGGTTGCCGGTGGCCCGCACGTTGGCGAGGAAGTCCGGGTTGTCGATGACGTCGAGGGTGGCCAGCGCGGCGGCGGCGGAGAGCAGGTTGGCGCCGTAGGTGAAGGAGTGCTCATGGCTGGGCATGCCGGCGAGCTCGTCGCTGGCCAGGATCGCCGCGACCTGGGCGCCGGAGCCGCCGAGGCCCTTCGCGACGGTCATGGCGTCCGGCTCGACGCCGAAGTGCTCGGCGGCGAACATCCGGCCGGTGCGGCCGATGCCGGTCTGGATCTCATCGAAGATCATTTTGATGTTGTGCTCGTCGCACAGCTCGCGGAGCTTGGCGAAGTAGCCGTCCGGCGGGACGATGTTGCCGCCGTTGCCCGAGATGGGCTCGATGAGGACGGCGGCGACGCTGCCGCTGCTGGCGAACTCCAGGAAGTCACTGATCCGGTCGACGCACATCAGGCCGCAGGAGCCGGCCTGCTGGCCGTAGAAGCAGCGGTGGCAGTACGGGTCCGGCACCTGGAGACCGCCCGGGTACAGCTGGGCGAACGGCTCCCGGCGGAAGGCGTTGCCGGACAGGCTCGCCATCATCATGGTCTGCCCGACGTGGCTGCGGAACAGAGTGATGACGTCGCGCTTGCCGGTGGCCCGCTGCGCCATCTTGACGGCGCCCTCGTTGGCCACCGAGCCGCCGGAGACCTTCAGGTGGGCCTTCGTCAGCCGCTTGGGCGCGAGGTCCACCAGACGCTGCGACAGCCGGTTGACCGCCTCCGTCTGGAAGCTGGAGGTGACGTGGATCAGCTCGTCGGCCTGGTCCTTCATCGCCTTGATGACGGCCGGGTGCCGGTACCCGAGGCTGAGGTTGAAGGTGGCGGAGGCGCAGTCGATGTAGCCGCGGCCCTCCGAGTCGTACAGGTAGACGCCCTCGCCGGTCACCATCCGGGTGTCGGACACGGAATAGTAGACGGCCTCGGGGCCAGTGATTTCGGACATGACGAATTACCTCTCAACGATAATGGTGGCGGCCATTCGCCGAGATCATCAGGAAAGCAGTGAATTGCTCGCTGGACGTGAAAGAACATCGGAACGTCGGCGGCACGCCGAACAGCCCGGAAACATCGGTGAAAAACGCCCGGCGGCACACGGCACGCACGGGCCCGGCCCGGAAATCAGGCCTGCGAAGAAGTTCCCCGTCCCTCGGGCACGGTGGTGGCCGGGAGCGCTCGACGGCACACGTCGCGGTGTGCGCGGCTCCTCGGCGGACGCCCCCCGGGCCCGCTAGTCCCCCATGGATCTCAGTGTCAGCCGTAGACGATGCGTCGCATCTGACGTGTGGTCAACGGCTTGGCCGTGACCCGCCGATGCGGCAGTTCCTTGCCGACGCGCTCGAAGATCGCGTCGTTGTTCAGACCGGCCTGTTGCAGTTCCCGGTGCCGACGACGCACGTAGTCGTCGGCCGGTTCCGCGAAGTAGGCCATTACTTCTGCCACGGCGCGAGCCGCGCCCCCCGGGCTCAAAGGAGTCGTTCGAGTGAGGTGCGCGATCAGGTCACCGTGTGGGTGCCTCGTTTCGATCACAAGATGAACTCTACGAGACTTGCCGATGAACGATCAAGGCGCCTGCCCGATATCGGGCAGTACACGGAGCAGGTTCAGACCACTGCCGGAGAAGCCGCCTTTGTGCAGACCGGACGCCGATGAGCCGGCGATTCGCGCCCCCATTCGGAACTGCTCCGCCGGGGCTCGCGATGGCGCGGCGGAATCCATCGCGAACCGCATCAGTCGCACGCGAATCCATTGCCGCTCCGCTCACGATCACCGAGGCAGGACGGCGGCACCGGGGGTACGGGCCGCCGGTCGCCTCACCGACGCCGCGGCTCGGTGCGTGAACTCCGAGGTCGCGTTCGAGCCTTCATGGGACCCTGTCGCCACGCCGGCCGCGGCCGCTTTCCCACGAAAAGCCACCAGAAGTTGTGTCTGCGCTCGCGCCGTGCCCCTGTAGGTCGGAGCCGGCCGGCGCCGTCGCCGGGGCGAGACGACGGGCAGCGGCCAGCCAACCTATTAAATCCAACGAAGTTGCGAACGAGCCCGACTGACGATCAGTCACAGAGACACGGTTGACCCGGGGTGCCGGCGGAAGCCGCGCCCGGAAACGCGGCATGCCCGGCACCTTAGGTGCCGGGCATGCCGGGATTGGTAGCGGGGACAGGATTTGAACCTGCGACCTCTGGGTTATGAGCCCAGCGAGCTACCGAGCTGCTCCACCCCGCGTCGGTAGGCAAGACTGTACGGCACGGCGCTCCCGGGTGGGAAATGCGTTCCCGCCGACCCGCCGACCTGCCGGCCCGCCGACCGAAGATACGAACGGCCGGATCAGACCCGCGCCTGGATCGCGGGACAAGCTCAGAAGCAGTCCGCGGGCATGTCGAGGGTGGTGCGGTCGAGGCTTTCCAGCAGCGCGAACTGGGCCTCCGTCCTGGGCAGTTCGTAGCGGAAGAAGTACTGACCCGCCCGGCGCTTGCCCTCGTAGAAGGCGCCGCTGCGTCCGGTGGCGGCCAGCATCTGCTCCAGCCACATCCAGCCGACCACGACGTGTCCCACGGCCTCCAGATAGACCGAGGCGTTGGCGAGGGCGCTCTCGGCGTCCCCGGCCTCCCACAGGCGCCGCGTCACGGCGGCGACGCGGGCGACGGAGGCGTCCAGCTGCCGCCCGAAGCCGGCGACCTGGTCGTCCGCGGCCGCCGCGCGAGCGGTCGTCATGGAGATGGTCTCGATGAGCAGCCGGAGCCCCGCGCCGCCGGCCATGACGACCTTTCGGCCCAGCAGGTCGAGGCCGTGGACGCCGTGCGTCCCCTCGTGGATGGGGTTGAGGCGGTTGTCCCGGTAGAACTGCTCGACGTTGTACTCGCGGGTGTAGCCGTAGCCGCCGTGGACCTGGATGGCAAGGCTGTTGGCTTCCAGGCACCACTGGGAGGGCCAGCTCTTGGCGATCGGGGTGAGCATGTCCAGCAGAAGCCCGGCCCTCGCCCGCTCATCGGCCGTCGGGGCGGTGCGCTCGTCGTCCAGCAGCCGCCCGCAGTACAGGATGAGAGCCAGCGCGCCTTCGACGTACGACTTCTGGGCGAGGAGCATGCGCCGGACATCGGGATGCCCGACGATCGGGATCTGGGGGGTGGTGGCGTCCCTGACCGTGAGCGGGCGCCCCTGGGGCCGGGTGCGCGCGTAGTCCAGGGCGTGCAGGTAGCCGGTGTAACCGAGCGCTGTGGCACCAAGTCCGACACCGATGCGGGCCTCGTTCATCATGTGGAACATGTAGGACAGTCCGCAGTGGGGCTTCCCGACCAGGAAGCCGACGGCACCGGGGGCCCCGCCGGGCCGGAAAGCGCCCTCACCGAAGTTCAGCAGCGTGTTGGTCGTCCCTCGATACCCCATCTTGTGATTGAGGCCGGCCAGGGCGACGTCGTTGCGTTCGCCGAGCGTCCCGTCGGCCCCCACCAGGACCTTGGGGACGATGAAGAGCGAGAGTCCCTTCACCCCGGGCGGGCCGCCGGGGATCCTGGCCAGGACCAGGTGGACGATGTTCTCCGTCAGTTCGTGGTCGCCACCCGAAATCCACATCTTGTTGCCGAACAGGCGGTAGGTGCCGTCGTCGGCCGGTTCCGCGCGGGTACGCACATCGGCCAGCGAGGAGCCCGCCTGTGGTTCCGACAGGCACATGGTCCCGGAGAAGCGGCCCTCGACCATCGGGCGGACATAGGTGTCGATCTGCCCGGGGGTGCCGTGGGCCAGCAGCAGGTTTGCGTTGCCGATGGTGAGGAAGGGGTAGGCGGCCGTTCCCACGTTGGCCGCCTGGAACCAGGCGAAGCAGGCGTTGGCCACCACACTCGGCAACTGCATGCCGCCCACTTCATGGTCCATGCCCCCGCCGATCAGCCCGGCGCCGGCGAAGACCTTCAGGGCCTCTTGGACTTCGGGGATCATGTGCACCCGCTCGCCGTCGAAGCGCGGCTCCTGGGTGTCGTTCTTCTTGTTGTGCGGGGCGAAGTGCCGGGCGGCGATCGTCTCGCTGAGGTCCAGCACCGCGTCGAAGGTTTCGCGCGAGTGGTCGGCGAAGCGGGGGCGCGCTGTCAGGGATTCGACGTCGAGCCACTCGTGCAGCAGGAAGTCGAGGTCTCGGCGGGAGAGCAGGAGGGAGGCCATGGTGCTCTTCTTCTCGGGTTCGGGTTGCTTGTGCGAGGGGGGAGGGAAGCCGTCGCCGGTCAGACCGTGGTGCCGAGGCCGCCGTCGACGGGGATGACGCCGCCGGTGACGTAGGCGCCCGCACGGCTGGCCAGATAGACGGCGACGCCCGCCATGTCATCCGGCCGCCCGATCCGGCGCAACGGAGCCGCCCCCGCGATCGCCTCGCCCATGGCGTCCAGGGTCGCGGCCATCATCTTCGACTCGAAGGGGCCGGGAGCGATGGCGTTCACCGTGATGCCCTGCGGCCCGAGCTCCTTGGCCAGGACGCGGGTCAGGTGGTGCAGGCCCGCCTTGCTGGCCGCGTAGGAGTAGGCCGAGACCGGGCTGACGTGCAGTCCGTCGATGGATCCGACGTTGATGATCCGCGCAGGGTCCTCCGCCGATCCGCCGGCGCGCAGCTTCGGCAGGAGGGCCTGGGTGAGCAGGAAGGGGCTGCGCAGGTTGAGGTCCATGACCTTGTCCCAGCCGCTGACCGGGAACTCGTCCAGGGGCGCGCCCCAGGTGGCGCCGGCGTTGTTCACCAGGATGTGCAGCCGCTCCTCCCGCTCGCCGATCTCGGCGGCAAGTCGGTGGCACTCCTCCTCGCGCGACAGGTCTGCGGGCAGCGCGACCGCCTGGCCGCCGGTACCGGAGAGCCCGCGCACGGCCTCCTCGCAGGCTTCCGCCTTGCGAGAGCTGATGTAGACCTTGGCTCCCGCTTCGACCAGGCCCCGGGCGATCATCAGGCCTATGCCGCGGGAACCGCCGGTCACGAGGGCGGTTTTGCCGGCGAGGGAGAACAGCGAGGTCACGGTGGACTCCTGAGGGAGAGGGGCGGCTCGGGCAGGCTGTTCCCGGCCCGGAATGGATACTAAGCAGTTGCTTACTATCTGACCTGAACGAGATACTAAGCAGTTGCTTAGCCGCTGTTCAAGCCTTGCGCCCCACGGCCGGTCCGCGTGTCCATGCCTCGAGGGTGCGGAGTGGACCGGCAGCGGATCCCTCAGGGGCGTTGGCCTCACCCGACGCCCGCGGCGACCGGCGCGACTCCGTCAGTGGCGGCAACGCGGCCCTTGGGATCTCCTGGCACTCGGGAGAGTGGGCCCATGCGTCAATGGCAGCCCGACTCCGGAACAAGATGATGATCTTGCCGCGATCCCATCGCCGCTGCACGACACGGCCGGCTCGTCCGCTGCCGGCAGGCGGCCGCCGTGACGGATGAGCACTGCAGGCCCTCTCTCGCAGTGTGTTCAGGGCGAAGTCCGGGGCGAGGACGAGCACATTGCCGTGCGCCGTGTCGGCACTCCCGTGGGCGATCGCGGACGGGACAGGCGTGCACTTGATGCGGGTCCGGTCGGCCCCGGACCGACGTGCGGAGCGAGGGTGAGGGTGGCGTCGGCACCCCCAGGCTTGCCGGCGCACCGCATCCTGCCCGCCCCTGGCTGGACGTCCGGCAGCGTCCGCGATCCGCTCCTCGAACGGGACCGCGAAGGCGCACCGGGTACACCGCCTGCCATCGATGCCGTCCCCGCCCGAGGTGAACCACCGTGGGGAAGAATCTCGCCGACGGAAGCAGCGGTAGGGGCGGCGCCGGCGTGGGTGCCGGCCGCGCCTTCTACCGCCGACTCGGCCTCGCCCTCCACATCGACGGACTCGTGTCCGCCCGCGCCGTGTGCGACCTGTCCGACGGCCTTCGGCTCATGCTCGACGCCGAGGACCTCGCTGCCGCGTCGCGGACATCAGTCGCCGACCGCCGACCGCTGGCGCTCCCGATGTGCCTGCGCCATGGTCATCAGCCCGGCAAGGGCGTCCCGGGTGCGTACGAGATCGGCGATGCGCTCGGACAGCCGGTCGCGCTCCTGCGCCATCCGCTCCAGCGCGGCGTCGGAGTTGTCCTCGCTGGGAGAATCGACGCACGGCAGCAGCTCGACGATGGTACGGCTGGACAGTCCTGCCGCGAACAGCTGCTGGATGAACACGACCCGCTCGACCTCGTGGTCCGTGTAGTGCCGCTGCCCGCTGGCACTGCGGGTGCTGGTGAGCAGCCCCTGCTCCTCGTAGTAGCGCAGGGACCGGACGCTGACTCCCGCCCGTGATGCCAGCTCCCCGATGCGCACGCCGTCTCCCTCCGTGCTGTGAGCTGAGGCACAACCCTTGCCTCTGACGTCAGTGTCAGGTTCTAGCGTAACCGCCGCGACCGGTTGCCCGGCGCCGATCACGAAGGAGCCATGACATGACGACCATGTTCACCCCGTACCAGCTCGGAGACCTGACGCTGCCCAATCGGGTGGTGATGGCCCCGATGACACGGGTCCGTGCCGCCGCCGGCGGTCTGGCGACACCGTCGATGGCGACCTACTACGCCCAGCGGGCCACCGCCGGACTGATCGTCAGCGAGGGCGTGCAGCCGAACGTGGTCGGGCAGTCCAACCCCGGCACACCGGGACTGCACACCGACGAGCAGGTCTCCTCGTGGCGCCCCGTCACCGACGCGGTGCACGCCAACGGCGGACGGATCTTCGCCCAGATCATGCACGGCGGGCGGATCTCGCACCCCGACACCACCGGTCTGCAGCCGGTCGGCCCCTCGGCAGTCGCGGCCGAAGGCTGGAAGGTGTTCACCCCGACCGGTCTCCAGCCGGCGCCGATCCCGCGCGCTCTGGACACCGCCGAGGTGCCCGAGCACGCCGAGTCGTACGCCCGCGCCGCCCGCCGCGCCGTCGACGCCGGCTTCGACGGGGTGGAGCTGCACGGCGCCAACGGCTACCTCATCTCGCAGTTCCTCTCGTCCAACGCCAACCTGCGCACCGACCGCTACGGAGGCTCGGTGCGCAACCGGATCCGCTTCGCCGTCGAGGCGGTGTCCGCAACCGCCGAGGCCATCGGCGCGGCCAGGACCGGAATCCGTCTGTCCCCGGGCGTGACCTTCTGGGGAGTCGAGGAGACCGACGTCCCCGAGCTCTACATCGCGCTGCTGACCGAACTGTCCCGCCTCGGGCTGGCCTACATCCACCTCGAAGCCACCACCGAGGAGGAGGTGCTGACCGGCCTGCGCCGCGCATGGCAGGGTCCCCTGATCATGAACCCGGTGCTCCCGATGGGACCGAAGCACACCGGCCGGGACGATGCCGACCACTGGCTCGGCCTGGGGGCCGAGCTCATCAGCTTCGGCCGCGCCTTCATCTCCAACCCCGACCTGGTCGAGCGGCTGCGCACCGGAGCGCCGCTCGCTCCCGTCGACGAGGCCACGTACTACCAGGGCGGCGACGCGGGGTACCTGACCTACCCGGCATACCAGTACACCGCCTGACACCGCCCCCTCGGCGTCCAGCCCCGACGCATCCGGCGGCCCCGGGGCGGCGGTCAGGCGCCTCGATACCGCCGAAGCACAAGTACCGCAGCGGGACGGGTGGGGCGACCGGTCTACGCCCCGGCGGCAGGGAATCTCCCACTTGTGGGGCGGCACGCCGCCGTCGACCTGCCAGATGGGGCCCGCACGGTCTCTCCGGTGCCGCCGCAGCCGCCCGGGCCCTGTACTGATCAGCGATCTGCTGCGCATTCGGGTGTCCGCCGATGTGCGTAGCAAAGTCGTCGTGGTGGACACCAACCCGGTTGATCTTCTCCCGTTCACTGCGAGTGGCAGCGGGCGCGGGACTGCCGGATCGGCCGAGGGCCGGCATCCGCTTGCGGCGGGGCCACACGGCGGCAATGGCGCCACTCTGGGCATCGTGATGACCCATCGAATTGACTACTTGTACGGATACCCGTTGTCAGCGGCACGCCGTACGTTCTGACCTTGTGTCACCGACCAGCGGGGTTCAGTGAGCGAACAGATAAGCGTGGACACGAACGAGTTGAGGGCCTCGGCATCCGCTGCCCGAGCCCTCGGCGGCGAGTTCCAGCAGCCGGCCTCCACCGCCACAACGGTGAGCCGGACGAGTGCGGGTGAGCTGACAGGTTGGTCCCTCGGCTCGCCAATAGGGAGCCTGGCCGACCAATGGGCTCCTGTCCTCGCCAAAGTGACCGAGCGGCTTACGACAACTGCGACGAACCTCGAAGCCACAGCGCAGGGCCACGAGTGGAACGACCAGCAGATCGCCGAGACCTGGCAGCAGCAGGGGGCCAGGTGAGCAACACCTTCACGCTCCTCCAGCGGTTCAACCCCGCAGGGCTGCACGACGCGGCCAAGGGCTGGCGGCAGCTGTCCGCCGCGGCAGAGGACGCCGAGAACCGGCACCGGCACCAGGTGAACGGGCCGCTTCGGCACTCGCACTGGCAGGGCAAGGACGCCGACAGCGCCTTCTACGCCATGGAGCGCACCGAACAGGTCCTCGAGATCCTCCGGGTAGAGGCCGAATCCGCGGCTCTGGTCCTGGACACCGTCGCGGACCGGATGGACCAGGCCAAGACCAACCTGCTGAACGCCCTGCGCCGGGCCGACGAGTGGCAGCTGCCCGTATCGGACGACGGCACGGTCGGGCTCCCGCAGCAGGCCGCGGCCGACCGGCACGACCCGGATGCTCAGACGGAACGGCAGAACCAGGTGATCTTGCGCAATCAGGTCCAAGAGCGCATCAACGCCGCTCTCACGGCCGCGCAGGAGGCCAGCGACCAGGGCGCCCACGCTCTGGGGCGCCTCGACGCGAGCATCCTCACCCAGCCCCGGACCTTCGGCGCGGCCGCGGAATCGGCGCAGGACGCCAAGGACGTCGCCAGGGACCTCGGACTCGCCGCGCCGTACATCCCGGAGAACAAGGACCCCAAGCAGGCTGCCGACTGGTGGAAGTCCCTGACTCCCGAGCAGCAGCGGAGCTACCTGGCGCTGCACCCCGAGGAGGTCGGGCGGCTCGACGGCCTGCCGTCCACCGTCCGGGACGAGGCGAACCGCCTCGTCCTGGAGCAGCAGCTCGATGCCCTGCACGCCGGCGATCCCCGGCACAGCGACCTGACGTACGAGCAGTACAACAAGCGCGAGAACGCACTTCGGGCGCTGAAGGACCACATGGACCAGCGGGACGGAGAGGACGAGCAGCACCAGCTCTTCCTCCTCGGCCTCGATCCAAAGGGCGACGGCAGGGCCATCGTGTCCACGGGAAACCCCGATACCGCCGACCACACCGCGGTCCTGGTCCCGGGTACCGCGACCACCCTGGAGAGCATGCCCGGGCAGATCGACCGGATCGACAAGCTGCAGAACGCCGCCGAGCGGTCCGCGAAGCCCGGGGAGAAGGTCGCCGTGATCTCCTGGCTCGGCTACGACGCACCGGAGATCCCCCCTGAGAGCCTGGGCGTCGCCGGAACAGGACGCGCCGAGGACGGGGCAGCCGACATGCGCCGCTTCACCGAAGGAGTGCGCGTGGTCCAGGGCGACCACCACAGCCACCTGACCGTCATCGGCCACAGCTACGGCACCACCGCCGTCGGCATCGCCGCCCAGGGCGGCGGAGGCCTGCACGCCGACGACATCATCGGCGTCGCCAGCCCCGGCATGGGCACCAACAACGCCAACAACCTCAACGTCGACCCCGGGCCACGTCTGGCTGGGCACAGCCCAGGACGACAACATCCGGCGGGTCGCCGACCTGTCCCTCGGCCCCAACCCCATTCGCGAGAACTTCGGCGGCAACAACTTCGTCGTCGACACCCACGGCCACAGCGGTTACTGGGACCCCGACAGCAAGAGCCTCGTCAACCAAGGACGCATCATCGCCGGCCAGCCACCCGCCACCAGCCCAAAAGAGCCCGAAGATCCACTGAACCCCAACCGCGACGGCTCACTGGTGGTGGGATGACAACTATGCCCGTCACCCGCAGCGTTACCAGGCGCCCTTCGCCGCCGACCGTACCCGTCCGCCGACTTCTCGCGCTGGCGCTGACCGCCCTTACCGCCCTGACCGCCCTGACCGCCCTGACCGCCGGAGGATGCATGTCCACCCCGGGCAAGAACGACCCGCTGCCCGTCATGGCCAAGACCGACGCCCAGGCGTGGGCGCAGCACATGACCGAATTCCTCGCGCAGAGCGCCGGAGTATCACTGTCGCCGACCACCGTGAAGCCGTTCTTCAGCAACTGCGTCGGAAAGAACGACGAGGTCGTCAACGACGGCCGCTACACCCTCAGCTACGCGGTCGACAGCACCGTTCCCCTGCAGCAGCACCCTGAGGCCGTCAGGAAGATCCGGGCCGCACCTGAGCAGCAGAAGTTCACCATCGACAACGGCTTCTTACCGGTCCCCTTGCACCTGCGGCACTCGCCCTTCCTGTCCGGGCATGCCTTGCAGGGGGCCATGGCGCGCTCCTCTTCGAACGAGTCGGCCGGGAACTGCTGAGTGACGGGTTGCCGTTGCGAGGGCAGCAGGGGCTGATGGCCGCGGCCGCCGAAGGCCTGGCAGTCGCGACGGCCGCGGCAATTGCTGCACCGTCCGTCCCAGAAGTCCCAGCGGCCGGTGCCGTCGCAGGTCGCGCACCTGCCATTGCCGTCACACTGCTGGCACTTGCCGATCAGTCCATTGGTGTTGTCGGACATACCGACAGCGTTTCAGGCCTGTCCTGGCGTCGACCCAGCCGCGCGCTAGGTATGACCCGCCCGTGACCTTGGCCAGAAGGGCTGGCGACAAGCCCGACCCCCGGCCCCTATTGTGGGCGCACCACTCACCAAGGGAGGGCGGCGTCAGTCCGCCGGCTGCTCCGGTAGGGTCAGGTTGGTGCCGCTCGCGGGGTCGAAGACGTGGATCCGGGCGGTGTCGATCCACAAGTCCACCGCGCTGCCCTCGGCGGCGCGCGAGGCCGCGTTCAGCCGGGCGACCGCCCGGTGCTCCTGCACCCCCGTGTCCGCCCGCCCCGAGTCGGCGGCGAGTTCCGCGAGCTCCTCGGTGCGGGCGGGTCCGCCCTCCTCGGCGAAGTACACGTACACGTCGGATCCCACGGACTCCCGGACGTCCACGGTGACGGTGCAGGTGATGCCGCCCGCGTGCTCGTCGGTCAGCGAGGCGTCCTCGAACGCCTCGGGGCGGATGCCGACGATCAGGTCGCGCGGCGCGTCCGCGCGCTCCAGGGCACGCCGCATCCGGTCGTCCAGCGGCACGTCGCCCAGTGAGGTGCGCAGCGCGTTCTCCTCCAGCGTGGCGCCGAGGAAGTTCATGCCGGGCGAGCCGATGAAGCCTGCCACGAACAGGTTCCGCGGCGCGTCGTACAGGTGCTGGGGTGAGCCGACCTGCTGGACGACGCCGGCGCGCATGACGACCACCCGGTCCCCGAGGGTCATGGCCTCGACCTGGTCGTGCGTGACGTAGACGGTGGTGGTGCCCAGGCGCCGCTGGAGGGCGGCGATCTGGGTGCGCATCTGGACCCGGAGCTTGGCGTCGAGGTTGGACAGCGGCTCGTCCATGAGGAAGGCCTTCGGGTCCCGGACGATGGCGCGGCCCATCGCGACGCGCTGGCGCTGTCCGCCGGAGAGGTTGGCGGGCCTGCGGTCGAGATGCTGCGTCAGGTCGAGGATGCGGGCGGCCTCCTCGACCTTGGCGGCGATGGCGGCCTTGTCGACCTTGGCCAGGCGCAGGGCGAAGCCCATGTTGTCGCGGACGGTCATGTGCGGGTAGAGGGCGTAGCTCTGGAAGACCATGGCGATGTCGCGGTCCTTGGGGGCACGGTCGTTGACGATCCGTCCGCCGATGCTGAGCGTGCCCTCGGTGATGTCCTCCAGCCCGGCGATCATGTTGAGGGTGGTGGACTTGCCGCAGCCCGACGGGCCGACGAGGATCACGAACTCGCCGTCGGCGATGGTGAGGTTGAAGTCCCGGACGGCGAGTGCGCCGTCCGGGTAGCGCTTGGTGATGCCGTCGAGGACGATCTCGGCCACGGTCCGCCTTCCTGGTCCGCCCGGTGGGGCGGTCTCATCCCTTGACTGCGCCGGCGGTCAGGCCGGCGACGATGCGGCGTTGGAACAGCAGAACGAAGATCACGATCGGAATGGTGATGACCACCGCGGCGGCCGCGATGGATCCGGTCGGCTGCTGGAACTGGGAACTGCCGGTGAAGAAGGCGATCGCGGCGGGTACGGTCCTGGCCGCCGTGGTAGAGGTGAGCGAGATGGCGAACAGGAAGTCGTTCCAGCAGAAGATGAAGACGAGGATGCCCGTGGTGAACACTCCCGGCGCGGCCAGCGGCGCGATGACCAGGCGGAAGGCCTGCCACGGTGTGGCGCCGTCCATCTTGGCCGCCTTCTCCAGGTCCCAGGGGATCTCGCGGAAGAACGCCGACAGGGTGTAGATCGCCAGCGGCAGCGAGAAGGTCATGTACGGGATGATCAGCCCCAGCCAGGTGTCGAAGATCCCGAGCGCGCGCTCGATGTTGAACAGCGGGGACACCAGCGAGATCGGCGGGAACATCGCGATCAGCAGGGAGACGCCGATCAGCAGCCGCTTGCCGGGGAAGCGCAGCCGGGCCACCGCGTACGCGGCCATGGTGCCGAGCACCACCGCGATGGTGGTCGCGATGACGGAGATGCCGATCGAGTTGACGAGGGCGCGCGTGAACTCCGAGGTCTGGAAGATCCCTCGGTAGTTCTCCCAGGTCCACTCGCGGGGGATGAAGTCGCCGTCGGTGAGGGTGCTCGGGTCCTTGAAGGAGAGCGCGACGATCCACCAGACCGGGAAGAGCGCGTAGAGGACGACGATCAGGTTGGTGACACCCCAGCCGGTGAGGGTGCGGGTGCGGGTGTTCATCGGCGCTCCGGTTCGCCACCCGGCGCCGCGGCGCCGAAGACCTTGATGAAGACGAAGGCGATGATCGCCACGCAGAGGAAGATCAGCACCGAGATCGCCGACCCGATGCCGAGGTTGAGGGCGGTGAAGAGGTTGTCGTAGCCGAGGATCGAGACGGAGCCGGTGTCGTTGGAGCCGCCGGTCAGGACGTAGATGTTGTCGAAGATGCGGAAGGCGTCCAGGGTGCGGAAGAGCAGGGCTACCAGGATCGCCGGCTTCATCAGCGGGATGATCACCAGCCGCAGGCGCTGTCCGAAGGTGGCGCCGTCCACCATCGCCGCCCGGACGGTCTCGTCGGGGACGAGGGCCAGCCCGGCCAGCAGCAGCAGTGCCATGAACGGCGTGGTCTTCCACACCTCGGCGAGGATGATGAGGCCGATCGCCTGCCACTGGTCGGTGAGCGGGGCGCTGCCCTCCGGCAGCAGCGCCGCGAGATAGCCGATGCCGGGTGTCCAGGCGTACTGCCACGAGTACGCGGCGACCACGGTCACGATGCCGTAGGGGATCAGCACCGCGGTGCGGACGGTGCCGCGTCCGAACACCGCGCGGTGCATGACCAGCGCGAGCGCCATGCCGAGCACCAGCTCGATCGCCACCGACACCACGGTGATCAGGACGGTCACCCACAGCGCCTGCCACCAGAACGGCGAGCTGAGCACCGCGCCGTAGTTGGACAGGCCCACCCAGTGGGCCTGGCTCGGGAAGCGCAGGTCGTAGCGCTGCAGGGACAGGTAGACCGCGTACACGATCGGGTAGGCGGTGACCGCCAGCATCACGATCGCGGCCGGTGCGCACAGCAGCAGGCCCAGTCGGCGCTCCTGACGGGCGCCTTCGGACTCCGATGTCCTCCCGCCGGCCCGGTCGCCGGCTTCGGTGGCAGGTGTCACGGGATCAGCCCCTTGGAGCCGAGGGCGTCCTCGATCTGCCCGCGGAGGTCGGCGATGGTGCTCTCCGGATGGATGTCGGCTGGTGGCGAAAGCGTGTGCGAGATGGCGATCGACACGTTCTGGTAGGCCGGTGTCTGCGGCCGCACGCTCGCGGTCTCCAGGGCGGCCAGCACGTCCGCCGCGAACGGGTAGCTCCGGGTGAGTTCGGCGGCCTGGTACAGGCTGCGCAGCGAGGGCGGCAGGCCGCCCTTCAGCGCGTTGGTGAGCTGGTTCTCGCGGTCCCGCAGGCACAGGGTCGCCTCGAACGCGAGGTCCGGGTGCTTGCCGTACGCGCCGACGGCCAGGTCGATCCCGCCGATCGTCACGGTGGCCGGCCGCCCGGGCAGCACCGACGGGTACGGCGCCCAGCGGAAGTGCTGGAAGAGCTCGGGCTGGTTGGCCTTCATCGACGGGTACACGAAGGGGTAGTTGAGTTCGAACGCCGCCGTGCCGGACTCCATCGCCAACCGGTTCTGGTCCTCCATCTGGTTGGGCAGCGAGGGGTCGGCGGCGGCCGAGGTGGCGGTGTCGTGCATCACGCCGGCGGCGACGACCGCGGGCGGGCCTAGCGAGGGCGCCTGCGCGTCCGGGGTGAGGATCGAGCCGCCGGCGCTGGTGACCAGGGTGTTGAACCAGACCGTCAGGCCCTCGTACTGCGCGCCCTGGATCTCCACGTAGTGCGGCTTGCCCTGCTTCGCCAGCGCTTCCGCCTGGGCCAGCATCTCCGCCCAGGTCTTCGGCGGGTTCGGCACCAGGTCGTCCCGGTACCAGAGCAACTGTGTGTTGGAGTTGTACGGCGCCGCGAACAGCCGGCCCTGCCAGGTCGCGGTCTGCACGGCCGCCTTGAGGGTGTCGGCGGTGGCCTGCTCCTTCATCGCCCCCGTCCACTCCCGGATCCACCCCGCCTCCGCGAACTCGGCCGGCCAGGTGACGTCCAGGCCGAGGATGTCCACTCCGGCGTCGTGCGCGGCCATCCGGCGCACCAGTTGCTGGCGCTGGCCGTCGGCGCCGCGGGGCAGCTTGTTGTACGTGATGGTGTACCGCCCGCCGGACTGTTGACCGCACCGGTCCGCCGCCTGCTGGAGGGCGCCCGAGTCGTCGGGGAAGTTGTACCAGTTCAACGTCACCGGCCCGCCGCCCTGACCGCTGCTCGCACAGCCGGTCAGCACCGACGCGGCGACGCAGAGACCCGCGGTCGCGCTGAGCCACCGTGAGCGGAAGGTGCGCACGCCCGGTCTCCCTTCCGGCTCGTGGACTGGCAGATCATCAGACGCTAGCGCGGTGCGGCACCGCCCTCGGGACCCGCCGCGCGGGCGGACACCCGAACGGACCAGCGGTCCGGGAGCGGCGGGAGGTACGGCGCGCCCTCGCCGACCAGGGCCGGCACCGGTCATATCCAGGCCGCATCATCGTGGCCTCGGTTCGGTGGCGCAGCAGTCGGCGAGCCAGGAGCCGTCGAGCATGCGGGTTGTGGTGCCGGGCGGGTAGTCCTCGCCGCAGGCGCAGCGACCCGGGAAGCGGGCCGTGATGGGCTGGCCGGCGGCGCTGCTGCGCGTTGTCCGCCCCTTGGGGAGGTGCCGGTGGCCGCGGCAGTGCGCGTAGGTGTCTGCGGGCAGGTCGGAGTAGTCACAGCGTGGTGGGGTCTTCGCCGGGGCGGGGGAGCAGCTGCCGGTACGGGGCCTCGCGGGCCTTCATCTTGTCGCCGAGGGCGGTGGAGTCGGTCATGCGGAGTCCTCTCGTAGTTACTGGCGGGTTGGAGTGCCGCGTTTCCGCAGGTCGCACCCTGATCGACACGGGCTCATGGCTCTTACCGTTCGCGGCGCAGGCCATGGAGGTTCGCTAGAACGGGTCCTCGCCCCACGGGTCGGGCTCTGCGGTGCTCACCGGCGCAAGCCCTTCTCGCAGGATCCGCAGAGCGGGTGGTCGCCGGGGGTGGCGCCGTAGTTGCCGCAGATTTGGCATTCGGTGTGGGCGCGGGCCGATGCGGTGCCGCGGGCGAGCTTGATGACGGTCTTCGCGAGGTCGAGCTGGTCGTGCTCGTCGACGAGGTGGTCGTACAGCTCGTCCCCGTCCAGGAAGTCGGCGGCATCGCAGCTGGCGACGGGGCAGGACTTCATTCGGACGGCTCCTTCGCGCCCGGCCCCGGTGCCGGCTCCATTCCGTCGGCGAGGTCGCGGAGGTGATGGACGGCGTCGTCCCAGCCCTGGACGTACCAGTAGGGGCCGGTGAGTGCGGTGGCGTTGTGTGGGGTGGCGGCGAGCTTGTCGGCGGCCTGGTGCCAGGAGGTGGAGATCAGGGCGCGCATGCGGTCGAACTCCTCGACCAGGGCAGTCAGCTCGCCGGGCGGCAGCTCGGGGAGCGGGCCGTCGGCGGCGATGGCGTCGCGCCGAGAAGCGGGTCGGCGCACCCAGCGTCTGGACCGACGAGGCAGGGTGGGCCGGCATGCTCTCGCTCCCCCGCGAGCTGGAGCTCGGCGCGGACGGCGACCTCCGGCAACGGCCCGCCCGGGGGATCGACGAGCTGCGCGGCACCAAGCGGATCGGTGCCACCGGCGCGGCCTTCGACGGTGAGGCGGTGGACCTCGGCGGGATCGGCCGCGCCGCCGACCTGGTGGTCCGGCTGGAATGCAGCGGCGGCCTGCAGTTGGTCACTTCGGCGGCCGGCGACGAGTACCTGGCCGTCGTCCGGGACCCGGACACCGGGGACGTCGTCGTCGACCGTCGCCGGGCCTCGCTCGATCCTCGTGCCAAGGGCGGCAGCTGGCGGTTGCCTGCGCCGCAGGAGGGGCCGGTCGAGCTGCGCATCGTGCTGGACCACTCCGTCGCCGAGGTGTTCACCTCCGCGGGAGAATCGCTCACCGTGCGCTTCTACCCGGTCGGCGACGCCCCGTGGCGGCTCCGTGCCACCGCGCAGGGCGCCGGTGCCGCCGTGCCGTACGCGGTCGAGGCATGGGATCTGGCCGGCCTGGCGATCAAGGACAAGCGGCCCACGGCGGAGGACACCCCGTGAGCGCCGTTGTCATCGGCGAAGTGCTCGTCGACCTGGTGTGGCGGACCGGGTGCGAGTCCCTGGCGGCGCTGCCCGGGGGCAGCCCGGCCAACGTGGCCGTCGGCCTGCACGGCCTCGGCCGGCCGGTCACCCTGGTGACCTGCTGGGGCGACGACCTGCCGGGCGCCCTGGTACGCAGCCATGTGCGGGCCACCGGCCTGCCGGTCGTCCGGGCGGAGAGCGCCTCCGGCCGCACCACGCTGGCCCTCGCCCATGTCGACACGGCCACCGGCGGGGCCACCTACGATTTCCTCGCCTCCTGGGACCCGCTGAGCCTGCCGCTGCCGCCGGACGCGACGCTGCTCGCCACCGGTTCGCTGGCCGTCGTCGCCGAACCGGGTGCCTCGCGGGTCGCCGCCGCCTGCCGCGAGTTCCGCTCCCGGCCGGGCGCGGCGGTCGCCGTCGACCTCAATGTCCGCCCCGGTGTGCAGCCCGACCGCGCCGTGTACGGGCGCGCGGTCGAGCGGATCGCCGCAACGGCCGACGTCGTCAAGGCCAGCACGGAGGACCTGGCGTGGCTGTTCCCCGACCGGGCGGCCGGCGCTGCGGCCCGGGAGCTGCTCGGCCTGGGCCCGCGTCTGGTGGTCGTCACCGACGGCGCCAACGGTGCCACGGCCTACACCGGGGGCACCGAAGTGTCCGTGCCGGCCCCTGCCGTACGGGTGGTCGACACCATCGGCGCCGGCGATGCCTTCCAGGCCGCGCTGCTCGCCGGCCTGCTCCGGCAGGACGCGGACGGTCGGCACCAGGTGCAGGTACCGGAGGACCGGGACGGCTTGGAGCAGTTGCTGCGCCGGGCCGTGGCGGCCGGCGCACTCGCCTGCGAACGGGCCGGCGCCCACCCTCCGGGCCTGGACCAGCTGGAGGCGGCGCTCGGCACAGCGTGAGGGAGTCGGACAGGAGCGCGGTGGGCTACCCGGCGCGGGCGGCCCACCGCGCTCCCGCACGACGCGGGGCTGCTGTCTCCCCTGTGCCATCGGGCGGCAGACCCGGCACCACATCGAGGTTGCGGACCGGCCGATCACCCGCCTGCCCCACGGCTCGTCCGACTGCCGCGCCGGCCTGGCGGTTCCCCGTACGGGCACCCGCCACGGCCAGCGCCGGCGGCGTCCGGTTCAGCAGCCCGGCCAGGGCGGGCGACATCCCTGCGGCTCCGGGCGGGAGGACATGCCCGCCGGCGACCCTGCCGGAGCACTGGACGACTGCCGGGTCCGGCGCCCGTCCGACGAGATGTCCTTGCCCGGGCCGCGGGGATTCACGGTATGGCTGAGCGCCCCCTGGAGGACGCCCCCTGCGCCATCCGCTGCATCCGGAGTCGCAAAGGCTGCCCGCGAGCGGTGCAGCACGGGTTGGACGAGGGCCCGGCGCCGGCCAGCGGCGCCCTCGGTCAGAGCTTGAACATCCCGGGGAACGGCCGGGTGATGCGTTCCTGCCGCGACCCGAAGTCGACGAGGACCGCGATGTCGCCGTCGCCTTCGACTCCGATGACCCGGCCGAGGCCGTAGCTGTCGTGAGTGACGCGGTCACCTAGGGCGAACCGCTCGACTGGCGCCTCGATCTTGGCTTTGAACGGGCTGGTGGGCAGAGGCCGCCGGAGTGCTGGTGGTTTCGTCATTCCGTCCAGTATGCGCCAGAAACCACGGGCGCGGGGCCTTCAGGAGGTCTCGGATTCGCACGGGCCCGAATTCGCATGGCGCCGTCCACCGTCTCCGCGTTGCCGACGGCGACCAGGCGCCGGGCCGCCCGCGTCCGTGGCAGCCGGGGCGGGAGCCCACGCGACTCACTCCCCCGGGCCTGTCCGCGTCACCCTGACGAGGGAGTCACCGGCCCGGACAGCGCGTGCGAACATGCCTTCAACCAGCCTGGTCCCACGGCGTGTTGATGTTCCTGGCAGCTCGGGGACTGCGGTCCTGGGGACGGCTTCCGAAAAATTGGGGGTGGAATATTCCGCCGCAGCGGGCCGGGGCCTGCTAGAGTCGAGTCAGTTGCAGTAGTGGTTCCCATGAACTTTGTGTGCGCCTGCTGATGTATCGCAGGCGCATTTTTTGTTCCCGGCTGTCGCCGGGTGGGTGCTCATCGCGGTGACTCGAAGCCCGCGCTGTGCGAGTTTCGGACAGTCCCTTGAAGGAGAATTTTTATGGCTAATGGCACTGTGAAGTGGTTCAACTCGGAAAAGGGCTTCGGCTTCATCGAGCAGGAGGGTGGCGGTCCTGACGTGTTCGCCCACTACTCGAACATCAACGCCAACGGCTTCCGTGAGCTGCTCGAGGGCCAGAAGGTCGAGTTCGACGTCACGCAGGGTCAGAAGGGCCCGCAGGCCGAGAACATTCGCCCGCTGTAGTTTTTCTGCCACGGCACCCGCCTAGCAGCGAGGGGCCCGCACCGCGTACATGCCCGGTGCGGGCCCCTCGGCTTTGCTCCACGACGCTCCTGCGGACGCTCCTGCCCCCTGGCTCCGCCACGGGCGGCCATACCCATGCGAGACGCACGGCGCCGCGCCCGGTTCGGCGCCCTGCCATGACATCTCACGGTTCGAGGTTCTGCGCTCCCGCCCGGTCGGGCGAGCGCCAACCATGGGTGATGTGGCGCACGCTTCTGCCGTCCGCGCCCCGCTCTTCACATCTTTCCGGCCCGTTCCCATGCGGTCTCCGCCAGCGCCCCCGCTGCGGAGCCTTCCTCGTGACGCGCCGCCCGAGGAAGGTCTTCCGATGAATCGTTCCAGTCGCTCCTCGTACCAGAATGCCAACTCCCGTCCCGCCGGCGGCTCCCGCTCCGGTGGCGGCTCCCGCTCCGGCGGCAGTTCCTTCTACGGCTCCCGGCCGGCCGACGGCCGGCGCTCCTCCGGTCGAAGCGGCCGTCAGGGCTCCTCGCCGCAGGGCGAGTTCGCGATGCCGGAGAGCACCACCCCGGCGTTGCCCGCCGTCTCGTCCTTCGACGAGTTGGACATGCCGAAGGCACTGCAGTCGGTGCTGACCCGTCAGGGCGTCACCTCCCCGTTCCCGATCCAGGCCGCGACACTGCCCAACTCGCTGGCCGGCCGCGACGTGCTGGGCCGCGGCCGCACGGGCTCGGGCAAGACCATCGCCTTCGGCCTCGCCCTGCTGGCCCGCACCGCCGGACGGAGGGCCGAACCGCGCCGGCCACTGGCGCTGGTGCTGGTCCCCACCCGCGAGCTCGCGCAGCAGGTCACCGAGGCACTCACCCCCTACGCCCACGCGGTGCGCCTGCGGATGGCGACCGTCGTCGGCGGCATGTCGATCGGCCGCCAGGCGCACGCGCTGAACCGAGGTGCGGAGGTCGTGGTGGCCACCCCCGGCCGACTCAAGGACCTGATCCAGCGCGGCGACTGCCGGCTGGACGACGTCGCCGTCACCGTCCTGGACGAGGCCGACCAGATGGCCGACATGGGCTTCCTGCCGCAGGTCACCGAGCTCCTCGAGCAGGTCGCCGAGGGCTGCCAGACGATGCTGTTCTCCGCCACCCTGGACCGCAACGTCGACCGCCTGGTGCGCCGCTTCCTCCAGGACCCGGTCACGCACTCGGTCGACCCGTCCGCCGCCACGGTCAGCACCATGGAGCATCACGTCCTGCACGTGCAGAACGGGGACAAGGACGCCACGATCGCGCACATCGCCTCCCGCGAGGGCGGCGTGATCATGTTCACCGACACCAAGCACGGCGCGGACCGCCTGGTGCTCGACCTGCTCTCGAAGGGGGTGAAGGCCGCAGCCCTGCACGGAGGCAAGTCCCAGCCCCAGCGCACCCGAACCCTGGAGCAGTTCCGCACCGGCGACGTCACCACGCTGATCGCCACCAACGTCGCCGCCCGCGGTATCCACGTCGACGGGCTCGACCTGGTCGTCAACCTCGACCCGCCGGCCGACCACAAGGACTACCTGCACCGCGGTGGGCGCACCGCCCGGGCCGGCGAGTCCGGAACCGTCGTCACCCTCGTCCTGCCCAATCAGCGTCGCGAGATGGCCCGCATGATGGCCACCGCCGGTATCACCCCCGAATCCACCCGGGTCCACTCCAGCGACGAGAAGCTTGCCCTCATCACCGGCGCCCGTGTGCCCACCGGCCTCCCCGTGGTGATCGCCGACCCCGTCGTCGAGCGTCCGCGCCGCAGCGCGTCCACGAGCCGCAACCGCCGCAGCCGTCCCAACCACGCCGGCCGCAACACGCAGGCCACCGGCGGCTCCCGCAGCGCGGCACCCAGGCGCGTCGCCCGCCCGGCGTAGGACGGTGGGCGGGCCGGGCCCGAGACCTTCAACCGTGGGTGACACCCGATTCCCACCACAGCCGGACGGGGAGCCCGGAGCCGGCGCCGCGGCCCCGTCCGGCGGGCGCCGTCGACCATCCCGCCGCCAGTGCCCCGATCACCGCCGGCCCCGGCGGGACATACGCGAAGGAGCCCGTCCATGACCGTCACCCCCGAACGCCCTGCGACCACCGCCACGGTCGGCGACCTCATGAAACGCCCGGACCTGCAGATCAGCGACGATGTCATGGTCGACACGGCGCTGGACATCCTGCAGAGCTCCGGCGAGGACCACGTCCTGGTCCGCGACGAGAACGGCCGCTGCGCCGGCGTGCTGACCCGCCTGCACCTCGCGCCGTTCCAAGCCCGATCCTGGTACACCGAGCGCACCGCGGTGCGCGACATCGTCCTCGACCGCGCCCCGTTCGCGACCGCCGACCTGCCCGCCACTGCGGCGGCCGCCACCATGCGCTCCCGCGGCCTGGACGCGTGGCCGGTGGTGGACCACGACGGCTACGTCATCGGTCTGCTCAGTTTCTAGGGCCGACCGCAGGCGCCGACACGCCGGCATCCGTGCCGCGGAAGGCGCCTGCTGTCGGCGGCTGGGCAAGGGCGCGAGGTGGGCCGTCGCGCGCCTGTCGCCGAACCCGGCAAGACGGTGCCGGTCGGCCGCCGTCATCCGACGGGGCGGCTGGGCCGACCGGCGGCTGCCCAGTCGGCTGCGTCATCTCGTGGTGGTCCTGCGGGGTGCGCTCACTGTTGCGGGTGCGGTCCTGCCGGATCGGCATCAGCAGCCGGGCGGAGTCCAGCATGTCCGCGACCTTGACTGCGCCCCATTGGCGGTGATCAGCGCGCACAGGTCCGTCAAGACAGTCCGGTCCCGGGCGAGCAGGGTGACGCGGGGTGCGGACTCGTCGACGAACGCCCCGCCCCGCGGGGGCTCGGCCGCCACTCCCCCACCGCGGCACTGCGTCTCCACTGGGCTGTGTCGTTGAACCGTTTTCGCCCGAATCGGCATGAATGGCGCGAGGCCGGCACGGCACGAGGTTCACGAAGCGGATGTGGCGGAGGATGTCGAGAACGGGCTGGCGGCTCCGTCCCAGCGGCGGATGCGGCCGCCGTGGCCGCACCACACCAAGGAGATCCGGCATGGCGATCCAGCGGATGGACAACGTCCTCATCGTTGTGGACGACCTCGACGCTGCCGTTTCGTTCTTCGTCGAACTCGGCATGGAGTTGGAGGGCCAGATGCCAATCGCGGGACGCTGGGTGGAGCGTGTCATCGGGCTGGACGACGTCCGGCAGGACATCGCCATGCTGCGGACCCGGACGGCCACGGCCGAATCGAGCTGGCGAGGTTCCACACCCCGAA
Source organism: Streptomyces sp. TLI_235 (assembly GCA_002300355.1). Lineage (NCBI taxonomy): Bacteria > Bacillati > Actinomycetota > Actinomycetes > Kitasatosporales > Streptomycetaceae > Streptomyces > Streptomyces sp. TLI_235. The sequence goes on from NSGV01000003.1 coordinate 768,489, forward strand.
GGCGATCAGCGCCGAGCCGAAGAACGCGCCGACCAACACGCTGGGCATTCGCCGCATCATGTTCGCCGTCGACGACATCGAGGACGTCGTTGCCCGCCTGCGCACCCACGGCGCCGAACTCGTCGGCGAGCTGGCACAGTTCGAGGACAGCTATCGACTGTGCTACGTCCGCGGCCCCGAGGGCATCATCGTCGGACTGGCCGAGCAGCTCAAGTCAACTTGACCCGGTCCTGAAGGACTGGGCTTGGAGGTAGCGTCCAACTGGCTGCTGGGTGGGCTCCTCCCGTCCAGACACCCCTATGCGGTGGCAGGGACGCGTGACTCACGCCCCGCTGTCCACACGGTCTCGCCCTTGCGGGCGATGTTGTGGGACGCGTTGTCGTCCGCGTGCATCATGACGCCGCAGGCGCGGCACGCGAAACGTTGCTTGTGACTGGCGGTTGCGCCGGTCGATGTGGTGGCACTCGGAGCATTGCGATGCGATTCCTCCCGGCCGTGAACGGCCGGAGTTCCTCGCAAGATCCCGCTGAAGACTGCCTGAGGGACTGTGCACCCGGAGAACCGTCCGGCCACGAAGCCGCGCGTCGGAGGTCGGACGCGGACCGGCTGCTGGAGCAACTGCCTGCAGCACCCCTCGCAAACGGCGACCCGGACTGCCTGGTACTGCCGCCCGGCAAGCTGCGCGACGTACAGCGGCGCAACCGGCCCCGGCCGGCCGACGGACAGGAGGCGGGGGAGACCGGGTGTGTACGGCCCGGCCACCCCCGCGACTGCGCGGGGTACCGGGCCGGACACCCGGGGGGGTGAGCATCCGGACCGGTGCGCGAGGCGCAGCCTGAACGCCCCCGCGGGGGGTCGGGGACGTCCATACATACAACGACTGGGCGGCACACCAGGACACCCGCCAGACGGCGCGGAGAATTCCGCCCCTGGCCCGACGCATCGAAAGGGGGGCTCACATGGGGAGCGAGCGCAGCCGCACCGCTCCCGGCGGCCAGTGCGCGCCGTCGTGCAGCGGCGTCACCATGGTCCGCAGCGGCATGACGACGAGCCGGGATCCGGGCTGTTCCACGACGACGTCGGTGTCGAGCGGCTGCCAGCCCAGGTGCCGGTAGAGCGGTACGAGGGGTGGTCGGCAGAACAGCAGTGCGTGCCGCGGCCCCATTGTGCGGGCGTGCGAGACGGCGGCTGTCACGACCAGCCGGGCCAGGCCGCGGCCCCGTACGTCGGGGGCGACGGCGACCCCGCCGACACCCACCACTTCGGTCTCGGCCTCGCCGATGGTCACGGGCAGCCGTAACAGGCCGGTGTGCGCCACAAGCCGGTCGCCCTGCCGGATGCCGAAGTGCTCGTCCTTGGGCAGCCAGGTCAGGCCGGTGTGGGCGACGCCGAACGGATCGTCGCCAGCGCCGAGGATCTCACTCTGGTCGGCCTTGGTGTACTGGGAGAGCCGTACCGCGGTCGGTGCGGCGGGGGTTCGGTTTACGGACATCCCCACATGATGATCTTCACCTCGAGTGCGCGCAACGCTCCAGTGGCCACGAGACGGCGCCGCGCCAAGGCCGCCCCGGAGAGGCGAGCTGGGCCCTGCTACCCGTGACGGCCCGGTTGGGGACGCCCCGGCCGGACACTAACCGGGCGCCCGGCACGGATGCGGCGGCGGGTGCAGTCAGGGCCGGCCCCAGGTCCTGCACGCCGGCTCGTGCCAGGTCGTCCGGACGACCATGCCGCCCTGGGAGATGTGCTCACTCGACCAGGTCCGGCAACAATCGCCGTCGGCGCCGTTTCCGGCCCGGGCGGGCGTGGCCTGCGGCTTGTGTGTGCGGGCCGAAGCAGCGGGCGCCGGGACGGCACGAGTGTCCGGACGGCGGCGATGGCGGCGGTTCCTGGCAGGAGTCGTCATGCCGCATGGTCTGCCCGCAAGAGTGCTCCGGCGAACCCCGCCGCCACCTGAACGGAGTACTCACGGCCTGCGCCCAACCCGCCCTGCGGGCCGCCCAGGGTCCCGGACCGCAGGGCGGCCGCCACGTCGGCGGCGGTCCGGGCGGCGGGGGTAAGGGGGCTGATGTCGGGCCGGTGGGCGAGGTGGAGCACGGTGTCGGGCTCGGCGCGTGCGCGGTGGGGCTGGGCGGGCTCGTGCCTGGCGACCGGGGACTTCGCCCGGTTCGCTGTGATCGTCACGCCGTCGGATCGTGCGGATCATGCCGTCCGGCGGCATGTGCGCCCTGCCCGGCTGCGATCGTGCGCCGGCTCGTCACTGGACCCGGACGATGCTCTTTCCGCGGGTGGCGCCGCTCGCCAGGTTCGCGATCGCGGTCTCCACGTCGGCGAGTTGGTGTTCGGCGGTGATGTCGATGTGCACCGAGCCGTCGGCCACCAGTGCCAGTGCGCGGGCTGCGCTGGCGGCCAGCCGGGCCGGGTCGGTCCGGCTCAGGAGGTTGCTGTTGTAGGTCATCAGGGACTGCCCGTTCATCAGCAGGTCGTTCGCCGGGATGTCGACGGGTTCGAAGGTGGCGATGTTGCCGTATACCGCGAGCCGGCCGTGCGGCGCCAGGTGTGCCAGGTTCGTGATCCGGGTCGCGCCCCCGACGGGGTCGAGGATCGCGTCGAAGGTCTCCCCGGCGAGGGCCTCGGGGAACTCCGCCCGGGTGAGCACCTGGTGGAAGCCGAACCGGCGTGCGTAGTCGGCCCGGTCGGTGGTGCCGGCCACGCCCACGATGCGCCGTGCTCCCGCCGCGGCGGCGAACTGGGCCGCCAGGGTGCCGACTGCGCCGGATGCCGCGTGGATCAGCACGCTGTCCCCGGGTCCGATCCCGGTGACGGTGTTGATCAGGTCGTAGGCGGTCGGGGTGGTCCAGCCGAACCCCGCCGCGGTACGGAGGTCGACGCCCTGTGCGCGGACGGCCAGTGCGGCCGGCGCGAGCGCGACCTGCGCGTAGCCGCCTGTGCCGATCAGTGCGATGACTCGCTCGCCGATGCGGCTCTCGTCCACGCCGTCGCCGACCGCGACGATCCGGCCCGCGGCCTCGAAGCCGGGCACGAACGGCCGCGGGACGGGGAAGTGTCCGTCACGCACCAGCACGTCGCCCCACTGCACACCTGCATAGGCGACCCGGAGGGCCACTTCGCCCGGCCCGGGCGTCGGCTCTGCGGTCTCGGCCAGGCGGAGCTGATCGTCGGTACCCAGAACAACAGCCTTCATCGAGTTTCAACCTTCTGTGGTGACTCAGTAACCTGACACTGACGAACCTAGTGAGTCTCAGGTAATTGAGTCAAGTAAGGAAGTTGAGAGATGGATGAGGTGCCCGTCGAGGAACACCTGTGCGCCCGCCTCCGCCGCGCCGAGCAGGCGCTGATGGCCCATCACGAAGCGGTGCTGCGCACCTACGGACTGTCCATGACCCAGTACACGGTGCTCCTCGCCCTCTCCCGTGACGACGGCCAGTCCGGCGCCCAACTCGCCCGCGCGTGCGGCGTCTCCCAGCAGAGCACCGCGACCGTCCTGAACGGCATGCAGGCCAAGGAACTCATCGACCGCACAGCCTCCCCGGCCCACGCGAAGGTCATGATCGCCACCCTCACCGACACAGGCCGGGACCTGCTCGAGCGGGCCTATCAGGAGGTGATCGTGCTCGAACGCGCTCTGACCGACCGCTTCAGCGCCGACGAACACCGCCGGTTCTGCGAATTCCTCGACCGCGCCACCGCCACCCTCGTCGAGCAGACACCCATAGCTCGAACACGCTGACGACACCCGCCGGGCGGAGGAGGCCACCACGCCCACGACCGCGGGGTCGCCCCGAAGCGGCCGGGGTCGGCCCGACGGGAGTGCCGGGCGGTGCGCGGCCGGCGGCGAACCGGGCCGTTCGCGCCGTCCCGCGACGGCTCCCTCACCACGCTGGATCACGTCGACCCGGGCGCCTCCGTGGGGCCGCAAAGCGGTGAGCGAGGGCTGGATCCGGCGGAGGCGCCGCCGTCGCGGTCGTGGCGACGGGGGCACGGGTCAAGAAGGCCACAGGCCCGCCGGGCCGAGTAGAGGCAGGAACGGCGCGGGCAGCCGGTGGCCCTGCGGCATGGCCATGTGGGTCCCGCACAGGGCCGGGAACGGCTCGCCGGTGCGGTGGTGGGCCGCTGCGGCTGCGAGAGAGCGCCGAAGGACCGCCCCTCCGCCTGCCCGGGATGGCGGCCCTTCGGCGTTCGTTCGGTCGCAGCTCGCTCCATGCCGCCGCGCCACTCTCGCGGGCCACCCCGGCGCCGGAGAGCTCACCGGCCTGCCAGACCCGAACACCGATCCCTGCGGGTCCGCAGCCACCAGCATGCGGCCCAGGTTGCCGACATCCACCCCCGGGACGAGCAGCGTGCCGCCCGCGACGACGATCGCGTCCTGGGTGACCCGGGCGTCCGTGCCGGCCAGATAGCCGGTCCACACCGTCGGCGGCTCGGGCATGCCCTCGGGCGCCGTCACGGGGCCGATCCCGGCCATGGCCCTGCCGCGGAGCCCGGACTGCTGGTCCTTCGCCATCAGATCGACGCAGCACGAGTCCCGGTCGCACACGGACTGCCGATTTCAGATATTCGTTCCTCTTTCTGACTGTTTCCCCTGAAAGACGCCTTTCCGTCACGGTTCGCCCGTACGCCATCTGACACGCCGCCACGAACCGGCGGGCGGCGGCGCCCCCGGCGAAGAGGTCGGGTGAGAGGGCACCGGGGTATGCCGGGCGAACGCAAGAGTGAGTTCGAGGCCGGATGCCACTGTCCAGGGCGGTGGCTCCGCGGCGCAGACGGCACCAGTCCGCCGGGCCGACGCGCCGATGCGCCGATGCGCCGACACGCCCTCTGGTGCCCGCCACCCCTCACCGTCCAGGCTACGCGCCGAGGTGCACGTCGCAGGGGGTGGGAGCAGTCTGGAAGCAGCGCGAGTGTGCGGATCCTCGTGCCCCACTGTCCGTCACGCGCCCGTTCATCACTGTCCGTTTCCGTCGATTCCCGGCGGACGGCCGCGCATACGACCGGCAGGGGCGACCGATGAACCTCTCGACGCCTGGGCCGTATACACCGCGCTGCGCCGGGGCGGCCGCGCCTGTCTCCCACGCGGTCGGCGGCCCGTCAAGAATCAGGAGTCCTTACGATGATCACAGTGTTCCGTATCGACGCGCCCCCGACCGGCATCGAGGTCACGGGCGACGGAGGCAACCCGACCCCCGACCAGATCGAGGAAGAGAACAAGGCACGCCAGAGCTTCCTCGACGCCGTCTCCTACCACCTGGAAGCCCTGACGAAGCGGCCGCCCCACAGTTTCGGCAACGTCGAGAAGGTGGAACTCCTCGGCTCGAACGTGATCAGCCGGCTGAACCAGTACCTGCTGCTGGTGACCGTCGACATCGGCGACCCCCGGATCGACTTCGACTCCTTCGTCCCGGCCGGCACCACCGTCACCCTGATCGGGAGCGACTTCGTCCCACTCGCCCAGTGGCCGAACGGCACCCGAGCCTGACTCACACGGACGATCACTACGGCTGCGGACAGCGCCCCGGACACCGGAACGGCTCCGACGCCGCTGGACCCCGGGTGAAGAACTCCCCGCCTCCCTCGGCCTCGACACCACAAAGTCCGGACGGGCGCGTAGCGGTGCGGGGCCGGCCACTGCGCAGGCCCCGGCCACGGCCCTGTGCGGGTTCTCGGCACGCCGGAGCCGGGTACGCCCTCGACGAGCACGGCGCCGCACTCGGCACAGGCCGGGGCCACGGGCAGGGCCCCGAATAGCCGCGCGTCGATTCCGTCGACGGCCTTGAATGCTCGCACGTCGAAACTCTGGTCCATTACCGGACGGAGCAGCTGGTACACCCAAGCGCATCGGCTGCTCCGCCCTGGGCCGCCTACGCATGCGAAGCCGACCGTGCCGGTCACCGGTGCGGGTGGACACGGACTGTGCACGACCGACCCAGGTTCGCCTGCGCACCGGGGCTGCACCTTCGAGGGCGTGTCGGAGCGCGGGACGACCCCGCCAATTGCGCGATCCGGCGATCGGATGGACCGGGCCCTTGTCCACCGCTGCCGCCCTGCTCGGCCGCCCGCGCTGACACGCGGGCGCGAGGGCGCTCGGAGAACCGGGTTGTGCGGGCTCGGCCGGGAGCGGCTGCCTCTGCGGCGAGAGGCCCCACCCGGGCCGGCCAGGGGTGTGGCGCGGCGCTCGCCGGCCGGGCGCGGAGTGGGGCGGGATGGAAAGCGGCCGAAATCGCGGCGGTCCGCCGGACAGCCCCCCGTCCGCGGCCCGGTCCCCGCCTGGCTGCCGGTGCGGATCTTCGCCCCGATCATCGCGCGACGCGCCCGGCCTGGCGTTCCGCAAACCGCCCAAATGTCCCAAATACCCCAAACGCCAAGGGCTACAGGCGCTCTTGTGACGTACACCGCCTTCACGGCTTTTTGCGGGAAAAGTGTGGACTCCGGAGCCGCCGGAGGGATAGAAAACCCCAACCCCATCGGTCAGTACACCGACCAGTTGCCGCAGGGACCCGCGCGGCGCCGATCCGCGACCGCACCCGAGCACGTCCGCCCCGGTGCGCCCTGCACGCCCACCACGCCGCCCCTCCTGCCGAGGTGACACCGTGACACCGTTCGCCGATTCCCCGCGCGCCGAACGATCCCCCGCATCCGGACGGTCCCGCCCTCCCCCGCGCCGCCACGCCCGCCCCCGTGTCCCTGTGCGGTGGCCGCCGCCGTTCGGGGGCAGGCCCCTGGCACGAATCCCCCGCACCCTGCCCTGACCCCTGCGCACCCGCTCCCCCGAGCACGGCCCACAGCGGCGCACACCCCCGGACAGCGCCCCACCGGCCCGTCGCGCCCGCCGGGACAGTCCGTGCTGCCCGCACCGCCCCTCCCCCGGCCTTCCCGCGCAGCGCTCCCGCGCGTCGCGATCGCGCCGCTGCAGTGTGCCCGTCCCCCGCCATTGCGACCTGTCGCCCCCGAATACCGGAGCCCCTATGCCCAAGCACGCCCGCCCGCGCCGAGTCCCCGCCGTTCTCCTGTCCGGCCGGTGGATCACCACTGCGGCCCTGGCCACCGCGGCCGTCGCCGTCACCACCGCCAACGCGGCCCCCGGCCATGGCAGCGGCCCCGGTCCCACCGCCGCGACCCGCAGCCAGTCGCCGCTCGAACCCACGGCATGGAGCACTCCCTCGCCCACCCCTCACGCCGCCGCGGCGCACCACACGACCGGCGCGATCCCCTCGCAGCGCACCGCTTCCCCCGCGAAACGCACCGCCGTCCTGCCCGCACAGCGCGGCACCGCCCCGACGCACACGGCAGCCCCGTCGCCGCACACGGCACACCCGACCACCACACCGGCTAAGGCGGCCCACCCCCGGACGGCCGTCCACCCCGGCACCACGACGTCCCTCACGACCGCCCGGGCCACGACGACGCCGGCCGCGGCCGCACCTACGACGACACCGACCGCCTCCGCTTCGTACGCCACCGCCGGCAGCCACACCACCACGCACTCCTGGGACGGAACCTCCCCCACCACCCACGCTTGGTCGGAGGAATCCGGCGGCACCACCCCGCAGACCCACGACTCGTCCCGGCCGACCGCCACCTCGTACGGAACCCGGACCGCCGGCGCCCAGCCCGCCGCACAGCCCGCCGCGACGCCGAGCCCCGCGCCGACCACCACCAGCACCACCCCGGCCACCGGCGACCTGGACACCTGGATCAACCAGGCACTGGCCGTCATGGCCGAGAACCACATCCCCGGCAGCTACGACGGCATCCACCGCAACATCATGCGTGAGTCCTCCGGCAACCCCAGGGCCATCAACCTCACCGACTCCAACGCCGCCGCCGGCCACCCGTCCAAGGGACTCCTCCAGGTCATCGACCCCACCTTCCAGGCCTACCACGTGCCCGGCACCTCCACGGACATCTACGACCCGGTCGCCAACATCACCGCCGCCTGCAACTACGCCGCCCACTTCTACGGCTCCATCGACAACGTCAACGGCCCCTACTGACCCCGACACCGCACCCGCCCGGGCCTGCCAGGCCCGGGCGGGTGCGGCAGCCTGACGAAGCGTGAGTGGATCACGCGGCTCCCCGGCTGCGCGCCATTGCCCGCCGGGGAGCTTGTCCGTTCACCGCTTACCGGTCACCGTTTACCGGGCCCGAGGTCTCACGCGAGGTGCTGGTCGAGGGCCATGCGCAGCAGGGACACGGCGTAGAGGGCGTCCTGGGACAGCCAGGGCTCTCGGTCGGCGGCGTCGACGACCAGGCGGCCATCGATGTAGGACCCCCAGTGGTCACCGACCGCGGAGACCCATCCGACCGGACGTCCGTCGGCCCGGCGGACCAGCAGCACCCGCGGGTCGTGGTCCCAGCCGTCCACGAGGAGGGTGCCGTCCTCCGCGCTCCAGGTACCGGTCGGGGTGCCCAGGCCCCGGGCGAGTGGCGGCACCGAGGTGCGCTCGGCGGCGAGCGCCAGGCGCAGCGGGGTCTGGGCGGCCGCGCTGCCGGCCGGTGTGGTGTCCGGGGCCGGCGGCGCCGCCTCGGCGGGTGCGGGGCGATGGTGCAGCGGTCGCCGCTTCACCGGGCCCGGGATTTCGACGCGCGGGGAAACAGGACCGGGTTCGACGCGTGCGGTGACGGGCGGCTGCTCGGGGTTCGCTTCGCGCGCCGGTTCGCCGGTGGCGGTCTGTTCGTGCCGGGTGGCCTCGGCGGCGAGCGCGGCACGGCGCTCGAGGAGCCTGGCGTGACGCAGCGCGCGGGCGGTGTGCAGCAGGCGCCAGGTGGTGGACGTGACGCTGCGCTCGAGCAGGTCCAGGGCCTGGCCGCCGTCCTCGTCGGGCCCACCGTCGCGGGAGTTCTCCAGGTTTTCCAGGAAGTGGGCCGCGGCGCGCTGCAAACCGGCGGCAACGTCGAGCAGCTCCCGGGCGCCTTCGTCGGCGTCGTCGGGGATTTCGGCGCGTGAGGCGACGAGGGCGTCCGTGACGGCCTTGTGCTGGTCCTCGGCACGACGGCGCCGGTAGGCCTTCGAGGAGCAGGAGCGGGAGCAGTAGACCGGTCGGCGGCCGGGCCCGGAGGCCCGCACAGCGGTGCCGCACTCCGGGCAGGCCGGCCCCTGCGGCCTGGCCTCGATTCCACCCGCGTCGATTCCGCCGGTGGCCTTGACTGCCCGCGCGTCGAAACTCTGCTCCATGACCGGGGAGGGTAGCCGGTCCGCCCCGCACCGACCCGGGCCGGGCGGACGATCCCCCCGCGCGGCCCGCCGCCGTACTGCCATGCGTCATGGCGCGGGCTCCCGCGCACAACCGCTGACCGGGTACCACGAGGAAGCCGGCGCGTCGGCGGGTTCGTCCACCGCGATGAGGTGACCGGCGGTCAAAGGAGACGGAGGGGAGACGGTTTCCCACTCCTCGCCACTTACAACGTATAGCGCACCGGGGGGCTTGTGGGAAGGCCCGGGTCGTGCTGCAGAATCTGCAGCTCAAGGCAAGAGCCTGCACAGATGGGGGATTCACGGAATGCGTGTGCTGTTGTCCACGTACGGGTCGCGCGGAGACGTCCAGCCTTTGGCGGGGCTCGCGGTGCGGTTGCACGAGCTCGGGGCGGAGGTCCGGGTGTGTGCGCCGCCGGACGAGGAGTTCGCACAGCGGCTGGCCGAGGTCGGTGTGCCGATGGTCCCGGTGAGCGAGTCGGTACGCGCCCTGGTGACCGGGGCGCCGCCGGTGGCGTCGGACTTTCCCCGGCGCGTGGCCGCGCTGGTCTCCGCGTACTACGACGCGATCGTGGCCGAGGCGGAGGCAGGCGCAGTGGTGGTGGCGACCGGACTGTTCCCGAGCGCGGCCGGCGCGCGGTCGGCGGCCGACAAGCTGGGTCTCGGGTACGTGTACCTGGCCCTCCAGCCGACCGTCCTGCCGTCACCGCACCGCCCGCCGTTCCAGTACCCGAGCCATCCGTACCCGCCGGAGGTGACCGACAACCGGGAGCTGTGGGACCTCAACATCCAGACCATGAACGCGTTGTTCGGCGGGGTGGTCAACACCCACCGGGCGTCGGTCGGCCTCCCGCCGGTGGACAACGTCCGCGACCACGTCCTCACCGGCCGGCCGTGGCTGGCGACGGACCCCGTCCTGGACCCCTGGCAGTCGGCCGACCTCGACGTCGTGCAGACCGGCGCGTGGATCCTGCCGGACGAACGCGCTCTCCCGGCCGAGTTGGAGGCGTTCCTGAACGCCGGCGCTCCGCCCGTGTTCGTGGGTTTCGGCAGCATGCCGCTGCGCGGAGCGGGAGACGTGGCCAGGGTGGCCGTCGAGGCCGTCCGCGCGCAGGGCCGGCGCGTCGTCATCGCACGCGGCTGGGCGGAGCTGTCCCCGACCGACGACAAGGACGACTGCTTCGCTGTCGGCGAGGTCAACCACCAGGCGCTGTTCGGCCGCGTGGCCGCCGTCGTCCACCACGGCGGCGCCGGCACCACGATGGCGGCCACCCGCGCCGGCACCCCCCAGGTGGTGGTGCCCCAGATCGTGGACCAGCCGTACTGGGCTCAGCGGGTGGCCGAGTTGGGTATCGGCGCGGCCCACGACGGCCCGGCTCCCACGGTCGAGTCGCTGTCGGCCGCGCTCAGGACGGCCCTGACCCCCGAGACCCGCGCACGGGCGAGGGCCGTGGCCGACACGATGAGCACCGACGGCGCGTCGATGGCCGCGAAGCTGCTGCTCGACGTGGTCGGTCGGTAAGGGCCCTCGAAGCCCGCGGCCCACCGGGCGCCCCGCCGTCCCGTTGCCCACGGGCGTGTCTGAGCGTCGGACGGATGCACCCGTCCGGCCGATGCGACATGAGGCGGGGCGCTCGAGCGGGTTCAGCATGGACGTCCAGGTCCTCTCGTCCGGTTCTGCGGTTCGGCCTCATGGTGCTGGTCGAGCGCGGTTGCGTGGCGGAGTTTCACCGTGCTGTCGAACAGCGGAGCCTGTCGGGCCGCGCTCACGGCACCGCCCGAGGTCACAACCGTCGACGAGGCCATCACCACCGGACAACGAGTCGCTCGGTGCGCTGCCTCGCAGTGCCGCCCGAAGAACGGACACATCGCGAGGAGGAAGAGCACGACCATCGGGCCGACGGCGAGACAGCAGGGCAGGCCGTCCTCCGGCCGGTGGCGTTCGTCCAGCGGTGCGGGGCGGGCCACCCTATCGTTCGTGGACGGGGGGTCCTGCGGACCCGAGGTGTGCATGATGCCGAGACACCCAGGCCGGACGATCACCGCCGTGCTACTGGCCGCGGCCGCGGCCCTCACTGCGTCGGCCGCCCCCGCTTGCGCGGCCCCCGACCCGACCGCCCTCTGCGCGCTGGCGCAGCAGTCGCTCGAGGCCGGACATCTGGCGCAGGCCGCGGCACTGTACACCCAGACGGCCGACGGGAACCCGTCGACCTGCGCGTCGGTCGGTCTCTCCCTGGTCGCCGCACACCACCAGGTCGCCGCCCAGTCGGCCGCCGCCGGGCAGGAGTTACTCCAGGCGGGCGACCTCGCGGCGGCCGAGCGGAAGTTCCGCGAGGCCCTGGCCATCGACGCCGAGAACGCCGAGGCGACGGCCGGCCTCAACGCGATCACTGCCCGTCAGCAGAACCTGGCCCTCTCTCAGTGGGATCTGTTCTACGACCGCTGGGTCCTGCCGATGACCCAGCTGCTCACTGCCGCCGCCATTCTGCTCCTCGTCCTCCTGACGCTGAGCGGGCTGCTCAGTGGTGTCGTGGTGAAGGTCGACTCGATCGCGTGGCCCAGGCCCTGGCGGATCTCGCTGGGCGTCATCGGTTTTCTCCTGCTGGTCGGATCGGCGCTCATGTTCGCGATCTACCAGATGTTCCATCCCTTCGACCCGGGCGACATCAGCGACTGGCCGGCGGACCTGACGGCGCTGGTCGTCTTCCCCGCGGCAGTCACCGTCGCGGCTGCTTGGACCCACGAACGCTACCGAGTCGCCTCCGAGTGGGAGTCGCGCGGGAAGACGCTGATGCGGCTGTTCCGCAGCTGGCGGCCCACCTTCGCGGGGGCATGCACCTACTGGTGGCGCCTGCTGGTCCCGCTCCTGGTCATCGGCGGCCTCGGCCTCCTCCTCCGCACGGTCGTCCTGCACGACCCACGCCGGCAACTCCTCACCACCTACGCGGTACTCACGCTCGACGGGATCCTGCTCACCGCCGCGACCTTCGGTCAGAACCTCCGCCTTCAGGTGTCGGTGCAGTCCCCGGACGGCGAGAATGACCCGGTCGCCACCGACTACCTGCTCGCCCGGGTCCAGGACCTGGGCATCGACACCCCGCCGATGCGCCTGCGGGCGGTCACCAGCTCCATGCACCTCAGCAAGATCAAGACCGAGGACCTCAGCGCCCTGCCGTCCGGGAAGATCGCCGCGGCTCTCTCCGGCATCTTCTTCGCCATCCGGCCGGACCTCACCTGGCGGGTACGGGCCGCCATCATGGACGACAACCGGATCACCGTGACGCTCACCCGCAACGGCCGCCACGCCGAGAGCGACATCTTCAGCCGCGCCGAGCTGTTCCTCCCGCTGTGCAAGGGCCAGGAGGCCCGGGAGCGTGCAAAGGCCCAGCTCCTCACCGGCGCCGCCGCCGTCACCCTGCTGCGGTTGAGCCGGGCGCACCCCCGGCTCAGGGACCAGCTCTGTGGTGCCACCGGCTGGCGGAGCGTCACCCTGCAGGTCATCGCGACCAGTCGCTCGCTCATCGACGATCCCGACCTGCGAACGGCCTTGCTGGCCCGAGCCGTCGACGAGGATCCGGGAAACGTCCTCGCCCGCGTCGACCATCTCTGGGCCCTCCAGGACGCCACCCCGCACGACAGCGCCGCCTACCGGCAGCTCGCCGAGGAGGCGGACGACCAGTTCGACGACATCAAGGCGTTCTGCCCCGACGCTCTGGTGATCCGTGCGCTCTACCGCAGCGCCTCCCAGTGGATCAACAGCTTCGTGGTGTCGGGCCGCTCGGACAAGCACGCCTTCGGCCTGGCCGAGAAGCGGGTCGAGGAGCTGGAGAGCGCGTGTGAGGACGTCGACGGGAACGACATGGATCTCCTGACACTCGCCAAGCAGATCCGCCCCATCGGCAAGGCCATGCGGCACGAGATCAAGGCACTCACCGATGTGCGGTCGGATCGTCACTCGTTCATGGAATCCTCGCCCGCGCCACGGCTGGCCTACGAGTACGCCCGCCTCGCCGGCCTCGACCGGCGGAGCCATCCCATGTCCAAGCGCACCGCCCTCCGTTACCTGCGGATCGCACTGCCGACCGAGGCCCTCAGAGCCGAGGCCCGCAAGGATCCCTGCCTTCGCGCGCTGCACGACAGCGAGGAGTACCAGGAGCTCACGGCCACCGCCTCCACCTTCGTCGATCTGCCGGTCTTCGACTCCTGCCGGCCGAAGCTGGTCGAGGCCGGACTCAGCGCTCCGACGGATTTCCTGTTCCGCACCGCGACCACCCGTCAGCGCGCCGTGCTGGCCGAGTACCTCGACATCTCGCCGGTGCTCGTCGAACGGTTCGTCCAGATCGCCCAGCTGACCCAGCTGCACGACCGTCTCGACTGCGCCGCCGCCCTGGGCCTGCTGGTGGCCTGCGGTATCGACTCACCGGCCCGGCTCCGCCTGGAGTTCGCCAGGGACAAGGACAAATTGTTCGAGGCCCTCAGGGACGCGAACAGAGACGGTCCGCGCATCCGGGAGATCGAGGACGTGGAGTCCTGGCTACCGGACGCGGTCTCCACGGCTGCAGCCGCCCAGCGTTCCCGGAGGGGTCGGCGGGCGGCGGATCTGGTCGGTCGGCTCCTCTAGACGGTTGATGCCAAGGGCTCATGTCGCGCATGAGAGGAAGCGAGGGAGTCCGGAGATCGATTGCGACGCGTGATCTGGACTCCCTCACTGCGCACGGCGGTCGGCCTTGTGCCGTTGAATGACACGCAGTCGGCGCGAAATCGAGCCGTTGCTTCCGGAGCGGGTGTTCATCGCACTGATGGCCGAAGCAGATGCCGATGAGGACCTGGACCGGGGGTGCGCCGTGGGATTAGCAGGGGGGTCGCCAGCAGGAGTACGCCGGCCAGGCCGATGGCCGTGCGCGGGCCGAGCAGGCCGCCCAGCACGCCCCAGACGGCCGTCAGGAGCGCGGTCGCGGCCTTGGTCGTCACTGCCCACGCGGACAGCGTGCGGGCGATCCGGTCGGTTGCGGTGCGCTGGAGGCGGTAGGTGGCATGGACGGGGTTGAAGACGCCGCAGCAGAGGATGAGCCCGAACTCGACGCCCATCACCAGGAGCAGCCCTACGGTGCCCGGCTGCAGGAAGGCCAGGCCGACGGGCCAGAGCGCGCGCAGTGTCCCGGTCACGGCCAGGACCTGGTGCTGTCCGAACCGGGTCACGAGCGGTCGGGCCAGCCGCGAACCGAGCAGGCCGCCGATCGAGGGTGCGGCGAAGGCGAGGCCGTACTGCCACGGTGTGAACCCGAGTCGGCCGAGCATGAGGACGGCCAGCAGTGGCTCGACGGCCATGACCAGGCTGTTGAACAGGGCGGTGTTGAGGAACAGTGGGCGCAGTGTCGCGTCGGCGAGGATGTACCGCCAGCCGTCGAGCAGGTCCCTGGCCCGCATGCGCGTGGCCTCCCGGCGCTCGGGCGGCAGCTCGTGCCCGCCCGTCACGCGGATGCCCAGGGCCGAGAGCAGGTAGCTGGCGGCGTCGGCCGTCACCGTCGCCACCGGACCGAGGATCCCGATCGCGGCGCCGCCCAGCGGCGGTCCGATGATCGTGGTCGTCCAGGCCGTGGACTCGAATCGGGCGTTCGCGACGAGCAGGTCCTCGGCCGGCAGCAGCGTCTTCAGGTACGCGCCGGAGGCGGCGCGGAAGGTGATGTCGGCCGCCGCGACGACGACCGAGACCAGTAGGAGCTGAACGAGGGTGAGCGCGCCGAGTACGAACGCGGTGGGGATCGTCAGCAGCGCGCCGAACCGCACCAGGTCCATCGTGATCAGCACCGACCGCTTGCGGCGGAACTCCACCCACGGGCCGAGCGGCACCGCCACGGCCGCACCCACCGCAGCCCCTACGGAGGAGAGCGCGGCGACTCCGGCCGGTCCGGCATGCAGCACCTGGACGGCGATCAGCGGGAACGCGCCGAAGGCGAGCCAGGTGCCGAGCGCGCTGGTCCCGTACGCTCCCCAGAGCCACCCGAACCGCCGCCCCAACCGATGTCCCGGCCGGTGCCCGCTCCTCATGCCCGACGCCCCTCGCCACACCCGCACAACCAATCCGCGATCGGAAGCCATCAAAGCGAGGCCCACACTCCAGGATCAAACAACCGCAAGGCTTCCAGGACACAACCAGTGGTTGTACCCATAGGGTGTCGGTATGGACCTCGACACCGTCCGGACCTTCGTCGCAGCCGCCGACGCGGGGCAGTTCCAGGAGGCCGCCGCGGAGCTGGCGGTCACCCAGCAGGCCGTCTCCAAGCGCATCGCCGCACTGGAGCGCGACCTCGGCGTGCGGCTGTTCACCCGCACGCCGCGCGGGGCCGAGCTCACCATCGACGGGCAGGCGTTCCTGCCGCACGCTCGCGAGCTGCTCCGGGTCGCCGAACGCGCGGCCGCGTCCGTGCGCACCGGCAGCCGACCGCTGCGCGTGGACGTGATCGCCTCGCGCGTCGCGCCGTCGGGCCTGATGCGCGGCTTCCACCGCGCGCACCCCGAGATCGAGCTCGACGTGGTGATGCTGTTCGACGTCGAGACGGCCGTCGCCGCCCTTCGCTCCGGCGCGATCGACGCGTCCTTCCGCGCCGTCGCCGTGCCCGGCCGGCCACTTCCCGCGGACATCGAGTCCGTCCGGGTGCTCGACGAGCCGCTCCAGCTCCTCACCGGCCCCGCGCACGCACTCGCGGGCGCGAGGTCGGTGACCGTCGCCCGGCTCGCCGGGCACCGGATCTGGATGCCCGGCATCGTCCCCGGTACCGAGTGGGCCGCCTACTACGACGACCTCGCCGCCGAGTTCGGCCTCACCATCGAGGCGACCGGCCCCAACTTCGGCTCCGACGCCCTTCTCGACACCATCGCCGACTCCCCGGCCCTGGCCACCTTCATGGGCGAGCAGACCCGCCTCGTCTGGCCCGCCGACCACGGCCTGCGCCGCATCCCGGTGACCGACCCGACGCCCGTCTACCCGCACTCGCTCCTCTGGCACCGCGACAACCCGCACCCGGCGCTGGCCACCCTCCGCACCCGCCTCGCCGCCACCACGGCCCGCCAGATCGCCGCCGAAACCTGGACACCGGCCTGGGTGCCTCCGCGCTGAAACACCGCCGAACCGGGGCGCGTGACCGACACGACGAGTCCGGCCGCCATCGCCGACGAACCCCTGCTCGCCCGCGCAGTCGCTCTGGTCGTGCCGGCACTCCGCTGACACGCGGCCCGGACCGGGGCCACACGGTCGATCCTCCGGACTACCGGCGGGGGCCGGCCGGGGTCGGCTGCGTTTCGGCTGCTCCCGCGAGCCACGTCCGCCACACGTGGCGGGTGTTCGGCATCTCGGGACGGTCGAGAAGCCACAGCACGTACCCGGCGTGCAGCCGTGCCCAGGGGTTGCCCGACCGGGCCGCCTCGCCGAGTCTGCGGCGCAGGTCCTCTCCGTCGATCGCCCGCGCGACGCGCACGTACTCGCGGTCCTTGCACCGGTAGGCCCGCTGGACGACGATCTCGACGAGGTCGGCGAGTTTCGCCCTGACCGCTTCGTCGTGGTCGGGGACGGCCACACAGCGGATGACGGCCGCCTTCGTACCCCACGCCTTGGCGTGCTCGGTCCACTCTCGGGGGTACCGGGCCTCCCACTCGAGAAAGAGGAGGTGGTAGGGCAGGCCCGGCCACTCCTTGAGGCTCGTCCCGTGCGGGCGGCCCCACAGTCCATCGGGCAGGCAGTACCTGCGGATGTCGTAGTACTCCTCGCGCGCCCGCTTGTAGGCCGGCTCCCGGTACTGCTCCTCCGTGCCCAGCGGCAACGTCAGATGCCAGAACTCGTTGAACCGGTCGAGAGCGTCCCAGCTGTTCTGTCTGGCCCTGCTCTGATGCGCGAGCGCCGCGGTCCGCTCGGCAGGATCGTCCGCTATGAGGTCGAAGGCCCAGCCCAACCGTGCTCTCCAGGCATCGGCGTCATCACTGCCCGCTCCCACGCCTGCCGCGGTTTCGTCCGTCACGCCGAAGATCATCCCCCCGGCGACCGGACCGCGTACACCGGTTTTGACGAGCGAACCGGACACCGCCGCACAGCGGCGGCGGTCACGCCCGGCCCCAGGTCCTGCGGACGACCGTGCCGCCCTGGGAGAGATGCTCGCTCGACCAGGTCCGGCAGCACCCACCGCTGCCCGGTCGGGCCGGGGCGGGCGTTCCTGCTGCACGGACGGGAGCAAACTCGGCGGATACCGGCACGCCGCCCGGACACCTCACCCATGGCCCGCCGCCGTTCGCCGGCGTGCGCTCCGCTGAGGCTCTGGCGGGCGCTCGGCTTCCCTCCGTCGCGCTGGTGTGTCGGACGGGCGACTCCGGCGTGCGAGGAGAAGGTGTTGGGAGAGCCCCCGTCCGAAGGAGAGAGAATGCCCGAGGTCACCACTCCGTACGCGACCGGCACTCCGTGCTGGATCGATCTGATGGCGAAGGATCAGCAGGCCGCGCTGGACTTCTACCGCGACCTGTTCGGCTGGCAGGGACAGCCCGGCCCCGCCGAGTTCGGCGGGTACGCGGTCTGCGAGCTCAACGGCAAGGCGGCGGCGGGCATCGGCCCGGCGATGGCGCCCGAGGGTATGCCGGAACCCCCGACCGTGTGGACCAGCTACCTGGCCAGCACCGATGCCCAGGCCACCCAGGACGCGATCGTCGCCGCAGGCGGCACGCTGCTCGTCCCGGTGATGGACGTCGGCAACCTGGGCCGGATGCTGATCGCCTCCGACCCGCAGGGTGCGGTGTTCGGTGTCTGGCAGCCCGGTGAGTTCTTCGGCGCCCAGGTGGTCAACGAGGCCGGCGCGCTCACCTGGAACGAGCTGCACACCAGCGACGTGCCGGCCGCGACCGCGTTCTACGGCGAGGCGTTCGGCATCGAGATCGAACCACTGGACGGCGCGGACTCCTACTGGGAACTGCGGATCGGCGGCCGCGCGGTCGGCGGCGTCACCCTGCTGGCCAACGACCCGCCCGGTACCCCCGCGCACTGGCTGAGCTACTTCGCGGTCGACGACGTGGACTCCACCGTGGACGCCCTGGTCAAGGCGAACGGCACCGTGCTGGCCCCGCCGTTCGACATGATGGCCGGCCGAATGTCCGTGGTCGCCGATCCGCAGGGCGCCCCGTTCGCGATCATCAAGCCGACTCCGCTGTAGGTGGCCGACCGGTCCTGGGCCCGTGGCAGTCGGCCGGGGTGGAGGCGTTTTTGAGGGCCGACAAGGACGACCGCTTCGTCGTCGGCGAGGTCAGCCACCAGGCTCTGCCGGGTGACCCCCCCTCGCGCCCCACGGGACACGCCCCGAGGGCCGAGGCCGAACACGGTTCCTCCTCGTCGGAGGCCCGGCAGATCGTCTGCCGGGTCTCCGACGTGTCCGGGGTGTCCCTTACGCCGCTCCCGGCACTCAGGCGACCGTCAGGACGATCTTGCCGGTGGTGCGGCCCTGCTCGCCGATCTCGTGCGCCTTCGCGGCCTCCGCCAGCGGCAGGACCGTCTCGACCACGGGCTTCAGTGCGCCCCGCTCGACCAGGGCGGCGATCTCGCGCAGGCCCAGGTGGTCCGGCTCGACCAGGACCCACGAGGCCTGCACCCCGTCCGGGGCTGCGGGCACGTCGTCCGGGCCGGGCAGGGTGATCAGCCGGCCGCCGGGCCGGAGCACCTTCAGGGAGCGCTCGGCCGTCTCGCCGCCGAGCCCGTCCAGCACGACGTCGATGTCGGACACGACGTCCTCGAACCGCACCGCCCGGTAGTCGACGACCTCGTCCGCGCCCAGCTCCCGCACCAGGTCGTGCTTGCCGGCGCTGGCCGTGCCGATGACGTACGCGCCGCGGGCCTTGGCGATCTGTACGGCGAAGTGGCCGACCCCGCCGGCCGCCGCGTGCACCAGCACGCGCTCACCGGGACGGACATCGGCCGCGTCCACCAGGGCCTGCCAGGCGGTCAGTGCGGCCAGCGGCAGTGCCGCCGCCTCGACGTGCGTCAGGCCGGCGGGCTTCGGGGCGAGGTGCCGGGCCGGCGCGACCACGTACTCGGCGTATCCGCCCGCCTGCCGGGGGAACAGCGGCATCCCGAAGACCTCGTCGCCGGGGCGGAAGATCCCCACGCCGGGCCCGACGGCCTCGACGGTGCCGGACACGTCCCAGCCGACCGCCGGTACGGCGCCCCACTCGATGAGGGCGCCGCCGGCGCGGGTCTTCCAGTCCACCGGGTTCACTCCTGCCGCGTGGACCCGTACCAGGACCTCGTTCAGTCCCGGCTCCGGGCGCTCGATCTCGCGCTCGACCAGGTTCTCCGGTCCGCCCCACTGCTCCACGACCACCGCGCGCATGCTGTCCGCCTCGTCCTTCGTTTCGATCTTGGTTTCGATCCTCATGCCGCCGGGTTCCCCCGGCGACGCAGTCCACGATCCGACATGCGGGGGCGGCGCAGTATTGGCCGTCTGGCCACTATGTGACAGGATCTGGCCATGGGCGGAATGCAGGCGGCACGGAGGGCGGGCGAACGGGACGCGGAGGCGAAGGCACCGCTCCCGCGGCACCGGATCGCGGTGCTCGCCCTGCCCGGGGTTCCGCCCTTCGAACTCGGTATCCCCTCCCGCGTCTTCGGCAGTGCGGCGGACTCCGAGGGCCGGCCGCTCTACGACGTCACCGTCTGCACCGCCGACGGCGCCCCCGTCCTCAGCGACGCGGGCTTCATCGTGCAGCCTGCCGCCGGCCCCGAGGCGCTGGCCGCCGCCGACACCGTGATCGTCCCGCCCACGCACGCCATGCCCGAGCTGGGCCGCGGTGGCCCGCTGCCGCCCGAGGTCGGCGCGGCCATCGCCGGCATCCGACCCGGCACCCGGCTGGTGTCCATCTGCACCGGTTCCTACGTGCTCGCCGCGGCCGGGCTGCTCGACGGCCGGCCGGCCACCACCCACTGGAACCTGGCGCCGGAGTTCCGCCGGGCGTACCCCACCGTCAGGGTCGACGAGGACGTCCTGTTCGTCGACGACGGCGACGTGCTCACCTCCGCCGGTGTGGCAGCCGGCGTGGATCTGTGCCTGCACGTGATCCGCCGCGACCACGGCGCGGCGGTCGCCAACCGGGCCGCCCGCATGTGCGTCGTGCCGCCGTGGCGGGACGGCGGACAGGCCCAGTACATCGACCGCCCGGTCCCCGAACCCACCGTCGCCAGTACGACCGCCACCCGCGCCTGGGCCCTGGAGCACCTCGGTGAGCCCCTGCCGCTCACGCGGCTCGCCGAGCACGCCCGGATGAGCCTGCGCTCCTTCACCCGGAGGTTCCGCGACGAGGCCGGCATGACCCCGGTGCAGTGGCTCACCGCGCAGCGCCTGGAAATGGCCAAGCAACTGCTGGAGACCACCGACCTGCCGATCGACCTGGTCGCCCACCGGGCCGGCTTCGGCTCCGCGAACTCCCTGCGCACGCACATGCGGACGGCCTTCGGCGTCTCACCCGCCGCCTACCGCCGCACCTTCAGCCCCCACGACCCCGCGACCGCCCCCGACCCGCCCCACGACGAACGAGCGGCGTAGCACCGCGGGTTCACCGGAGCACCCCCGGCGGCCTCGGGCCGGATGACGGGGACCCGGATCGACGGCGCGTCAAACATGGATCTCTCCATGAGGGTTGGCGGCAGCGCCCCCGGCGGACCGTTCCGGCGCGGCTGCTATCTTCACGATCATGAAGCTGAAGGGCGTTGTCTGCCTTGCGGTGGCCGCCGCGGTCGTCCTCGCCGGCCTCTGGGTCCGGGGTGGCGCGGCGGCGGGATTCCTGCCGGAGAGCAGTTGGGGGAACTGGCGGTCGGAGGAGGTGGAGCACTGGTCCGTCCACGTCCGGGTCAACACCTGGAGCCATGCGGCCGAGGCCGACCTCCACTACGGCAAGGCCGAAGACATCACGCTCAAGGCCTATGGTGCGAGCGACAGTTACGCCGCCGACCTGGAACCCGTCCGGTTCACGCTCAGTCCGAGCGGCACACTCACTGTCACGCGGCTCGCCCCGAACGGTGCAGGCGCCGGGGGTTCATAGAACCTCCCCGCGGCGACGGCGGTCGCCGCGCACGCCCTTCGCACAAGGCCCCGGTGAGCGTCGAACCTGACGAGCTCACCGGGTGGTGTGCGGCACGGGTCTTTCGCCCCGCTCGGCCGTGCGCCGGGTCAGAAGTGCGCCGGGTCAGAACCAGTGCAGGCAGTGCGGGGCGCGGTCGGCGCGGAAGAGGGCGTCGGCGAGGGCGGCCGCGCCCGGGTGGTGGGTCCGGATGTGTCCGGCCCGTACGAGCGTGCTCGGTGCGGTACCGCCGAGGTAGACCGAGCCAAGGTCCCGCACGTCCAGGGACAGGTCGGGCTCGCGGTCCGTCGGGACGCAGTCGGCCTTGCCGTCCCGGACGGTCAGCAGGTAGCGGCCGTGCTCGCCGAGGAACGGGTCGTCGACGTCGAGGACGAGCTCGCCGTCCGTGAACCAGCCGCGTGCGGTCAGCGCACGCGGGACGTCCAGCAGCCGCACCCAGAGCCAGTCGGTGTCGTGGCTCACCTGGCCGGCGCGGAAGTCCGCGAGCTGCCAGCGCAGCGGGTGGTCGGGCGGGACGTGCTTGAACACGACCTGAGTGACCAGGTCGTGGCCGATCACGAACCGGGCCAGGGCCGTGAAGACGGCGTCGTCGGCGGCGATGGTCTCGTCGACCGTCAGGGTGTCGGAGTCGCCGAGCGAGTAGCTGGCGTACCCGTCCGGGACGCCGTCGGCGTCACGGTGGACGGCGACGTAGCGCGGCGCCGCGGAGACCGGGGGCTGTCCCGCGCCGAGGGCCCACCAGCGGTGCGGCCGGGACAGCGCGCCCGGCTGGGCTCGGCGGTACCGGTCGTACACCTCCTCCAGGATCTCGCCGCACTCGGCACGCCGCAGCACCTCGACCGAGCCGGTGTCCGCACCGGTCGCCGGCACGTCGGCCGTCCCGCTCGCCCTGGAAGGGCTGAACGCGGCCTGGCGGCGCGGCATCGTCAGCCGCTGCGTGTAGGTCGCCGGTCCGTAGCCGAACCTGCCGTAGATCAGCGCCTCGGTGGCCAGCAGCACGGAGAGGAACTCCCCTCGGGTCCGCAGCTCGGTGAGCTGATGCCGCATCATCGCGCTGAGCACGCCCTGACGTCGGTGCGAGGGCAGGACGCCGACGAAGGACACCCCGGCGGCCGGGGCGAGGATCTCGCCGGGCAGGGTGAGCTCGAAGGAGTGCGCACCGGCGGTTCCGACGGGCCGCCCGTCCGCCGTCACGGCGAGCAGACCGCGGTCCAGTTCGAGCGCCGACCACCAGAGCCCGCCGCCGCCCTCGGCCGGGGTTTCCGGGAAGCGCCCGAACGCGGCATGGAGTGTGTCGACGAAGACGTCGAGGTCCTGCTCGGTCGTGGGACGGATCTCCATCGCTGC
Organism: Streptomyces sp. TLI_235; assembly: GCA_002300355.1. Lineage (NCBI taxonomy): Bacteria > Bacillati > Actinomycetota > Actinomycetes > Kitasatosporales > Streptomycetaceae > Streptomyces > Streptomyces sp. TLI_235. The sequence goes on from NSGV01000003.1 coordinate 791,146, forward strand.
CCTGGCCTCCCCGGGATAACGGCACCACCGGTCGCGGCGCCCCGCCACAGTGCAGCGTCGCCCTGTGGACGGGTCAAGCGAATTACGGCCGGTCACAGCGCAGGCCGGCCCCGCCCGATGATCAACTGCCGGTACGCTTGGCCGAATGACGGTTCCCGTGGGCGTGGTCGAACGCATATGGCGGTACCCGGTGAAGTCGACCGGCGGTGAGCGGCTGCAACAGGTCCCCGTCGATGCCCGTGGACTGCTCGGGGACCGCCTGTTCGCCGTCCGCGACGCCGAAGGCAAGATCGGTTCGGGGAAGAACACCCGCCGCTTCCGCAGGATGCCCGGGCTGCTCCACCTGCGCTCCCGCTACCTGGAGCACCTGGACCGGCCGGAACTGCTCGACCCGCACGGCACGGCCGCGCCCGACCCGACGGCGTACATCCGCGGCTACCTCGGCCGCGAGGACGTCGAGGTCGCCCGTGAGGGAGCCGTCTCGCACTTCGACCAGCTCCCGCTGAGCGTCCTCACCACCGCCACCCTCGACTGGGTGCGCTCCGCCGCACCCGACGTTCCCGTCGACGAGCGGCGCTTCCGGCCGAACCTCCTCGTCCGCACTCCCCCGGGCACCCCACCCTTCGTCGAGGACCAGTGGTTCGGCCGCCGGGCCCGCATCGGCGACACCCTCCACGTCGACTTCCAACGCTCCAGCGAGCGCTGCGCGATGACCAACGCCGCCCAACAGGACCTCCCCCACTCCCCGTTGATCCTGCGCGCGATCGCCGCCGAGCACAACAACCGCCTGGACGCGCTCGCCACCACCGCCACCCCGGGCACCCTTCGGCTCGGCGACGCGGTCGTCCTGCTCTGAGCCCACCCCGGCCGCAGCCCTCGCCGAGGCGCCGTCTCGGCGTCGCTACGCCGCCACGCCTCCCGCGGCAGTGCCGAGTGCATCGACCAGGGCGTCGACGAGCGGGTCGACACAGCCGGCGTGCCGGGCTGCGACGACACGGCTCGGCGGGTGGCCGTCCACCGGTACGAAGGCGACGCCGGGCCGCGCGTGCCGCACCGCGGCCCCGGCTGGCAGCAGCCCCACCGCCCCCTCCCACAGGACGCTGTGCAGGCACTCCTCGACCGACGCCACGACGGGGCCCGCGGAGTCGTCCTCGGCGGCGAGCCAGTAGGTGCGCCACCGGGCGTCCGTCCCGGGCGGCAGCCGGAAGCGCGGGCGGTCGGCCAGTTCCGTGACGTGCAGCCGGTCGCGGGCCGCGAGGGGATCGTCGGCGGGCACGGCTGCCACCACCGGCTCCAGCCCGAGCGGGCGGATCGTCAGACCGCCCGTGTCGAAGGGCAGCCGGGTCAGGGCCAGGTCCACGCGCCGCTCCCGCAGCCCGGCCGACGGGTCGGTGATCGGCGCCTCGCGCAGTCGGACCCGCAGGCCGGGGCTGCTGCGCCGGAGCGCCGCCAGTGCCGCCGGGCCGACGTCCAGGCCCGCGCCGGCGGCGACGCCGACCACCAGCACCCGCTCGGCCTCGGCGCCGCGCACCCGCTCCCGGGCGCGCTCGGCCCGCTCCAGGAGGTCGCGCGCCTCCGCCAGCAGCACCTCCCCGGCCGGGGTGAGCCGCGCGCCGGTGGGGATCCGGTCGAACAGCCGGCACCCGAGATCCGATTCCAGGTCCCGGATCCGGCGGCTGAGCGGCGGCTGGGCCAGGTGCAGCCGGGCGGCCGCGCGGCCGAAATGGCCCTCCTCGGCCACCGTGACGAAACAGCGCAACGCCCGCAGGTCCATGACCGGCCACGATACCCAGAACGGAACCGCCCGACCGAAACCGGTCTTGGACGGGCCCCGGCCGCCCGCGATGAGGTGGTGTCAGGCGCCGGACAGCAGCGTCCGCCGCCACCCGCCCGGACGAGGAGTCCACCCGTGTACGAGCACCCCGACGACCTGCACCGCGCCCGCTCCGTCGGCCGCGCCGCCCCCGCGGAGTTCGCCGCCTGGCTCGCCTTCCAGGAGGCCGTCGACCGGGAGGACGGCGCGGTGCCGCGCCGCTACCGCGAACTGATCTCGGTGGCCGTCGCGCTCGTCACCCAGTGCTCCTACTGCCTCGACGTGCACACCGCCGCCGCCCGCCGACACGGCGTCACCCCCGAGGAGCTCGCCGAGACCGCGTTCGTGGCCGCCTCCGTCCGGGCCGGCGGCACGCTCGCCCACGCCCTGCTCGCCGACCGCCTCTACGAGCAGCACGGGCACGCTGCGGCACCCGCGCACGGCTGACCTCCGGCGGGCGGCGCCGACGGGCGGCGCCGACGGGTCAGCGTCCACGGGCGGCCAGTGCCCGGACCGCCGCGGCGGCCGCGTCCCGGACGGTCGGAAAGGGGTCGTGCGCGGCCGACTGCCGCAGCTGCTCCGTCGCGTCGTGTGCGCCGACCCGGCCGAGTGCCGTAGCGGCGCGGGCACGGACCCCCTCGTCGGGATGGGCGAGGGCGCGCTGCAGCACCGGGCCGGCCGCGGGGTCGCCGCGCAGACCGAGCGAGGCCGCGGCCTCGCCGCGGGTGCGGGAACACGGATCGGAGAGGAACTCCGTCAGCATGCCCACCGCGCGGCGTGTCCCGCAGTCCGCGCGTCCGAGGAACCAGGCGAGCGACTGTCGCAGCCGGCGGTCGGCTTCCACCGTCCATGGCACGTACGGGAGCAGCGCGGCCACCGCGGCCGGGCCTGCCGCGACCAGCGCCCGGCTCGCGGCCCGGTGCACGCGCCGGTCGCCCACCGATCCGGTGAACACGGCCACCAGGGCGCGCACCGCTCCGGGGCCGGGGTGGAGCGTCGCCAGTCCGTCGAGGGCCACCAGGGCGACCGGGCGCGGTTCCGTACAGAGGCGGACGAGCAGCGGGACGAAGCGGTCGTCGGCGAGCCGGACGACAGCCCGCGTCAGCTCCTCGTCCCAGCGGACGTCGACCGCCGTGACCAGCCGCAGCAGCGCGTCGAGGCTCACCGGGTCGTTTCGACGGCACAGGCCGAGGACGAGAAGCCGCACGCAGGTGGGGCACGCGGACGCGGCGGCCGTCGGCGCGGAGGCCAGAGCCCGCGCCACCGCGGTGAGTTCGGCGGGCGACGGCCCGGACCCGCCCGCGGGACCGGCGGGCCCCCATGGCCGGCGGTGCATCACGCACAGCGCCGCCGCACCCGGATGTTCGACATGCATGGGTGCGATCCAACTCGCCCGGCGCACGGCCACGCAAAGGAGATTCCGGCGCACGGCGCGTGGCCGGCCGCCCACCGGCACCGGTGCGCCGTGTCGATCACCGGCACCCGCGCCGCGCAGCGGGTCTTCGGTCTGACGGCGGGCTCCCCGGCCGGCTGTGCCGGCCGGGGAGCCCGCCCCGACAGATTGTTCAGGCCGTCTGGGAGGAGGTCTCCTTCATGCCGTTGACGATCGCGCGTGCCGTGATGGCCTGGGTGAAGACGACCGTGCCGGGCTTGATCAGGTCCTTCTCGCCGGAGGTGCCCTCGACCTGGACGGTGCGCTCGCCGAGGAAGGTGAACGAGGTCTTGTCGAAGATCCACTCGGTGCGCTGGCCGGAGGTCTTGTCGAGGCGGGCCACCGCGACCCCGTGGCGGCCGACGGCGTCGACCGCGTCGTCCACCTTCACCACACCGGGGATCTTGGCGGCGGCCTTGTAGAGCGCGGCGGACAGCGTCGCCGGCGGGTAGCTCTGGCCGAGCAGGTCGCCGATGGTGGTGAACGCCTCCGCGTCCGGGCCGGAACCGTGGCCCGCGGTCTCCGTGTAGATCTTCTTCAGCAGGACGTCGGGGTCGGCGGGCAGCGCGGCCAGGTAGTCGTACGACGGTGCGTTGAGGTACGGCTTGACCTTCGAGTCCAGGGACGTGCCGTCGGTGGCGCCCTGCTCGATCAGCCAACCCTTGTGACCGTCCGGGGACTTCCAGGTCCGCCGGGTGTGCAGGGCGTCGCTGACCAGCGAGCTCTTGCCGTTGACCGTCCGCACGTAGGTGTTGGCAACCTTCGTCTCGAGGTAGATGAACTGTCCCGCGTTCGCCTGCGGGACGGGGGCCCCCTGGGCGGCCAGGGAGATCCGGTCGAGGAGCTGGGTGACGCCCTGCGGGTCGGCGGCACCGACGACGGTGGTCAAGGCGGGGCCGGCGGCCAGGGTGGTGGTGTCGCCCGAGTCGGCGATCAGGTTGACCCCGGTCAGGACGGCACCCGCCAGGGCGCACGCCGCCACCGGCAGGACGATCGCGCGGCGCAGGAACGGGTTGCGCGGCTTCGCGGCGCCGGCCCGGGCGGGGCGGGAGACGGGAGTGGTGTCGAGGTCTTCGTGGATACGGGCCATCAGGCGCTCCTTGTGGAACTGGTGGCGGCCCGCCGGCAGATCCCGCTCCACGGTCGGCAGGAGCCTTTCGGCCTCCGGCCACTCAGCCGGATGCGGCTGGGAGGGGCTGGCGTTCATCGGTTTCCTTCCTGTACGGGCCGGACCGCTGTTGCGCGGTCGCCATGTATCTGTCGAGTGCGGCTGGTGAGTTCCCGTCTCTCTGCCATCAGTTCCGCGCTTGCGAGCTTGCGCAGTCTGGTACGGGCCCGGGACAGCCGGGAGCGGACGGTGCCGAGCGGGATGCCGAGGGCATCGGCGGCCTCGGCATATTCCAAGCCCTCCCACAGGCACAGGACGAGGACCTCGCGTTCGGAGCGGCGCAGCGAGCCCATGGCGGCGATCGCGGCGGCGATCCGACGCCGGTCGTCGACCTGGCCGGCCACGTCCTCGGCGTGGTCGGGCACTTCCGTCACCGACGGTCCCGTGGCGGCGAGCGCCGCGGCCGCCGCGCGGTAGCGCCGGTTGCTGCGGCAGTGGTTGCGGGCGAGGTTGGTCGCGATGCCCAGCAACCACGGCCGCAGTGAACCCCCTTCGGGGGTCACCTTGCCGCGCAGCCGCCATGCCTCCATGAACGTCGCCGACATGACGTCCTCGGCGACCGACCAGTTCGCGGTCAGACGGAAGGCGTGGTTGTACACCGCTCGGGCGTAGAGGTCGAACAGCTCCGCGAAGACATCCGGGTCCCCGGCCCGTACCCGGGTTCGCATATTGGTGATCACTCCTGTGCACTGTCCGGCATCCGAGGGCGAGTTCCCGTGACGTGCGTCACACCCCGCGCCGACACCGGCCCCGGCGGCACGGCCGGCGCCGCTCGGCGGTTCGGTCACAGGTGCGCGAGCAGATCGTGGAGAGGAACGGGTACCCGCTCGGCGTCGAGGGCCTCGACCAGGAGGCGGCCGTAGCGGATCTTGCGGCCCTTCGTCGTACCGAGGAAGCGCCGCATCTGCTGGTGCGGGGGCCGGCCCAGATGTGCAGGTTGGCTCACGAAGGTCCGCCAGGCTCGGAGGTCGCCCGCTGCCCGGACGATCTCCTCGACCTGTGCAACGCCCAGCGTGCGGATGAGTTCGTCCTCCAGGTCCGTCGCACACACGAAGAACGATTCGCGCGGCACGCGAGCCCTTTCAAAACCGCGGTCGTAGTAGCGCTGCTCGCCCTCGTCGCACAGTCCGGCGAGGCGCAGACCCAACCCCGGCGGCCCGAGGAGGTCGGCGTAGCGGCCGACGTTCATCGCCCCGCCCATGGATACGAGGCACACCCCTTCGGCGGGCAGGTCCCGGCCTCGGCGCGCGGCCAGCGTCTCGACGGCCGCGAGGTCGCTCGGCCCCTCCAGCAGCACCGCGGTCCGCACGCGCAGTCGCACGGCGAGCTCGCCCGCCGGCTCACCGGGGCTGCCCGCCGCCCAGCCGGTGACCGCGTCCCGGAATGCCTGCATGTCCGCCATGGGGCGATTCTGCTCCTGCTCGGAGCGTCGGGGCACGGATTTTTTCGCCGCCGCGTGCCGGAGGCTCCGAGGGAGGAGGAGCGCCGGCAACGCCCCGGTGAACTCGCCCCCTGTAAGTGTCGCCCCGCAGCGAAGCCGTCCCCCGACCCGCCGACGCCGCCGGACGGGTGGATTGCGTTCGGGGCGGCGCGCGGCGGCCGCCGGAGCCGCCCCGGGCCGTCGAATACTCGCGCCGTGAGGCGGACGGTGGCGCCGTCGGAATCGGGGCCGCGTCGCCCGGACGAGGAGGGACGTTGATGCATCGTCACGGCGTGGCCCGGCGGACCGTCGCCCGGCCGGGGCTGCGTGTCGCCGCGCCGCTGCTGGCCGGCGTGCTGCTCGCCGGATGCACCTCGGCGGCCGGCGATCGCGCGGCCGAGCCTGCGCCGAGCCCTTCGTCCGCACCTGCCACCGCCCCGCCGCCGCAGCCGCCGCCCCAGTTGACGGAGGACCAGGTGTCCTCCGCCGTGGCCCGGATCGACGGCTACGTGCAGGACGCCATGGCGAAGACGGGCGTCCCGGGGTTGGCCCTCGCCGTCGTCCACCGGGACAAGGTCGTCCACGCGAAGGGCTTCGGCGTCCGTCAGCTCGGCAAGCCGGAGCAGGTGAGCCCGGACACGGTGTTCCAGCTCGCCTCGCTCTCCAAGCCGATCGCCTCGACCGCGGTCGCCGGGGTGGTCGGCCAGAAGGCGGTGACGTGGCAGGACCCCATCACCGCCCACGACCCGGGCTTCGCGCTGGCCGACCCCTGGGTGAGCGGCCACGTGACGATCGCCGACCTCTTCTCGCACCGCAGCGGCCTGCCGGACCACGCCGGCGATCTGCTGGAGGACCTCGGCTACCAGCGCGACTACATCCTGCAGCACCTGCGGGACCATCCGCTCGCACCCTTCCGGGCGAGCTACGCCTACACCAACTACGGCCTGACGGAGGCGGCGGTGGCCGTGGCCAAGGCCAAGGGGGTCGCGTGGGAGGACCTGGTGGCGGACGTCGTGTACAAGCCGCTGGGAATGAGCTCCACGAGTTCGCTGCGCTCCGCCTACGACAGTGCGGCGAACAAGGCGGTGCCGCATGTCCGGACCGACGCCGGCTGGCAGGTCAGCACCACCGAGAACCCGGATCCGCAGTCCCCGGCCGGCGGGGTGAGCTCGAGCGTGCAGGACCTCGCCCGGTGGATGCGGCTGCAACTCGCCGACGGCAAACTCGAGGGCCGGCAGATCATCGACGCGGCGGGCCTGAACGAGACCCGGCTGCCGCACATCGTCTCCAACCCGCCGAAGGCGCCGGCGGGCAACGCCGGCTTCTACGGCCTCGGTTGGAACGTCAACCAGGACACCCACGGCCGGCTCCGGCTGAACCACTCCGGTGCCTTCGAGCTGGGCGCGGCGACTGTGGTGACCCTGCTGCCCTCCGAGCAGCTCGGGATCGTCGTGCTGACCAACGGTCAGCCGATCGGGGTCCCGGAGGCGGTGGCCGAGGCGTTCTTCGACTTCGCCCAGGAGGGCCGGGAGACGGTCGACTGGCTCGGCTTCATGGGCAAGGTCGTCCCCGCCGCCGCGGTGGTCGGCGTCTCGCCGACCGACTACGGCAAGCCACCGGCCGGCGCCGCCCCGGCCAAGCCGGACGCGGCCTACGTCGGGACGTACGCCAACGGCTACTACGGGCCGCTGACCGTGAGTGCCCGGGACGGCGGGCTGGTGATGAGCCTGGGACCGGACAACCTGCAGTTCCCGCTCCGGCACTACGACGGCGACGTCTTCAGCTTCCAGACCCGGGGGGAGAACGCGGTCGGCCTCTCCGGGGTGACGTTCACCGTGGGCACCGACGGGCGGGCCTCGACGGTGGTGGTCGAGCAGTTCAACCACGATGGCCTCGGGACGTTCACCCGCTCCTGACCCGCACGCGAACGGCCCGAACGGCCGGAGCGGTCGGTCTGGCGGCGGGACCGGCGAAGGCCGCACGGGCCCGCCGCGGCACCGGCGGTGTCGTTGACGATTCCACGGTTCTCGTCCGGGTCGGTCACCCGGCGGAGCAGAGGTTGTCGTTCGGACAGAACATCGTCCAGATGTCCGAACCCGCCGGGCGGTGGCCGGTCTCGTTCACGACCGGGTCCGGCCGGGCCTCGCCGACCACGGACCGTGCACTCCCGCACGGACGGTAACCGTGCCGCGCGCCGCCGCCATCGGGCTGTACCGCCCGGTCCGTTCTCACAGCGTGTGACCGGCCCGGTACCACCTCGGGCCGCGCACACCGGCCCGGAGAGGCAGCGTCAACTCCCATGGCCCGACGGACCACCCCCCGTACGACCACCGCCGTCTCACTCCTCCAGGGCGTCAACCACGGCAACGGCCGCGCGGTCGTCTCCTTCCGGTACGGCACCACCACCGCACTGACCGCGGACGCACGGACACCGCTGTTCGGACACGCCGTCACCATCCTGTTGGCCGACCCACGGGTAGACCACTGGTGATCCACCCGATGCGGCTGCCGCTCGGTTGGGTGCCCGCCCAATCGGCGGCCGACGTTCCGGAAGACGTCCGCCCCGGTTCCCTGCGGTCCACACCAAGGCGGATCGGACTGAACGTTCGTTTGATTGCCACTGCGGTCAGCTGCCAAGATCATCTGATGATGCGTCAGCCTGACATAGTGGCGCCGTCCGACGGGTCGAAGGGGAGCGGGGCATGCGGGTGAGGTCTGCCGTTGGTTCGAGGGGGGCGGCCCTTGTGGCGCTCGCGGCCTTGGTCACCGCCTGCGGAAGCGGTGCGGACGGGGCGGGTACGGAGAAGCCGACGACTGCGGCCGACAGGGGCGTGGGTGCAGGCACCTCGGGCAAGCCGGCGACCGGCACGGTGGACTTCCCCACCGTCCTCAACACCGAGCGGAGAATTCAGTCGGCGCTGCCCGACCCTGCACAGATGGCCGAGTGGACACCGAAGACCGGCCGCGCGCACGTCGAGGAGCAGCCCAAGCCCCCGTCGGAATGCGGCGCGGATCCGGACTGGGCCTGCGCCGTCATCGCGACCGGCTCGGCGAAGTTCGAGGCATTCGGCGAGACCGTCATCTTCAGCATCAAGGCTTACCCCGACCAGAAGGCCACCCAGGACGCGTGCCGCAAGGAGGCGGCCTCGTCGGCCAAGTACACCAAGGCGAACGTGCCTCCGGTCGCCGGCGTCACCGGCCACGCGTACTACCGCAACGCCGGCAACCTCGACGGCCTCGACCTCATCATGTGCATGGGTACGGTCCTCGCAGAGATCAGGCTGGAAGGGTCGGGCAGCAACCTGGACCCGTCCACCGCCCACACGCTGGCCCAGGGGGTCTTCGTACCCCGTATCCAGAAGGCCGCCGCAGCCTCCTGAACCACGCTGAGGGTGCACCGGAGGAAAGGTACGGAACGGTCCGGCCCGGGGCCCGTGGCGGCCGATTTGCGGCGGGGTCAGCCGTGGCCGCCCGCGCTCAGGAGCCGGGCGGCTGCCCGGCCTGCGGCTTCGGCGCCGTGGCCTGCGCCCTCCACCTCCACCGCCACGGCCAGGTCGCCGCGGTACGCGATGAACCAGCTGTTGGGGTTCTTGCCGTCGACCTCGGCGGTGCCGGTCTTGGCGCCGATCTGCCCGGTGAGGCCGGCCATCGGCCCGCGGGCGGTTCCGTCCCGGGCGGTCCTGGCCATCATGGCCCGCAGGGCGCGCCCCACCTCCGCGGGCAGCCGGCCGGGGGCGGCGGTCCGGTCGGTGACGCCTTCCATCACGACCGGCTGGCGGAAGGTGCCGCTCTGCACGGTCGCCGCCACGGAGGCCATCAGCAGCGTGTTCACCTGGATGCCGCCCTGGCCGATGTACTCGGCGGCCTGCTCGTCCCGGCTGCCCGGGACGGGGATCCGGGCGTCGAAGCTCTGCAGGCCGGTGTGCCATTCCAGGCCGAGGCCGAACTGCTCGGAGGCGACCTTGGACAGCGTGCCGGGCGCCAGTTTCGCCAGACCCTGGTCGATGAAGGCGGTGTTGCACGAGTGCGCGAAGGCGTCGGCCAGGGTGTAGCCGGGATGGTCGCCGCGCTCGTCGTTGCGCCACACCTTCGGGGAGGTGGTGGTGTCCTTGCACGGCGCCGGGCTGTCCGGGCCGAGGCCGGCCTCGAGCAGCGCGGCGGCGCTGAGCACCTTCATGGTGGAGCCGGGCGCGATCCCGCCTCCGAAGGCGCGGTTGAACATCCCTGCCGGGGCGTTGGCGATGGCGAGGATGTGCCCGGTGCTCGGCTCGACGGCCACCAGCGACCCGGCCCTGCCGCCGGCGGTCTGCTCCTTGAGTGCCGCGTCCGCGGCCCGCTGGAGTGCAGCGTCGAGGGTCACCCGCAACTCGGCCCCGCCCGGCTCGGTGAGGGCGAACAACTGCTCCGGCGGCCGCCCGGAACCGTGTACGAGCACCACCGCCCGGCCCGGCGTGCCGGAGGCGCCGCCCGGCGTCTTCACACCCGCCAGCAGCGCCTTGACGGGCGAGGAGTCGTCGAATGCGGTGCCGTGCCGGTCGACCAGCCGGCCGGCCGGTGCGTCGACCGGCTGGACCGCGATCGATCCGCCGTTCGCAAGGCTCGGGTGGATCACATCGGGCGCCCAGTGCACGGCCGTCCGCCCCTCGCCGGTGCGGACCACGCCCAGCCTGCCGTCGTACTCCCAGGCGCGACCGGTTCCCTCGAACCGCAGCCGGGCGTGGAAGCCCACCGCGCTCTGCCCCGCCCGTCCCGCCTCGGTGGGGACGGCGCCGGTCGGGCTGAGGGTGAACTCGCTCGGCCGGAGCGCCTGCTGGAACCCGGACAGCGCGCCGGCTGCGATGTCCTGCCGGTCGGTCAGCGCGGCGGCCGCCGTGAAGTCACCTCTTCCCCAGGCGTCGAGGAAGTCCTTCGCCGCGGTCACAGCCTGCTCGGCGGTCGGCGCCTGAGTGGCGGGCGTCGACGGCGGCTGCGTCGGCCCGGCACCGCTGCTCCTGGAGCCGCCCCGGATCGCGTGGGCGATGTTGTACGCGCCCAACCCCCCGACCGCCAGCATGCCTCCGCACACGACCGCGACACCGATCCTGACCGCCCGCCGCGCGGGCACGGCCCTCGCCGGCGCCTCCTCCGCGTCGTGCTCGTCATCCGCGTACTCGATCATTCCCGCCCCCGTGGAGAGTCACAACGGTGGTGATCCTCTGCTCCCGAACGGCCGGGCGTCATGAGTACGCGTACTCAGAAACCGGGGCCCTGACCGCCGAAGAACTACGCCGCTGAGGTCTCGTCACCCGGCACCTGCCGTCGCCGACCGGCTGACGGCGCAGCGGGATCGGACACACCGGCGGTCCGGTCCCGTCTCGGGGCCGGACCGCCGGCAGGCCCATGGCCGACGGTGGCCTCGACGCGGAGCATCGTCGGCGGTGGTCGGCCTATGGGTGGTCAGGCGGTCAGGGCAGCGAGCTCCGCGTTGGCGCGCTCGGTGACCAGGGCGAGGACGCGGCCGGCGGCGGCCCGGTCCTCGGTGGGTATCCCGCCCCAGATGCGGGCGGTGACGGGGGCGGTCTCCGCGCCGACGGCGGCGAGCAGCTCGCGCCCCGCGTCCGTGGGGCGGAGGTGCGTGCCGTCCGCGACGAGCAGCTGCTTGGCGACCAGCTCGTCGAGGGTGGTGCGGAGGTCGGACGGGTCGGCCTTGAGGGAGCCCCGGACCTGGGCGACGAGGCCGTCCGGCGTCTGCGGGGCGTCGGAGGTGGCGGCGGCGCGCAGGGCGATCTGCTGCTGGAAGGTGATGCCGTGCCGGGCCAGGACGTGCTCCAGGACGCCGCGGGCGGCGTAGTGGGCCAGGCCGAGGGCGCGGGCGTCGGCGGTGGGTGCGGTGGTGGTCATGGTGTTGTCCCCTGAGTGCTCTCGTCGTTCGGTACGGATGGAGCGAGAGGTGCGTCGAGCAGGGTCGTCAGCTCGTCGGTGAACGCTTGCGTCCGCGGGTCGTCCAGGCCGCCGAGCGGTTCGAGCAGTTGCTGGAGCAGCTCCTGGACGACGGCGATGGCCTGCCGTGTGACGGCCCGGCCCTGCTCGGTGAGGGCGAGCTGTACGGCGCGCGGGTCGCGCGGGTCGCGGGTGCGCTCGATGAGGCCTGCCGACTCGAGGGCGCGCGCCAGCTTCGAGACGTACAGCGCCTCCAGGCCGGTGTGGTCGGCGAGTCGGCGCTGGCTGGGCCGTTCGCCGGTGCGCTGCATGCCGTACAGCGCCGCGACGAGTGAGTACTGCGCGTGGGTGAGGCCCAGGGGGGCCACCGCGCGATCGACCGCGACGCGCCATTTGTTGGCGAGCCGCCACACCAGGAAGCCGGGCGTGGGGCCCGGGGAACCCTTGCTCATGGGAATTAGAGTACATGGCTACTATGTCCATGGCTACTATTTCGAGCCTGGTGACACCCCGAGCTCGCCGGTCCACCCCCACTCAACCTTCGATCACAAGGCCGCAGTGCGATAACAGCCAATCAAATGAACCCCATCTGGCAAACTTTGGTGTAGAATCTAAAGCGCGAGGGCGGCCTCCCGGGCCGGCATCACGGCGATGTCGGCGACCGCTCTCCCAGGGGGAGATCACCATGGGCTACCAGCTCGATGCAGCACGGGCGACGATCGACGAGCGGCTCCGCCAGGCCGAGCAGCTCCGCCTCGCCCGCGCCGCCCGGCGCAAGAACCGCCGCACCCGCAGCACACCTCAGGCCCCGGCCCGCCCGAACGCCTGACCGTCCCGACCTCGACGGGCCGCCACCGCAACTCCGGGGGCGGCCCGTTCCGCACCCGACACCCCGCACCCGGCCCCGCCGGCGCGCCGAGCACCAGCGCGCCGGCGGCGATCGTGGACCTCCGCCCCGCACTGACGATCGGTCAGAACGTGTGCGACATAACCGGTCGACACCCTGACCGTGATGGCGTTGGCTGGGCGGCATGCCCGAACTGCGTACCGATCGCCTCCTGCTCCGGCGGTGGCGGGAGTCCGACCTCGAACCGTGGGCGGCGATGAACGCCGATCCCGAGGTCCGAGAACACCTGGGGGAACTGCTGACGCGGGAGCAGAGCGATGCCGCGGCGGCATCCATGCAGGCCGCGTTCGACGCGCGAGGTTTCGGGTGGTGGGCCCTCGAATCGCGGGAGACCGGTGAGTTCATCGGCCGCGCCGGCTTGGACGAGGTGGGCGAGTCCATGCCGTTCGCGGGCGTGGACATCGGCTGGCGGTTGACGCGTTCGGCGTGGGGTCACGGTTACGCGACCGAGGCCGCCCTGGCCTGCCTGGCCTTCGGCTTCGAGTCCCTCGGACTGCCGGAGGTCGTCGCGTCGACAACCGTCGACAACCGGCGCTCCCAGGCAGTGATGCTCCGGATCGGCATGACCCGGGACCCGGCCGACGACTTCGAGGATCCGAGCGTGCCGGAAGGACCGCTTCGCCGGTGCGTGCTGTACCGGACTCCCCGCGGAGCCGTCCACGGCCTGCACCGCCCGGCGGGACCCGCGGGCGGGGAGGCCTCTCGCCCGCGCTGAGCCCGCGGGGTGTCAGAACTGCACGAGCGGGATGTCCGAGGTCGCCACCAGGACGAACAGTGCGACGAAGGCGAGCGCGAGCAGCCCGAGGACTGTCACGGCAAGCAGGCCGACGGCCTCCAGGCAGGACCTCTCCTGCCGCTTCGACCCGGAGTGCCGATGCGGTGATCCGGGCGGTGACCACAAGGCACCCGTGAACGTTCCCCTGGCTGTGACGCACCGCCAGCCTCGCACCAGGATCCGGCACGCGCCTGAGTACACCTACTCAGACCCGATACCGCAGGCACCACGCGGAGGATCCGGTGGGACGCGGGCCCGTCGGCGTCGGCGAGGAGGTGTCAGCCTTCCGTGCCCGAGATGCGGGTCAACAGGTCCATCAACCGGCCGCGTTCGGCTGCGGAGAGGGGGGCGAGCAGCGCGTCGTTCGCTTCGCGGGCCGCCTTCTCGCAGCGCTGGAGCAGCCGTTCACCCTCGCCGGTGAGCGACACCGCGTTCTTGCGGCGGTCCTTCGGGTCCGGCTCGCGGACGACGAGGCCGGCCGCCTGCAGGTCGTTGAGGACTCCGACCAGGTCCTTGGGGTCGAGGGAGACGCCGCGGCCGAGGTCGGCCTGGGCGACGGGGGCGAGGTCGCGCACGGCCGAGAGCACCACGTGGTGCCACATTTTCATGCCTTCGGCGGCGAGGGCTTCGGCCACCAGGGCACGGCCGCGCGCGGCGGCGCGGCCGAGGAGCCAACTCGGCAGCGAGCGGATGGCGGGGAGGGGTGCTTCGGCCATGGCTGCAGCCTAGCGAAGAACTCGTTGGACTTCCCAATGAACCCGCGCTTATCGTTGGGAATCCCAACGAACCTGCGTCTCTGGAGGTACGATGCGTCGCGTCCGGTACGAGTCCACCGGCGGCCCTCTGTTCCTGGAGGAAGCGCCCGTCCCCGCTGCGGGCCCGGGCGCACTCCTGGTGCGCTGCGAGGCCGTCGGGGTCACCCTGCCCGTCGTACGCAAGGTCCGCGAGGCCGCCGAGCCGATCGCGCTCGGCGGCGAGATCTCCGGCGAGGTGGTGGCGATCGGCCACGGCGTCACCCGCTTCCGGCCCGGCGACCGCGTGACCGGGCTGTGCTTCGGACACGGCTACGCCGACTTCGCCGTCCTGCCCGAAGCCATGGCCTCCCCGGTGCCCGGCACGGCGAGCGCCGTGGACGCCGTCGCGCTGGTCCGCAGCGGCTTGGTGGCGTTCGGTGCGCTGGAGGCCGCACGTCCGGAGCCGGGCGAGTCGGCGCTGGTCACGGCGGCGGCGAGCGGCGTCGGCCACCTCGCGCTCCAACTGGCCCGGGTGCGCGGCGCGTCACGCGTCGTGGCCGCGGTGTCCGATGCCGGCAAGGCGGAGTTCGTGCGCTCGCTCGGTGCCGACGGGGTCGTCGGCTACGACGCCCCCGACTGGGGCGAGCCCGTCGACTACGCGCTCGACGCGGTGGGCGGCGACCTCCTCACCCCGTCGATCGCCGCCCTCGCACCGGGCGGCCGGCTGGTCGCCTACAGCTCGGGCGGCGGGACCGTCCGGGCGTACGACCTGCTGGTGGGCGCCAAGTCCGTGATCGGCTTCCAGATGGCGCTGATCGCCCGCGGCAAGCCGCAGTTGTACGAACGGTGGCGGCAGGAACTGTGGCGACTGTTCGCCGAGGGCGCGCTGAGGCCCGCAGTGCACGCGGAGTTCGCGCTCGAGGACGCGGCGCAGGCGCACGGGGTGATCGAGTCGCGGAGCAACCTGGGGAAGGTCGTGCTCCGCCCCTGACCGCGGCCGGACGACACCCCGCGGCGCCGGCGGGCCGCAGACGCCGGCCCGGGGCCCGACGCCTCAGGCGCCCCGCGGCGGGACTCGCAGCCCGCCGAGCAGCGCGGCCAGGTAGCGGCGGCCGGTGTCGATGCGGTCGCCGGGAGCCCCGCCGTGGACGCCCACGGCGTGGGCGATGCCGCACATGAGCGGGACCAGGTCCGCGGCCGCCACGTCGGGGCGGACCGCTCCGGCTTCGCGGGCCCGGTCGAGGAGGACGGTGCCGGCCGAGCGGAGCGATGCCTTGAGTTCGGTGGTGCGCGGCAGGGCGTCCGCGGGCGCGGCGGTGACCGGGGACAGTGCGGCGTCGGCGACCTGGGCCTCGACGGTACGGGTCAGGAAGCCCTCCAGCGCCCGCCAGGGGTCGGTGTCGTCCGCCAGCGCCCGTTCGCCGTGGGCGGCGAGGTCCTCCAGGCAGGGGGCGGCGACGGTCTCCAGCAGCGCCTCCGGCGTGGGGAAGTGCCGATAGACGGTGCCGACCCCGAGTCCGGCGCGGCGGGCGACGTCGTTGAGCTGCAACGGCGTTCCCTGGTCGACCAGTTCACGGGCGACGGCGACGATCCGGTCCCAGTTGCGGGCCGCGTCCTTGCGCCGGGGAGTCGTCGTCATGGGGCCATGCTAATCGGATGCCCCATCCGGATGGCCGACCCCGCCGCGGTGGCGAATTCGCCCGACGGTCAGGCGGCGGCGAGCGGCGCGTGGCGTTCGCTGAGCCGGCGCACGGCCTCGACGAGGCTGGGGTCGGTCGCCGCGCGGAACGGTGCCACCGGGTGGCCCTGGGCGCCGATGACGATGCCCGTCCGGCCGGTCAGGGCGCCGGCGGTGGCCGCGGCGATCGAGGACCGGGCCGCCACGGAGGCCGGCCCCGAGGTCGACCGTTCGAACCTGCGGCGCACCAGCGGCCAGAGCAACCGCAGGGCGGGCAAGACGATCCTCGGGTCGGCCATGGTGCCGTTGGTCATGTCTGTTGCGGCGCCTCCGGGGTCGGCGGCGAAGACCGATACGCCCGTGCCGTCGAGTCGCGCGGCCAGGTCCAGCGTGTAGGCGAGGTTCGCCAGCTTGGCGCGACCGTACCAGTGGAAGCCGTAGTAGCCGCCGGGCGGCTCGGCGGTGTCGAACGCACGCTTCGCGAGCCCGACGGCGCCCGAGGTGACGTTCACGATCCTGCTCGGTGCGGCGGCCGTCAGCGTGGGCAGCAGGAGTTCGGTCAGTAGGTACGGCGACAGGTGGTTGACGACGAACGACGCCTCGACGCCGCCCACGTCCTGTCGCTCCGCGAACATCGCCCCGACGTTGTTGACCAGGACGGTCAGCGGCTCGCCGGAGGCGGCGTGATCGGAGGCGAGCCGGTCGGCGAGTGCGCGCACCTCGTCGAGGGAGGCGAGGTCGGCGGCCAGGAACCTCCCTGAGAGCGCCGGGTTGACCGCGTTGATCCGTTCGACCGCCCTGGCACCCCGGTCGGGGCTGCGCCCGACCACGGTGACCGAGTATCCCGCGGCGGCCAGCCCCAGCGCGGTCTCCAGGCCGATCCCGGCCGTTCCGGCCGTCACCACAGCCGTCTTCGTCATGGCTCATCCACCCCAATCAGGTAATCGGATAGGTCATCCGCTTGAGTGCCCGACGGTAGCACATTCGGATGACCTATCCGCTTCCCCCGGCCCAAAGCAGAGCGTTCCGCCTCCACCACCGACAACTCCGATTGTCTTGACAAATTTTTTTGTCGGACGGATCCTGGAGTGGTGCTGGACGTCGCTGTGATCGAAGATCCCGCTGCGGCCGAGGCGTCACTGGACCCGATCCGGGCCGGGATCCTCGCCGCCCTGGCCGAGCCCGGCTCGGCAGCCATGCTGGCCGGCCGCCTGGGGTTGCCCCGGCAGAAGGTCAACTACCACCTGAAGGAGCTGGAGCGTCACGGGCTGGTCGAGCTCGCCGAGGAGCGGCGCAAGGGCAACGTCACCGAGCGCGTCTACCGCGCGACGGCCGCCTCCTACGTCATCTCCCCGAACGTGCTGGCCGCCCTGAGCCCGGACCCGTCCCGCTCCCCCGACCAGCTCTCCGCCCGATGGCTGCTGGCCCTGGGGTCACGACTGGTGCAGGAGGTCGGGTCGCTGCTGACCGGCGCCACGCGGGCCGGGCGGCGGGTCGCCACCTTCGGCATCGACGCGGAGGTGCGGTTCGCCTCCGCGGCCGACCGGGCGGCCTTCGCCGAGGAGCTGGCCCAGGCCGTGGCCGCCCTCGTCGGCCGCTACCACGACGAGGGCGCCCCGCAGGGCCGCACCCACCGGGTGGTCGTGGGGCTGCACCAGATCCCCGCCAAGGCCGCCGGCCCCGGGCACACACAGGCAACCGATCCCGAAGCGGAACAGGAGAACTGACGATGACGCACCCGTTCGAGATCGGGCTGGAGACGACGCTGCCGGCGAGTCCGGAGCAGGTCTGGGAGGCGATCGCCACCGGACCGGGGATCGACTCCTGGTTCATGGGCCGCAACGAGGTGGAGGGACACGAGGGCGGCATCGCCGCCATGGAGACCGGCGGCCACCGCGAGGAGGCACTGATCACCGCCTACGAGCCCGGCAAGCGTCTCGCCACCCGCACGGCCACCGCCGAGGACGGCCGGTTCATGGCCTTCGAGTACCTCATCGAGGGTCGCGACGGCGGCAGCACCGTCCTCCGCGTCGTCCACAGCGGCATGCTGGGCGACGACTGGCAGGACGAGTACGACGCGCTGCGCCGCGGCTGGCCCTTCCACCTCCACACGCTGCAGCAGTACCTGGCCCACTTCCCCGGACGCACCGCCGTCCCGGTCTTCGCCGCGCTGCCGACGGGCGACCGGTCGGCGCAGGACGCCCGGACGGCGCTCGCCCGCGGGCTGTCGCTCCCCGCCCCGGTGAGCGTCGGCGCGCGGGTGCACGCCGAGCCGGCGGGCCTGCCGGCGCTGGACGGCGAGGTGGTGTGGGCTGACGACGAGCGCTTCGCGGTCCGCACCGCCGACGGGCTCTACACCTTCCACCACGGCCCCGGCATCGCGCTGATGTTCCACCACCTCTTCGGGGCAGACACGGCAGGAGCCGAGGACGCCTGGCAGCAGTGGCTGACCGGACTCCTCGGCTGACCACCCCTCCCCGCACCCACTGACCCTCACGACACGAGACAGCAAGGAACCTTCGATGCGTACCCTCATCAGCACCGCTTTCATGTCCCTCGACGGCGTCGTGGAGGCACCGGGCGGCGAGCCCGGATACCGGAACTCCGGGTGGACCTTCAAGGACGTCGAGTTCCTCCCCGAGGCCTTCGAGATCAAGGAGCGCGAGCAGCGGGAGTCCGCCGCGATCCTCATGGGCCGGGTCAGCTACGAGGCCTTCAGCCCCGTGTGGCCGGACATGGCGGAGTTCGCCCGGTACAGGACGATGCCGAAGTACGTCGTCTCCACCACCCTCACCGACGACCGGCTCGTCTCGAACTGGGGCGAGACCCGGATCCTGCGCTCGCTCGACGAGGTCGCCGCGCTCAAGCGGACCGAGGGAGGCCCGATCATCGTCCACGGCAGCGCCACGCTGAACCACGGCCTCTCGGACGCGGGCCTGATCGACCGCTACCACCTGCTCGTCTACCCGCTGCTGCTCGGCGCCGGCAAGCGCCTGTTCAGCACCGCGGACATGGACACCCGGAAGCTGAAGCTCGTCGAGCACGAGGTCTACGCCAACGGCCTGCAGAAGCAGGTGTTCGACGTCCTCCACTGACCGGCCGCCCGCGTCGCGACCGAGAATCTCGGGCCGGGCTGTCGATTCCCGCTCCGGCCGTTCGTCATAGCTGCACAAGGCAGACCGACGCAACGAGGAGCTCACCGTGAAGTACCTGCTGCTGATCAACACGCCGTCGCCCGACTCCGCCGAGGAGCGGCCGGGCGGGGAGCCGACCGTGGAGGAGTTCATGGCGTTCGACAAGGCCGTCTCCGATGCCGGGGTCAAGCTCGACGGCAACGCCCTGGACCTCGCGAACGCGACCACCGTGCACGTGCGCGTCGACGGCGATCGGGTGGTGACCGACGGGCCGTTCGCCGAGGCTCGGGAGATCGTCGGCGGCTACTACCTGATCGACGTGCCGGACCTGGACGCCGCACTGGACTGGGCGGCCCGGTGTCCGGGGGCCCGGTACGGCACCGTCGAGGTCCGCACGGTCTGGGAGCCGGACCAGTCGTGAACGAGCAGCGGGCGGCCCGCTCCGTCGAGGCGGTGTTCCGCGAGGACCGGAGCCGGCTGCTCGCCCTGCTCGCGGCCCGGTTCGGCGATCTCGACCTCGCCGAGGAGACCGCCTCCGACGCGATCGAGGCCGCGCTGCAGCGGTGGCCGGTCGACGGCGTGCCGGACCGGCCGCTGGCCTGGCTGCTCACCACGGCGCGGCGCAGGGCCATCGACCGGATCCGGCGCGACCGCACGTTCGCCGAGCGGCTGGCGGTGCTGCAGGTGGAGCACGACCGGGCGGCGGCCGCGGCCGCCGACGAGCCCGGTTTCGACGACATCCCGGACGAGCGGCTCCAGTTGTTCTTCACCTGCTGTCACCCGGCGCTGTCGCCGCAGGCGCACACCGCTCTGACGCTGCGCTACCTCGCGGGGCTGACCACCCCCGAGGTCGCCCGGGCCTTCCTGGTGCCCACCGCGACGATGGCGCAGCGCATCGTCCGCGCGAAGCACAAGATCCGCAGCGCGCGCATCCCCTTCCGCACCCCGGCGCCGGACGAGCTGCCCGCGCGGCTGCCCAGCGTGCTCCGGGTCGTCTACCTGGTCTTCACCGAGGGCCACGCGGCCAGCGCCGGCAGCGACCTGCTGCGTCCGGACCTCGCCGACGAGGCAATCCGGCTCGCCCGGATCCTGCACCGGCTGCTGCCCGGCGAACGGGAGGTGGCGGGGCTGCTCGCGCTGCTGCTCCTCACCGACGCCCGGCGCGCCGCCAGGACGGACGCGGCGGGAGGCCAGGTGCTCCTGGAGGACCAGGACCGTGCCCGGTGGGACGCCGGCCTGGTCGCCGAGGGGCAGCGGCTGCTCGTTCCGGCGCTGACCGGCCCGGGTGTCGGGCCGTACGCCGTGCAGGCGGCGATCGCGGCGCTGCACGACGAGGCGGCCGACTTCGACGCCACCGACTGGCCGCAGATCGTCGCGCTGTACGACGTGCTGCACCGGATCGAGCCGTCCCCGCTCGTCGCGCTGAACCGGGCGATCGCCGTCGCCATGCGGGACGGGCCGGAGGCCGGCCTCGTCCTGCTGGACGGCCTGGCGGGGGCCCGGGAGCTGCGCGGCTACCACCTGCTGCCCGCGGCGCGGGCCGACCTGCTGAGGCGGCTCGGCCGGACCGCGGAGGCGGCCGCCGCCTACCGTGCCGCGCTCGACCTGGTCGGCAACGAACCGGAGCGGGCCACGCTCGTCCGCAGGCTGGCGGAACTCCCCGGGCCGTGAGCCGTGCCGCCGGGGGCGCCGGTGTCAGCAGCGCTCGATGCCGAGGCCGGTGACCTGGAAGAACCCCCGGGCGGGCAGGCTCGACGTGCCGCAGCGGACGTCCTTGGCACCGAGGTCGCGGGACGGGTCGGTGACGCCGCGGGCGACCAGCTCCGCGGTGATCAGCTCGGCCGCGGCGGCGGCCGCCTGCCCGTCCGGGTGCGGGTAGACCGCGCGCCAGCGTTTGCCGTGGCGCTGCCAGCCGGCCGCCGTCATCGCCCGTTCGCCCTCGGCGGGGTCGCCCGCCCGGTCGGGGACGATGAGCTGGAGGGCCCCGGAGGGCTCCAGGGAGACCGCGAGGGTCCGCTTGCGGTCCCGCCGATTGACGATCTTGAACTGGGCGCGCTCCCCCGGCACCTGGACGGGCAGCTGCTCGGCCCAGGCGGCCAGCAGCACCTCCAGACCCTCCCGCAGGTGCGGCACGGTGAGCGCGAGCCGGCCGCCCGGCAGCACCACCGCCTCCTCGCCCGGGCCGCCGCGGTGCAGCTGCCAGGTGTACGGCAGGAGGGGGAAGTCCGACGAGCCGTCGGAGGACGGGCCGCCCCATTCGAAGGTGCCGTACTCCTCCTGCTCCAGCTCCTCGGTCGGCTCGCTCTCCAGCACCACCCGGCGCCGGGTGCCGCGCAGCCGGAGGACGCGGTCGGCGCTGCGCCAGCGGACGTCCGGCCC
Organism: Streptomyces sp. TLI_235; assembly: GCA_002300355.1. Classification (NCBI taxonomy): domain Bacteria; kingdom Bacillati; phylum Actinomycetota; class Actinomycetes; order Kitasatosporales; family Streptomycetaceae; genus Streptomyces; species Streptomyces sp. TLI_235. The sequence continues at coordinate 812,505 of NSGV01000003.1, forward strand.
GCTCGGGCCGCCGCCGAGAGTGGTGGGCTCGCCGAGGACCGCGCAGACGGCCGCCAGCAGCTCGCCGAAGACGGCCGGACGGTCCGCCGGGGTGCCGCCCTCGGGGTGGTCGAACAGCCGGATGTGGTGGTACCCGGCGCCGTTGCGGAGCAGCGACAGCTCCGGGCCGCCCGGCCCGACGGTGATCGATCGGCCGGCCGGTCCCTGCCGGCCGCCGAGCTTCCAGTGCGGCTGCTCGGCGGCGAGCTTCTCCAGCGCCTCCTCGTCGAAGGTCCCGGTGGGGTTGTCGTGGAGCAGCGGGGCGAGAGCCGTGACCGCGTCGAGCAGGCGCTGCTCGACGGTGCTGCCGACGACCGCGGGCCGTACGGCGAGCCAGGTCCGTGCGTCGCCGCCGTGCAGCAGCAGTACCCGGTCGTCCTGCCGCCATCGGAGACCGGTGCCGTGCTCGGAGATGCGGTGGGCGACCGGCTCGCCTATGCCGGCCAGCGCGTCGACCAGTTCGGCGCGCATCCGCCGTACGTCGGCCTCCGGGGCGCCGCCGTGGAAGGCGAGCGAGACCTCGGCCTTGCGGTAGACCTTCCCCTTGTTCTCCCGCGGGGTGAAGATCAGCTCGGGACCGAGGTGGCCGCGGCGCGGCACCAGGCCGATCGCCAGCGTGTCCGGCAGGTCGCGGTGGAGCTTCCACTCCGGGTGGGCCGCCAGCAGCGCGTCGACGTCCTCGCGGTGCCAGCCCCACCGGGTGTCGTGCAGCAGCCGCACGATCCCGGCGGCCTCGGCCGTGCTCGCGGTCGTCCTGATCGGGGTGGTTCGGTGATCCATACCGGCGATGCTGCCAGTCGGGAGTGACAGCCCGTCACCCGGGTGGTCCGGTGGGAATCCGATTCGGGCGCGCCGTCTCACATTTCGCCGGCCTGCGTCGTCGGACAGGGGAACAACCGACACCGCGCCGCCCCCGGGTGGCGGACGAAGGGAGCGCACCATGGCCGTACAGACGACAGCAGGACGCCGAGGCGTCACCTTTCTGCAGGTCGCGATCGCCCTGCAGAGCCTGGCGATCCTCTTTCAGGCCGTCACCGCAGGGCTGTTGCTGTCCACGTCCTACGGCGAGGTCCTGCACAGTGCCGGGGCGCGCGTGATGTACGGGGCGTCGATGGTGTACGTGCTCGCCGCGGTCCTGGCGTGGCGGCCGGGCGGCGGGTCACCCCGTCCGATCCTGTACGCGTCCGGCTTCCTCGTGCTCGCCTCGGTGCAGGTGGTGCTGGGCATCGCCCACCGGCCCGCCCTCCATGTCCCGTTGGGCGTCGTGATCTTCGGGCTCAGCGTGCTCGCGCTGGGTCAGGCGCTCTCCACCCGTGTGCGGGGACGCGCCGACACCCGGCCGTAGTCGACGGCCTGCGGCGTCACTTGCACAGCACGCACTGGACGTAGTGCGAGGACCTCGTCCAGTCGTCGGCGCGCGAGTGCACCAACCGCACGCCGCAGCCGCACTCCCCGTTGCCCAGGCGCGTGTCGAGGACCAGGCTGTTCACCTCGTGCCCCTCACGCTCGAAGAGGTCCCGCAGGAACTTCTCCGGCGCTGCCCGGAGGTCGGAGAGTTCCTCCTCGCTGAGTTCGATGTCGAAGACCTCAACCTTGGCGATGTCCGTCTGGTCCGTCCGATAGAGGTGAGCCATCGCTCCGCCCTCCTGACAAGCGGTTTCGGGCCTCTCCATTCTCTCTCGCGCTCCGGGGCGCGCAACCCTGCTCACGTGCTGTGACCACGGATCGGGCTTGTGCGGCACGGTCGTTGACGCTCCGTCGCCGCCGCGTGAACGGCGGCGTCGGCTGCCTCCTCAGACGTGCAGGGTGCCGGTCAGCACCGTGACGGCGCTCCCCGTGAGGTGGACGCGGTCGCCGCGCACGGCGGTGCGCACCAGGCCGGTGCGCGGGGACACCTGGAGGCCCAGGAGTTCGTCGCGGCCGAGCCGGGCCGACCAGTACGGGGCGAGCGCGATGTGGGCGCTGCCGGTGACCGGGTCCTCGGGAATGCCTCTGGCCGGTGCGAAGAAGCGGGAGACGAAGTCGTGGCCCGCGCCGGCGGGGGCGGCGGGGGCAGCGACGATGACGCCGCGCAGTCCCTCGCGTTCCGTCAGGTCGGCCACGGCGTCGAGGTCGGGCGCCAGGGCGCGGACCGCGGCCTCGTCGGGAAGGACGGCCAGCAGGTCGCCGACGCCGGCGGTGCGGAAGACGGCGTCCGGGACGGCCCCCAGCGCCGGGACGAGCCCGTCCGGCACGGGCGCCGCAAGGGTGGGGGCCGCCGGGAAGTCGAGGGTGATGTCGCCCTCCGCGTCGGCGTGGCTGACGAGCACGCCGTGCTGCCGGCTCAGGAAGCGGACGGCTCCGACCAGGCCCCGCTCGGCGCGCAGCGCGTGCGCCGTGGCGAGTGTGGCGTGTCCGCACAGGCCGGCCTCGGCGGTCGGGGTGAACCACCGGATCGCCCAGTCGGCTTCGGCCTCGGCCTCGGCCGGAGCGGACAGCGGGAGCGCGAAGGCGGTCTCGGGATGGTTGGTCTCGGCGGCGACCTGCTGCATCCACGCGGTGTCCGGCCACGGCCCTTCGGGCAGCAGGCACACCGCGGCCGGGTTCCCGCGGAAGGGGCGATCGGTGAAGGCATCGACGACGTAAAGGCGCATGCCCGGGACGGTAACGACGCCGGAACCGGCGCCGAAAGGGCCAATCCGGAACAAGTGGACCGGTCGGCCGCCGGTGTGCACCGGAGGGCGGGGGCGGGGGTGCGTCGGGGTAGGCTCCGCTGCGTGATCGTCGATTCGGATCTGGTGCAGGACCTGGCGCCCACCGGTGTGCTGCGCGCGGCCGTGAACCTCGGCAACCCGGTCCTGGCCCAGGGCACCCCTGACGCGCCGTCGGGTGTCACGGTGGACCTCGCCCGGGAGTTCGCCGCACGCCTCGGCGTCCCGGTGGAGTACCGGTGCTTCGACGCGGCCCGCAAGTCCTACGAGGCGATGGCCGAGGGCCGGGCCGACCTGTGCTTCCTCGCCGTCGAACCCGCCCGCGAGGCCGATGTCGCCTTCACCGAGCCGTACGTGGTGATCGAGGGGGTCTTCGCGGTGCCCCGCGACTCCGTCCTCTCCACGGTCGCCGACGTCGACCGTGCGGGCGTCCGGATCGGGCGCGACCAGGTGGATCCGGGTCAGTAGCTGCGCCGAGCCCGACTCGTCGGGCTCACCTTCTGCGCGCCGCACCTGCCAGTCCACCTCGTGCCGCGCTCCGCGAGTGCCGTCCACGGGCTCCACCGGGTACTCGTGGACGCACTGCCGCGTGGCGCGCACGACCGGTTCGAGGTCACGGCCTGCCACCGTCCCGTCCGCGGCTTCCTGCACCAGCCGGACCCGCACCACCGGGCGCGCGAAGGGCATCACCAAGCGCAGCACCACCCCGCGCCTCGGCCACCCCGGCCCCGACGGCACCACCCTCACCTCGGACCGCCCGCCGTCCAGTCCGATCGGCGCGTACTCCTCGTGCCGGACGATCAGTTCCCAGTCCATCCGGCAGCGGACGGGCGTGGGGGGCGCGCGATCACGCCGCGAGCGGTGTTCGTGTGCGTGTCCGGGGTCGCGGCGATACCCGTGGCCGGGCTGATCCCGTAAGGTCGGGCAATGGCGAAGTACTTCGACGTGCACCCGCAGACCCCCCAGTCGCGCACCATTGCCACCGTGGCCGACAGCCTCCGGGCCGGCGCCCTCATCGCGTACCCGACCGACTCCTGCTTCGCGCTCGGCTGCCGCCTGGGCAACCACGACGGAATCGAGCGGATCCGGTCGATCCGGCGACTCGACGACCGCCACCACTTCACCCTGGTCTGCGAGAACTTCGCGCAGCTCGGGCAGTTCGTCCACATCGACAACGACGTCTTCCGGGCCGTCAAGGCGGCGACGCCGGGCAGCTACACCTTCATCCTGCCCGCCACCAAGGAGGTGCCGCGCCGCCTGATGCATCCCAAGAAGAAGACCGTGGGCGTCCGGATCCCCGACCACACCGTCACCCGCGCGCTGCTCGCCGAGCTCGGCGAACCGCTGGTCTCCAGCACGCTCCTGCTCCCCGGCGAGGACCAGCCGATGACGCAGGGCTGGGAGATCAAGGAGCGGCTCGACCACGCACTGGACGCCGTCGTCGACTCCGGCGACTGCGGGACCGAACCCACGACGGTCGTCGACTTCTCCAGCGGCGAGGCGGAGATCGTCCGGCACGGGGCCGGCGACACCACGCGCTTCGAGTAGCAGGCTCGCGGCCGCGCGGCCTGACACGCGGACGGGGCGGCGTATCCGACGGGATGTCGGTGTACGCCGCCCGCCGGTGGGACGGGGTTGCGCGGGCCGTGCACCTCGACGGTCAGAGGCTGCGGGCGGTGATGTCGCCGTAGGCGGTGGTGGCGCGGACGGTCAGGGCCGCGGCGGCGCCGTCGGCGTTCTTCAGCGCGTTGTGGATCCGGCCGTAGGCGGTGCCGGCGTCCAGCGAGGCGGAGACGCCGCGGGCGGCGCCGACCTCGATCCCGCCGGCCTCGGTGCGCAGCACGACCGCGCCGCGGACGGCCTCGGTGATCCGGATGTCGCCCTTGGTGGTGCTGATCTCGGCGGGGCCGGTGAGGCGGCCGACGGCGATGTCGCCGGCGAGCAGGGTGAGGTGGGCGCTCGCGGCCTCGTCGAGCTTGATCGAGCCGGCGGCGCTGTCGAGGGTGACGTCGCCGAGCCGCCCGACGCCCCGCAGTTCGGCGTCGGCCGTCCTCGCCGCGACGCGGGAGCCGGCGGGCAGCTGGACGGTGACCTCGACGGACCCGGAGGTGCCGAGGACCCGGTTCTTCGCGGCGGGGGCCTCGATGCGCAGGACGCCGTCGGCGTAGGCGACCTCGATCCGGGCCGCGGCCTTCACGTCGCGGCCCTTGGCGGCGTCCGCGGGCCGGATCTCGACGGTGGTGTCGGCCCGGTGGGCGGCGATGAACCGGATCCGCCCGGCGGGGACGTCGAGGGTGGCCGAGATGGGGGCGGGGGTGTCGAACTTCTGCATCGTGCTCTCCTGCGACTCGTCGTTTCTGATGACCGAAACGCTACGTTGCATTCAAGGATCCGGCAACATGCTCGTTGCGCCGAATCACCATCTATGCAGGCTGCGGCCTCAGAATTGTTGCAATGGCCTTGAATTTAATGCAACGGCCAGCGATTCGCCCATTGCAATGAATGGCGAGTGAACGCTATGCTGAAGGCGCCACGGACCACAAAGGAGGCCGCGATGCCGGGAGGCAGACTCACCCAGCAGGAACGTCAGCAGATCGCGCTGGGACTGGCCGACGGCCTCGCCTACGCGGAGATCGCCAGACGCCTCGACCGTCCGACCTCGACGGTCACGCGCGAGGTGATGCGCAACGGCGGCCCCACCGCCTACCGCGCCGACCTCGCCCACCGCGCCACCGAACACCGCGCGCACCGTCGAAGGCCCGCCGCCTCCCGGGGGTCGGAGCCGCTCCCCCAGCCGCACGGACGCGACGCCGAGGCCGTGGCCGCGTACGAGGAGACGCTCACCACCGTCCTCATGGCCACGGGCGTGCCCACGATGGGGGCCCGGGTGCTGACCTGCCTGTTCACCAGCGACGCGGGCAGCCTCACCGCGTCCCAGCTCGCCCAGCACCTACAGGTCAGCCCGGCCTCCATCTCCAAGGCGATCGCCTTCCTGGAGAGTCAGAGCCTCGTCCGCCGGGAACGCGACGAACGCCGCCGCGACCGCTACATCGTCGACGACGAGCTCTTCTACCAGGCGACGATCGCCAGCGCCCGGTCCAACGACCAACTCGTCGCAACCGCACGCCAGGGCGTCGCCGTCCTCGGCCCCTCCAGCCCGGCCGCCACCCGCCTGGAGAACGTCGCCCGCTTCCTGGACTTCATCAGCGAAAGCATCACCCGCGCCGCCGAACAGGCCCGCGAAGTCCTCCACACGAAGCCCGAAACGGCCTCGGGCGGCACTGCGGAGCCGCAACCGGAAGACTGATGGTCGGCCGAGGAAAAGTCAGCTGCCGTCTACCCACCGCTCGATGAGGCTCCCCGGAAGCCCGTCAGCCGAGCCCGTGGTGGATGGACCGAGCCGGTCGTACGGAGGAGGCACGTTCTCCGTACGACCGGCCAGGTCCGACCCCACTGGCAGGGCCGGTAGGACGTCGAACACCAAACTGCCGAACCCGGCCTCACCTGCCAGAAGGCGGCTGCGGGTGCAGGCCTGCGGGTGGGAGTCGTCGCACAGGGCTCCGACGCTGCTGCACGGCCCGTCCAGTCTCGCCGGGTCAGTGCGCTTCGCGGTCCTCGGCCGGGCGGGCGCGGCGGCGGGCGGTCATGGTCGGTGCGGCCAGTGCGGTTGCGGCGAGCAGTGCTCCGGCCACCCCCAGCGCGTGCTGCGCGCCGAGGCCCGCCGTTCGCCCGGAGGCGTCGCCTGCCAGGAAGACACCGCCGACGACGGCGACGCCGAGGGTGCCGCCGAGTTGCTGGACGGCGTTGAGGAGGCCGGCCGCCGAGCCGGTCTCCTGAGGGGAGACGCGGCGCAGCGCGGCGGTGAAGAACGGCGGGGTGAACAGGCCGACGCCGAGGCCGGCGAGGGTGAGGGCGAACGGCAGGGCGGTCGGGCAGTGGCCGGCGGGTGCGGTCCGGTAGGCGAGGGCCGCGGCGGCGATGCCCGTGGCGAGGGTGGCGATGCCGGCGTGCAGGACGCGGGTGCCGTGCCGGGGGACGAGGTGGCTGCCGGCGAGCCAGGAGGCGACGGCCAGTCCGGCGGACCAGGGCAGCAGGGTGAGGCCGGCGGTGAGCGGGCCGGTGTGCAGTCCGAGTTCGAGGTGCAGCACCACGGTGATCATGACGCCGTTCATGGTGGCGAAGAACAGCGTGGAGGTGGCCAGTGCGGCGGGGAAGGCGCGGCCGCGCAGCAGGGAGGGTTCGACGAGTGGGGTGCGGCCGGCGGCGGCCGTGCGGCGCTGGTGGGCGGTGAACACGGCCAGGACGAGGGCGCCGAGGGTGGCTGCGGCCCATGCGGCGGCACTCGGTGCGCCGGTTCCGGCGGCGAGCGGGCACACCAGCAGGGTGGTGCCGGCTGCGGCGAGGAGGGTTCCGGTGGCGTCGAGGCGGGGGCGTACGGGGGCGTGGTCCTCGCGCAGGCGCGGGGCGACGGCCAGGACGGCGGCCGCGAGCGGCAGGTTGACCAGGAACACCGCGCGCCAGGAGGTGCCGAGCAGGTCGGCGTGGGTGAGCACGCCGCCGAGGACGGGTCCGAGGACGGCGGACAGGCCCATGACCGGTCCGATGGTGCCCAGGGCCTTGGGCAGTTCGTCGTCGTCGAACATGGCGCGGATCAGTCCGAAGGTCTGAGGGATGATCAGGGCGGCGGCTGCGCCCTGTGCCGCGCGCAGGCCGATGAGGATGCCGGTGGTGGGGGCGAGTGCGCAGGCCAGGGAGGTGAGGGCGAACGCGGTGACGCCGATCCGGAAGACGCGGCGGCGGCCGGCGATGTCGCCGAGGCGGGCGGCGGTGAGCAGGCCGAGGGCGAAGGTGAGGGTGTAGGCGGCGCTGTACCAGGGGATGGCGGCGGCGGGGCCGCCGAGGTCGGTGTGGATGACGGGGCCGGCGACCTGAACGATGGTGGCGTCGAGGAGGTTCATGGCCTCGGCGGTGAGCAGCGCGATCAGGGCGGTCCACCGGTGGCGGTGCGGTGCGGTGTCCGCTCGGCCGGTCGCGGCGATTCGGGCCGAGGCGTCGGTGTCGGTGTCGGTGTCGGCTGGATGCCGGGTCATGCGGTCCCCCCATGGGTGGATGCCGATCGGTGCGGTGCCACCACCCTGTCGCCGCCCATCCGCAAGGTTCCATGAATCGCGACCGAATCGACGATTTCTTCCATCAGCGGCGGCTACGGTGACGGATGTGCTCGAACTCGACGATCTCGACCGCGGCCTGATCCACGCGTTGCACGTGGACGCGCGTGCCCCGTTCACCCTGATCGCGGAGGTTCTCGGTTCCTCGACGCAGACCGTGGTGCGCCGCTACCGGCGCCTGCACGCCGAGGGCGGGCTGCGGGTGGTCGCCCTGCCGAGCCCGCGCAGCGCCCGTACGCACCAGTGGTTCCTGCGTCTGACCGCGGCGACCCGTACCGCCCATGACCTCGCGGTGGCGCTCGCCCGCCGTCCTGACACCTCGTGGGTCCGGCTCACCTCGGGCGGCACCGAGATCGTCGCGATCGTCCACACGGCGCCCGGCGGCCCGGATGCGCACGCGCTGTTGCTGCGCGACATCCCGCGCACCTCCGGCATCACCGCGGTCTCCGCGCACTACCTGCTGCACACCTATCTGGGCGGTCCGGTGGCCTGGCGCGGCCGTCTCGGTACGCTGACGGCCGAGCAGGAGGCCCGGCTTCGTGCCCACGCCGTCCCGGCGGTGGAGACCGACGGCGATCCGTACTCGTTCACCGAGGCCGATCTGCGGCTGCTGGCCGTGCTGCGCGAGGACGGCCGGACGAGCTACGCGGACCTGGCCGCCGCGACCGGGTCCACGCCCGCCACCGTCACCCGCCGTCTGACCGAACTGCGCTCGCGCGGCGCGCTGTTCTTCGACCTCGACGTCGAGCCGGCGCTCCTCGGGGTCACCGTGTCCGCCCTGCTGTGGATGCAGGTCGCCCCGAGCCGGCTCGACGAGGTGGCCACCGCACTGGCGGCCCACGACGAGCTCGCCGTCGTCGCCGCCACGACCGGCCCGACCAATCTGGTCGCGCACGCGCTGTGCAGCGACGCGGAGGCGTTGCACCACTACCTGACCCGCCGCCTCGCCCTGGACGCGATCGGCCGGATCGAGACGGCGCCGGTGCTGCGCACCTACAAGGCCGCCGCCACGCTGCGCCTCTGACAGCCAGGGGCCGCCGGGAGCAGTGTTCGCCCCTGGGAGGGTGAATCTGACGGTGCGTCCGCCGCTGTCGTGCCGGCCGGGGCGGGAGGTCGGTCTACCGTCGAGCCCGGCCCGGGGCCCGGGCTGTCCGCTCCCCCGGCGTGCTTCGTGCTCCCCCTGACCGACTGGAAGGTTGCTCCCGCATGCGAATCCGCCCGTTGTGTTCGAGAGCAGGGCTGTGCGTGGTGGCCGTGCTGCCGCTGCTCGCCGTCACGGTCGCTGCGGCTCCCGCCCCGGCGGACACCCCGTCACCTCGGGGTCGGTCGGCGGTGCCCGGTACGGCGCCGGAGTGGACGCGTACCGCCGTGGACCGGGGACCGGAGCGGGCCGACGCGCCGGTCTCCGTGCGGGTCTACCTCTCCGGCCGTGACCAGCAGGGCCTGGACGCGTATGCGCGCCAGGTGTCCGACCCGGCCTCCGCGCAGTACGGTCACTTCCTCACGGCGGAGCAGTTGGCGGAGCGGTTCGGCACCAGCGAGGAGCAGACCGGCCGGGTCCGGTCCTGGCTGGACTCCTCGGGCATGCGCGTCACCGCCTCCAACAGCCACTACCTCACCGCGCAGGGCGATGTCGCCGACGCCCAGCGTGCGTTCGGCACGGAGCTGCGCAGCTACCGGAAGGGGGACCGCACGTACCGCGCGCCGGCCGGTGACGTCACGGTACCCGCGGACGTGGCGGAGGACGTCCTGAGCGTCACCGGGCTCAGCACCGCGCCGAGCAAGGTCCGGCCGGCCAGGCCGAAGCCGCAGGACACCCTGCCCGGTCCGGGTGGCGCCTTCGTCAACTCAGGCCCGTTCTCCGAGTACTTCGGCTCCGACCCGGCCACCGGCACCCCCGCCGCGTACGGCGCCGTCCGGCCCTACGTGATCCAGGGGCTCAACGGCGGGCAGCTGCGCAGCGCGTACGGTGCGACCGGCACCGGGCTGACCGGTCGCGGTGTGACGGTGGCGGTCGTCGACGCCTACGACTCGCCGACCATCGGCGACGACGTGACCCGCTATGCCGCCGCGCACGGGGACGCGCCCTACGGCAAGGACCAGTTGCTGCGCTACGACCCGGCGGTGTGGACGCACACGGCGAGCCCCGACGTGGACCCGGACGGCTGCGACGCCTCGGGCTGGTACGCCGAGCAGACCCTCGACATCGAGGCGGTGCACGCCGTCGCTCCGGAGGCGGACATCTCCTACGTCGGTGCGTCCTCGTGCTACGACCAGGACCTCGTCGACGCCCTCGACCGGGTGGTCGACCGGCACTTGGGCGACATCGTCTCCAATTCCTGGGGTGAGCCGGAGAACGCCAGCGACCCCGCCTTCGACCGGGTCTACCAGCACCTGTTCAAGCGCGGCGCGGTGACCGGCATCGGCTTCTACTTCTCCAGCGGCGACAGCGGCGACGAACTGGAGAACACCGGCACCAAGCAGACCGACATGCCGGCTTCGCTGCCCTGGGCCACCGCCGTCGGCGGCACCTCGCTGGCTCTGGACTCCTCCGACGCGTACCGCTTCGAAACGGGCTGGGGCACGCTGAAGTCCGTGCTCTCCGCGGACGGCACCGCCTGGGTGGACCTGCCGGGCAGCTTCAACGGCGGGGCGGGCGGCGGCACCAGCGCCCGTTTCCCCCAGCCGGCGTACCAGCGCGGCATCGTCCCGCCGTCGCTGTCCGGCGCCAACGGCGGCAGCAACCGCGTCGTGCCGGACATCGCCGCCGTCGCCGATCCCAACACCGGCTTCCTGGTGGGCCAGACCCAGACCTTCCCGGACGGCAGCGTCCGCTACTCCGAGTACCGCATCGGCGGAACCAGCCTCGCCTGCCCGGTGATCGCGGCGCTCCAGGCCCTCGCCCAGCAGGCCAAGGGCTCCCCGATCGGCTTCGCCAACCCCGCCGTCTACCAGCGGTACAACACCGACGCCTACCACGACGTCACCGACCACCCCTTCGGCCCGGGTACCGAACTCGCCCAGGTCCGCGTGGACTTCACCAACACCGTGGACGCCACCGACGGCACCGTCACCTCCCTGCGGACGATGGGCCACGACACCTCCCTGGTCGCCGAGGGCGGCTACGACGCCGTCACCGGCGTCGGCACACCGACCGCCGAGTACCTCGCCTCCTGGGACTGCCCGCCCGACGGGTGGCGCGGCGGCCGGGCCGACGACTGATCGTGGCGCCGTGCCGGGTCGGGCCCGTCGGCCCGGCCCGGCACCTCCGTTTCCCGGTCGGCAGCGGCGGGACCGGTGACACGGCGAGGCTCCGGTCGGTGCGGGTGACGTGAGTGGTCACCCGTACCGGCCGGAGCCTTCGTTCAGAGGGCCGGGGATCGCCGTCAGTCGTCGGCGCGGACGATCGTCCAGGGGCGCATCAGGTCGTCGTCCTCGTGTTCGAGCAGGTGGCAGTGGTGGATGTACGTCGCCGGGAGTTCGGCGCCGCTGCCGGGGATCGACGCGCTCGGGTCGGTCGGCGGATAGATGTCCGGAATGATGATGCGGGTCACCCTCTCCGGATAGGACTTGACGGTGTCCTTGTAGGACAGCGCCTCGTCCGGCTCCGGCGGAATCGGCGGGCCGGTGATGTAGTCCTCCAGCACCGGAAGGTCCGCAGGTTTGCGGCGGCCGTCGATCCACCGCTCGTACTGCGCCTGGTAGCCGGCCGCGTCGATCGGCTGCCTGTTCAGCACCTGGAAGTTGACGAGGTGGACGTGCATCGGGTGGGCGTCGTGGTTGGGATTGATGTACTCCCAGATCTCGGTGGAACCCGCCTTGATGAAGTCCTGGGACGGCTCCATGAACGGCACCGCGTTGAACGTCATGGTGCTGAAGAGTTGAAACGTCCAAGGGATACCGGGGCGGCGAAGGAGCCGGCGCAGCACGCCGGGCCGGTCCGGGAAATGCCACTCGTTGGGCCGGATTCATCCGAAGTAACTCGACCGGAGTCGACGTTCTTCAGCGAGGCTCCCGGCGTCCGCCCGGCGCCCGGAACGGCGCCGGGCGGTGCCGGGCGGCGGGAACGACCGGGTCAGCAGCCGGTGTTGTGCACGCCCGGCGTCTCGAAGTCGCCCTGGCCCTCGGCGGCCAGGACGCCGTAGATGGTGCTGCAGCCCAGCTGCTGGTTCTTGAACTCGTAGACCTTGGTGTCGCCCTTCTTCACCGTGTGGGCGTTGCTGAGGTGCGTGGTGTTGCCCTTGCGGAAGCCGAACTTCACGGTGACCGCGGAACCGCCGGTCTTGCCGTAGACGAGCCGGACGGTGTGGCCGCCGTCGGTGATGGCCACACAGAACGAGCCGTTGGACAGCGAGGTGCAGGACGGGCCCGCGGCGCGGGCGCCGACCGCCGACTCGTCGGCCGAGGCCGGCGCCGCCATGCCCGCGGCCGCGAGGAGAGTGGTGGCGAGCACGACGCCGGCGCGAGTGTGGTTACGCATGAGGAGAATCCTCTTCCTGCAGACAGGTGGATCGATCACCAACCACCATACCTGCGGGTAACTAGGCTCAATGAACCGGGCCCGGCGGAGAACTGACGCGCAGTGAGGAGAGGGGGGTACCCGGGGGTCGGATTCCGCAACGATCTTCGTCCGATGTCTACCCACCGGTAACCCTGATGGGCCATCCTGCTCCCACGTTCGAGCGAAGGAGCATGAGCATGGCAGGTAAGTCCGGGATCCGGTATCTCGCGGTGGTGGCGGCCACGGGGGCGGTGCTGGCCGTCGGTGCGGCGCAGCCGGCCGCCGCCGCGGAGCAGGCGCCGAGCGCGCCGGCCGCCGCGCAGAGCCTCGGCAGCCCGAGCGTGCCGTACGAGACCTGGCTGAAGGACGTCCAGGTCGTGGCCGACGCGGCGGGCGCCTATGTGCAGGCGAGAGTGCCGCAGGCACCGGTCGGGTACCGGCCGGCGGTCGTCCTCGACATCGACAACACCTCACTGGAGACCGACTACACGCCGTCGTACCCGACTCCGGCGGTCGCGGCGGTGCTGAAGGTGGTGCAGGCGGCGCACGACCGCGGGGTGAAGGTCTTCTTCGTCACTGCCCGCCCGGACTTCGTCGACGCCTTCACCCGGTACAACCTGACCAAGGTCGGCTACCCGGTCGACGGGCTGTACGGCCGGTCGTTCTGGGACCTGTTCCAGGAGACGGGGGCGTTTAAGACCGCGAAGCGCCAGGAGATCGAGCGCAATGGCTACACGATCATCGCCAACATCGGCAACAACACCACCGATCTGGTGGGCGGTCACGCCGAGCGGACCTTCAAGCTGCCCGACTACGGCGGCGCCCTCTCCTGATCGGCGACGGGAGGCCGGCCGGCGCCGGGTGTGCGGCACCACGCCGAGGGCACGCTCTAGCCGGGTCGGCCGGCCGACCGGGCGTCGGATAGGGCCGTCCAGCGGCGGCGGCTGCCCTGGGCGTGCAGGCGGGTGCCGATCCGGACGGTCTCCCGGGTCATGCCGGGTGCGCCGCTGAGTTCGGCGGTCGCCAGCAGGTGGGCCGCCGGGTCGTCGTCGCGCTTGCGGATGCTGGCCCGGATCAGCAGCCGCTGGAGCTGCTCGGGGCCCCGCCACGAGGCCTCCACCAGGGACTCCCACTGGGCCCGGTCGGCCCGGCCGGCGAGGAGGGAGACCGGCCGGTACCAGCGTTTGGTGAGGCCGGCCACGGAGCCGGTCGGCAGTCCGCTCAGCCGGTCGGCGACCGCGCCGAAGAGCAGCACCGCCTCGCCCGGCGAGCTGAGGGCGAGCCGTTCCAGCAGGCGTCCGACGACGATCACGTCGGCGACCTCGCCCGCTTCGGCCAGCCGCACCAGGGCGGCCCGGCGGGCGGCCGTCGCCCGCCGCGGGGTGTCCAGCGGGTGGTGCAGGCAGAGCAGGCCGGTCAGGCAGGCCCGGGCGACGCCTTGCGCCTCCTCGACCCATCGCCGGCTGTCGCCGGTGTGCCGTGGCGCGGTCACACCGCCGGCGAAGTCCCGCAGGTCGTCCTCGAACCGCCGCCACTCGTCGGTGGCGAGTTCGCCGCTCGGTGTGTGCTCGACGACCGTCCGCACGAGCATGAGCAGCGCCTTCAGCCGGAAGGGGTGCCCGCCCTTGGCGAGCGTCTCCCGGAGCCGTTCGGCCTCCGGCGGGTCGAGGACGCCCCGGGCGGCCAGCCCGGCCCGTAGCTGGAGCGGCTGACGGGCCATCTGGTCGCCGTAGGCGCCGGTCCAGGTCAGGTCGCAGAGCCGTTCGAGGGCGGCGGCGTGGCGGCGCAGCGCGGCCGTCAGCCGGGGGTCGACGCCCTCCGGTGCGCCGTCCTGAGTTCCGTTCCGGCTGACGCGCGGGCGGCCGCCGGTCGGCCGGTCGTCGGCGCCGGAGAGGCGGAGCGCCGGGCAGAGCCAGCCCGGGTCGAGGTGGGGGTCGATCATGCCGTCGGCGAAGAGCAGGTCGAGCAGTTCGGGGTGGTCGGGCAGCAGTCGCTGCAGGGAGTGGGTGACGAGCCGGTCCACCCTGGTCTCCCGGTACGGTCCGGGCGCGGCCTCCCGGGCGCGGTCCTCGCGCCACAACCGCAGGGCGTCCAGCGCGTGGCGGTGTCCGCTGGTGGCGGCGGCGACCAGGAGGGTGGCGGCGCCGGCGTCGTCCAGCCAGATCCGGCGCAGTGCGGCGGCGGACCGGGGGCGGCCCTCGCGACGCCGTTCGGCGCCGGCCGCGGCGGCGGGCCAGGCCTCGGCGGCGAGCCGGGCGGCGGTCGCGGTGTCCAGGTGGCGGCTCCAGGTGTGCACGGCCAGTCCGTGGGCGTCGTCGGTGGGCCGCGGGCGGTCCAGCGCTCTGAGCCGGCCGACCAGCCAGTCGCGGACGACGGCGGTGGCGGCGGGTTCCGGTCGGGCCGTCCGAGTGGAGGGTGTGTCGCCGCCGACGGTGTCGGCGGTGGGGCGGTCCGCGGTGAGGAGCGGCCGCAGGTAGCCGTCGGTGAAGAGCAGCCAGGTGGCCGGGCGGGCCTGGGCGAGGACGGTCACCAGGTGCCGGGTGGCCTCCTCGGTGGTGGCGCCGAGGGCGAGTTCGCCGACCGCGCGGACCTTGGCATGGGAGACCAGCGACTGCGGGTCGCGGGCGGCGTCGGCGAGGACGGCGGCCGCGTCCGGCATCCGGGCCGCGGGCCGGGCGAGCCAGCCGCTCGCGGTCAGCCGGCCGAGCGCGGACTGGAGTTCCATGCCGTCCTGGCCGGTGGGTGCGGCGCCCGGCCAGCGGTGCCGGACGATCGGGCGGGCCAGCCGGTACGGGCGTTCCGGCCAGTCCTGCCGTCTGGCGGCGAGGCGCAGCGCGCGGGCGAGTGGCAGGAGTTTGCGGGTGGGGTCGGCGAGGAAGGTCCGCAGTCGCGGCCACACCCAGTCGGGGCGCTTGTCGGCGAGTGCCTCCAGCAGGTGCAGGACGCGGGTGGTCTCGGCCTCCTGGCGGGTCAGCAGCCAGGCCCACAGGCAGACCGTGCCCTCGCAGCGCGTTCCGCGGCAGCGGCCGGGTGCGGCGGGGCAGCTGCCGTCCACGACGGCGACGACGCTGTCGGTGAAGCTCTCGGCGAGCCTGGTGAGCACTTCGACCAGCGGCCAGCGCAGGGTGCGTTCCCCGCCGCGCCACAGTGCGACGAGTTCGGCGGCGAGCCGCTCGCCGTCCCGGTGGCAGGTGGCGGGCAGGGCCTCCAGGTAGACCCGGGCGAGCTCGGTGGGGAGGGCGGCCACCAGGGGGGTGAGCACCGCCCGGAGTGCGGGCCCGGGCGCGGGCAGCCGCGCGTACACCCGCAGCAGCAGGGCCCGCAGCCCGTGCAGTTCGTGGTCCTCGCCGCGGCCCTGCGCGGTCTCGGCGGCGAGTTCGGTCAGCACCGCGGTGCACTCCTCGGCGGCCCGGCCGCCGCCGCGGCCCGCCTGGACGAGGGCCTGCTCCGCGACGGCGAGGCGGAACTGGTCGTGCGGGTGCTCGCGCAGCCAGTCGAGCAGCAGCCGGATCGGGTCTCCCGTCCCGCCGGCGGTGAGGCGGCAGAGCCGGCGGCCGGCGGCGAACTCGAACAGGGTCTGGTGGGTGTAGGCGTACTGGCTGTCCGTGCCGGACTCCTGGCGGTCCAGCACACCCCGGGCGACCAGCCCGAGCAGGTCGGCCCGTGTCCGGGCCTCGTCGTCCGCGGAGCCGGTGCCCGTCGGCGGACCGGTGCCGATCCTGGCCTCCGGGATCTCCAGCCGACCGTCCTCCAGCATGAGTTCGGCGAGGCCCTCGCCGGCCTCCGACAGATCGGCCGTGCCGGGGCCCTCGGCCGAGGTGCCGGCGCGGCGGTCCTGCCGGACGCGGTGCTGCCAGTAGAGGTCGTAGAGCGCCGTCGCGTCGATCTCCCGCACGTCGGGCGGCCTGGGGGCGAACACCTCGAAGAGCATCCGCAGGGTCAGCGGGGCCTGGCACACCTCCCGCATCGGCAGGCCCTTCACGGCCGCGCCGGTGACCGTCCGGCAGATCTCGTCGACGGACACCTCGGGCTGCCCGCCGTAGAACCAGCGGGCGTGTGAGCGGACGGCCGCCTCCTGCTCGCGCGGGCTGTACGGACCGAGCTGCTTCCAGACGAGGTCGAAGTCCTCGACGGCGGGCCGCAGGATGCGCGCCTCGCGTTCGCGGCAGGTGAGCAGCACCGGCAGGCCGTGCTCGGCGGCGAGCGCGAGGACGTCGGCGAGCAGGGCGAGCCCGGTCTCCTCGGCGACCAGCAGGTCGGTGGTGTCGAGCAGGAACACCGCCCGCCGCGCGAGGTGCCGGCAGGCCGCGCGGAGTACCGCGAGGGGCAGTGGCGCGCTCTCGCCGCCGTGCTGCCAGAGGTCTCCGGCCCGCAGGAAGTAGGGACGGGGCCCGTCGGGGTCGGCGGCGAGCTGCCCGTGCAGCCGCCAGAGCAGGGTGGTCTTGCCGGCGCCCGGTGCGCCGGTGACGCAGCCGGAGCCGCCCCGGCGCAGCAGCGCCAGCAGTGACCACTCCAGGTCGCGGGGGACGGCGAGGGCGTTGAGGTCGAGCACCGCCTCGCCGGGGGCGGAGCCGCCCTGGTGGCCGGCGGCGGCGACGGCGAGCCGGCTGTAGCGGTCGAGGGCGGCGACGTCCGCGGGCTCGGCGGCGGGCGCGGTGTCGCGTTCGGTGAGCAGGCGCCGCAGGAGCGCGGAGTCGTCCCGGTGCAGGCCGATCCGGGCGGCCAGCTCCATGGCGCGCTCGTACGGGATCGCGAGGTCGCCGGTCTGGTGCCGGGAGACGGTCGCGGCCGACACCTGCAGCAGTGCGCCTGCCTGCTGGACGCCGCCGGCGGCGCGCACCATGAGTCTGATCGCGTCCGTGAGCGCCGTCCGCTCGTCGAACCGCCTGCGCGCCACCCGTCCGGTCGCCATCGCCCCCCCTGTCCCTCCGGTCCGGCCTCCGATTGTGCACCGGTTTTGCACGACACTTCCGACGGGTCGTCAGAATGCCTGCTCAGAGGCCCGGGCGGGCCGTGCGATGTGCAGTGTGCACGGGAGATCGGTCGGTCCGTCCGGCGCCCGGAGGCTCGGGGATGTCCACCTGACAGACCCTCCGAAGGCGGGGAAGAACCCATGGATCCGCAGACCGTCCTGCTCGCCCTGATCGAACTCGTCGCCCGCCGGCTCGACCACGTGCTGCTCACCGGGCTCGCCGCCCTCGGCGCGGCGGCGCTGGCCGCGACCGTCGCGCTGCTGCGCTGCCGTCCCGTCGACCTGCCGGAGGTGCTCCGCGTCCTCGTCCGGCTGTTCCGCAGGAACTGACCGACGCCGTCCCCTCCCGGCCGGGTCGCCCCCGGCCGGGAGGGGGCGCCGGCATGCCCCGGTGCTCCCCCTCCCGCCGCCTGCTATCACCTGCTACCTTCACTCGTATGGCGAAGACCCAGGTGAACCTCCGCATGGACGAGACCGTCGCCGAGATGGCCAAACACGCCGCCGAGACGCGGCGCATGCCGGTCAACGACTACGTGGCCCAGTTGATCCGCGACGACAACGAGAAGCTGCGGCACGTCTTCCTGGCCGGTGCGCAGCACGTGCTGGACGAGTACGGGGACCTCCTGGACGGGATCGAGGCGGCGTGATCCTGAACGTCGACCTCGCCTGGATCCTCGAGGTGGCCGAGCGGGCCGGGGTGGGTGATCCGGCACCGGTGGACTACGGGGTGGCGATCGCCGCCGTCGAACGGCACCGGGCGGTGGTCGCGGGGCACGACGTCTACGACGGGCCGTTCGCGCGGGCTGCGGCGCTCGCCCACACGCTGGGCCGGCTGCCGTGGCTGGAGCGCTCCAACCTCCGGGTGGCCGTGGCCGTCGCGCACGGCTACCTGCTCGCGACCGGGGTCGCGGTGAAGCTGGACCAGGATCGCGTGAGCGCCGTCGCCGGTGAACTCCGGCGCCCCGACTCCACTGCGGCCGACCTGGCCACCGCCCTCCGGACCTGGACGACCTGATCCCGGACGACCTGATCCCGGCACGGCCGCCCGCACGTCGACCTTCCGGCAGTCGACTTGACGGTGCGTCGGAGTAATCGCTTGCTTCGCGGACGGCCGTCCCGAACGATCTCGCTCCATGACGAGCACCGCTGCGCGGCACCCCTCGACCCTCCCCCGCCCCGTCGCGTTGGTGACCGGCTCCGCACAGTCGGCATCGGCGCGGCCGTCACCCGACAACTCGCCGCCTCCGGCTGGGACGTCGGACTCACCCACTGGACCCCGTACGACCGGCGCATGGCCTGGGGCGCCGAGCCCGGGGCGACGGACGCGATCACCGCCGCGCTCGCGGAGCACGGCGCGGCCGGCTGGGCGGTCGAGGCCGATCTCGCCGAATCCCGGCGCACCCGCACGCGTCTTCGACGAGGTCGAGCGAAACGTCGGCTGGATGTCCGACGAGGTGCGGGCCGAGGTGCTCGCCGGAACCCCGCTCGGCCGCCTCGGCTCCTCTCAGGACACCGCGCACCTGGTGGACTTCCTGTGCTCACCCCGCGGCCGGTGGGTCAACGGTCAACTCCTGGTGAGCGACGGCGGGTTCAGCCGCCGTACCGGCTGATCCGGGGCTCCGGAGGGGTCACGCCCAGTCGGGCAGCAGCGAAGGGCTGCGGGACTCCACCATCGCCGGGTCGCTGGACACCCGGCCCGTTCCGCCGCCGTGGAGGCGGAGCGCGGCCGAGACCTGCGCCCGGGCGAATCCCGCGGCCGGGCAGCGGCGCGCGCCGAGGCCGAACGGCATGAACCAGTACGGCCGGGAGGTGTGCCGCCACCGGTCGGGCCGGAACGACTCGGGCTGCTGCCAGCCGCGTCGGTGGCGGTGGATCAGCCACGGGCTCACGACGACGAGATCCCCGAGGTCGAACGGCAGGACTCCGCGCGTCTCGACGACGGTACGCGCGATCATGAAGCTCGGCGGGTACAGCCGGAGCACCTCGTCGACCGCCGAGGGCGGCGCGCCGGGCCGTACCCCGAGCGAGATGGCGCTGAGCGTCGCCGCGGTGGTGCTCCCCCAGCCGGCCAGGACCATCGCCCGCAGCTCCTCGGCGATCCGATCGACCGTCCATCCGTCGGCCGCGAGAGTGCGCAGGAAGGCGGAGTCCGACCCCGAAACGAGTCCCGTCACGTACCGCAGCAGGCCGTCGCCGGGAACGCCGGGGCCGCTGGCTCCGGTCATGCCTGAGCGTCCGGCCGGGGCCGGACTCTCCAGGACGGACCAGGTGCGGTGGACGAGCGAGCGGAGGAGAGCGCCGTCCACCGAGCCGGGGGCCTGCCCGGTGACCTGGGCGAGCATGGCCGAGGCCACCGCCTCGGTCACCCGGGCCGCGGGGGCCGGGAAGCCCCCGTGCGGCAGCGCGGCCCGCAGGTGGCCGATCACCGCGTCCCGGTCCCCGGCCGCCGCGGTCATCGCCCGCACCAGCCGCCGCTTCACACCGCGCACGCGCTCGCCGTGCATCGCTCCGACCCCGCCCAGCAGCCGCTGGGAGTGCTCGGGGCGCGACTTCCGGCCGACCGAGGACGTGAGGAGGAGGCGGGCCGGCGACAGGTCGCCGACAAGCCAGCCGGGGCGGCCGCCGAAGTCGCAGCGGACCATCGGTTCCACCGGGCCGGTGCCGTACGCCCTGATCGCCTCGAACAGCTCCGGGCGGTGGGCCAGCGACAGGTCCGGGAAGCTGCTCGGCGTCACGCCGCGTCCGCCTCTCGTCCGGCCCGGCCCGGACGTCCCGGCCGGTGGTCGTCCCCGGGGCGGTGCGGCAACGGCGTCTCGGGGAGACCGCCGACCTTGAACCGCAGCAGGGTCCGGGCGCTGGGCCGGGGAATGGCCGGGCCCCGGTGCAGCGCCGCGTGGTTGTCGAAGACCAGCACCCGGGCCGGGGCGACCACGGCCTCGTACCACTGCGGCACGGCGGCGAGCCGCCGTTCCAACTCCCGGCCGGCCGCGGCGCCCGGGGTGCCGCCCGTGAGGAAGGCGTCGAGGGCCGGCCGGAACCAGCGCGGGACCTCGCCGCGGACGGGCGCGTGCAGCGGAGCGAGCCCGGGGTAGCGCGTCCGCCAGGAGACCTCCTCGTGCCGCAGGACGGAAGGCAGGACGCCGCCGTCCGCCCGGTCCTCGTCGACGAAGGCCCAGGGCAGGACGCTCGTCGCCGGCTCGTGCAGCTCGGGGTCCTCGCGCAGCAGCCCGAGGATCGTCCACCGATTGGGCAGGGCCCAGGGCGTGCTGTCGGTGTGCCAGGTCTGCTCGTAGCGGTCGACGCCCCCGGTCGGGACCTCGGAGACCGGGCCGCCGAGCGTCGCGCTCGCCGGGTGGTCGTGGCGGCCGAGGAGGTCGCCGAGGACCGACACCACGGCGAGCATGAGACCCGGGCCGGGGAGCGTGACGGCGGCGCAGCGGGACGGGCCGGCGAGCGTGTCGGCGAGGGACGTGCGGAAGTCCGCGGTCTCCGTGGCGGAGTCCAGGTCGGCGAGCAGGCCGGTGTCCCTGGCGGCGCGCAGCCCCTTGAGGAGGGTCCCGGGCGTATCCGCGGGCCAGTCGGCGAGCAGGGCCGCCCATGCGGGTGGCACCGGCACGGCGGGGACGGTCAGGGGTGCGAGCGGCATCGGTGGCGCCCCGCCCTCAGCCGAAGTGCCGGGCGAGGAGACGGCGTACCCGGTCGATGCTCTCCGGGCTCGCCTGGCGGGTGATGAACACGTCGAGCTCCTCGTCGTGGGTCAGCTCGCCCCAGGCGCCGTCGAGTGTTCCGGCCAGCCCGGTCAGGAGGCTGAGTCCGAGCGAGGGGTAGGCGGAGTCCGTGGCATGGGCGAGGAAGAAGGCGAGGCTCCGCTGGCGTGTGGTGTACGGGTCGCGCTCGCGGTAGTTCTCGAGGCTGAAGTGCGGGTGGCAGGCGTCGAGCAGGAGCTTCGGCGTCCTCCACACCGGCATGATCACCCGGTGTGCGCCCAGCGGGCGGACGGGGTAGCGCAGCGGCCGGTTGCCGTTCATCACCATGAACAGGGCCTCGGCGAGCAGGTCCTCGCGGTTGTAGCCGAACGCCAGGTCCGTGGCACCCCGTTCACGTGCCAGGGTCCGTGCCGTCCGGAGGATCAGGAAGGTGCCGAAGAAATGCATGGCCTCGTGGGTGAACGCCTCCCGGAAGTCCGCATACAGCTCGTCGAGACTCGTCGTGATGCCCAGCAGCGCGGAAATGTCGGACGGCTGGAGAACGCGGTGCTCGATCCCGAGGTCCTGGCACAGCACTCCGGCCCGGACGGCGGCCGCCGGCGAGAACACCGCGCCGAAGACCAGCGTGAAGGCCAACAGCTTTTCCCGCGGCACCGTGTTCGCGAGGCCGTAGGCGAGGGCATTGCTGTCGCCGCCGCCGGATATTCCGAAAACGCATCCGGATTCCGCGACGGCATAGCTGCGGTCGAACTCCCGCACCTGGTCGATGACCATGGTGCGGGCCTCGGCGGCTCCGACCGTGGTGACCACCTCACGGGCCGTCCCGTCCGGCCGGGTGCGCATCGCGCGGAATCCGACACCTCCCTGTTGCCCGCCGCGCTCGGGAGGATCGGTCGGCAGGATCGTGGGGAAGAGCGTGTTGCGGATGGCCCGGACCACCAGCTCGTCCGCATCGGTCGGCAGGTCGGCCAGCGGGGTCGACAGCGGCACCGGTGTGGCCTCGCCGCCACGTACCAGGTACGGCTGGAACATGGTCTCCGGCAGGCGGTTGGCGGCGAGCAGCGCACCGATCGTCAGGTCCGCCAGGCCCAGGGGCCTGGTGCTGAGGACGTCCTCCAGGTGGATGGGAAGGCGGTCGGGCACGGGCGCGCTCCTCTGCTCGGTCTCTCCGACGGTCGGTCTCTCCGACGGTCGGTCTCTCCGGCGGTCGGGCCCGACGCGGGGCGGTGCCCGGCGGTGCGGGCGGTACGCCCCGCGCGGGGACGGTCAGGCCTCAGACCTGGGCGGTGAGCGCCGAGGCGCAGAGCACGAATTCGACTCCCTCGGCCGTCATCCGGTCCATTCCCAGCTCGGGAAGCGTGGCGAACACGATCTCCGCCGGCCGCTCCACCTCCAGCATTTCCTCCGGCCGTGCCGGACTGATGGGCATGAGTTTCCTCCAGAAATCTCCGGTGTCGTACGGACAAGGAAACCTAACACGGAGAAAACCGGGCGCACCAGACCGCCCGTGAACATCATTCCGATGTGACGGGAATGAAATTCCGGAATTCTCGGGGCCGGAGATGAAGGCGTGCACAATTGGACGGGCCGCCGCGCGGGAGTCGCGTGGGAGGGGTGGTGCGAGGCCGTATCAGCCCGGTCCGGACGCGGCATCCCTGGCCCGGACGAGAGCGTCCACCTGCGCGCGCAGCGCCGGCGACCAGCCCTGCGGATCGGCATCGCAGCGGTCGCACTTCTCCCGCCAGCGGGCGAACCCGTCGGCGATGTCGTCGGCCGAGTGCACCCACTCGCCCTCGCCCGCCCTGCCGTGCCACAGCAGGCCGGGCCGGGCCGGATCCCGACAGAGGTCGAAACCGTGCAGGTACTGCAGGGGCGCGACGACCAGCGGGGCGAGGTCGACGAACGCCCCCTCGCCCTCCACCCAGGGGGCCGCCCACGCGTGCACGGCCTCGCGGGTCACGTCACCGGCGATCAATGCCCGCCACTGCCCTGCCACTTCCGCACGGCCGGGCGGGAGCGGCGGCGCCCTCGGATCGCTCATGCCCGAACACTTCCAGCCGCGCGGACCGAGGTCCACCGAAATCCGGCGGCCAGGCCGTCGATCACTTCACATGCATGGCGATGGTCCGTGCGCACTCCATCGCCTCGGCCTGCGTGGTGTCCACCTCCAGGTCATAGGCCACACCCCGGTGGACCACCTCCGCCTGGGACGCGGCCATCCCGATGGTCCGATCGCCTCGTGCGACCTCACGGCCTGCGGCAACCGGTCCGTCGCACCTGACGCCGACCCACAGCACCTGCAGGTCGCCCAAGGCCTTCTGCCAGCGCTGCTGTGAGTCCGCTCCGTCGAGGAAGACCTCGTCGACGATGACCCGGGCGCCCGCACGGGCCATTGCGGCGATCCCCTCGATCCATGCCGCTTCCATCGTTCGGAACTCCGGCCCGACGATCACCTCTCCGTCCGGAGCGAACTCGATCCCGCCGTCCGACCCCTGTCACCGGCTCCTCCGCACCGAACAAGCACCGGAACTAACTCACCCTCACCTGATGCTCCGACACACCTCCTGCCAGGCCCGGCAAACACCACGGGACGACCCGGGGCAACGCCGACCTGCTCCGATTGGAGCCCACCAGTGGTCGACGTCTCCCCACGGCCGCAGGCTGGCCTACGCGTAGTGCCTGCCCGAACCATGCCGCGGCGGGCCGAACCACGCGGCGTGGGGCCGGCCGGGGCGGCCGGGGACGTCGGAGAGAGGGGATCACATGGCCGAACAGGGCATCAGCCCGGGTGTCCTGCCGTCCGTTCGCGGAATCGTCAGGTTCGTACGAATGCGGGCGCAGCACCGGTACGCACGGCGACGCTGCCGGGGCACGCCCACCGGGGTGGCGCTCGTCGCAGCCGGTCTGGCCTTCCTGGGTGCGGTCGGCCCCACACCGAGCAGCGCCGTGTCACCACCCGTCCGTGAGTCCCTGTCAGGAGGTCCGGAGCGGTTCGTTCCCGGTCCCTGCCCGAAGACGCCCGAGCCGGTCCCCGGGCGCTGCGGCGTCCTGGAGGTGCCCGAGAACCGCTCCCACCACGGCGGGCGGACCATCCGGTTGGCCGTCGCGATCATTCCGGCCACGTCGGCGACGCCGGCCCCGCACCGCCGTCCAGCGGGTGGCCACCGCCAGCAACGTACCGACGCTCATCGTCTCCGGAACCTTCGACGCGAAGACCGGTGCGAGCTGGGGACCGTACACGGGCCGGACGCTGCCCCGCTCGACCGCCGTGCGGATTCCCGGAATCGGCCACTTCGTGGTCCCCCAGTCGCCCTGCGCGCAGAGCGTCCTGGCCTCCTTCCTCGCACGTCCGACCGCGCCCGACACCGGTTGCGTGGCAGGACTCGCGCCGAAACCGTTCACCATCACCCCCTGACCCGGAGACAACATGACGTCCACCCGCCCACCCCACCACCGGCGCCTCGTGCGGCGGCTCCGGACCACGCGTGGCCCAGGCTCCGCTGCTCGCCTGGCTGCACGCGGACTGCCGCGCCTGGGATGTCCCCGCGGCACCGCGCTCGGTCCGGAACGCGACGCGGAGCGACATCCCGACGCTCCTCCTGTCGGGCGGGTTCGACTCTCAGACCGCACCGAGCAGCGGGCCGTACGCGGCCCGCACGCTGAGCCGGTCCACCGAAGTCACCGTCCGCTACGTCGCCCATGTGGTCTTCGCCCACTCGTCGTGTGCGCAGACGATCACCCGCTCGTTCTTCGACACTCCGACCGCGCCGAACACGGGATGCCTCGCAGGTCTCCAGCCTCCCGAGTTCGAGATCGCACCGTAGGGCGCATCCCGGCCGCCCCTTCCGGTCAGCGCACTAGGGTGCTCGGATGATCGGGGTTCCGGAGAGGTTCGTGCGGACGACGGTCGAGCGCGAGGGTGGGCCCGGCCGGGCGTGGGTCGCGCATCTGCCCTCGCTGGTCGACGAACTTCTCCAGGCCTGGAACTGCACGCCCTCCGGGCCGGTGGGGCACGGCGGGGTCGGGATCGTCGTCCCGGTGCGCTCGGCCGGCGGGGCGGCGGTCCTCAAGGTCTCCTTCCCGCACCCGGGGAACGTCCACGAGCCGGACGCCTTCGCGGTGTGGGGCGGCCGCGGCGCGGTCCGGCTGCACCGGCGCGACGACGCCCGCTTCGCCATGCTGCTGGAGCGGGCCGGGGCCGGCACCCTGGCCGACCATGGCGACGTCGAGGAGGCCGTGGCCGTGGCGGGCATGCTCGCCCGCAGGCTCGCCGTCCCGGCACCGCCCGGGCTGCCGCGCCTGCGCGACCTGGCTCCGGAATGGGAGGCGGGCCTCCGCAGGGACGCCGGGCGGCTGCCGCGTCCGCTGCCCCGGCGCGTCGTCGAGGCCGCGCTCGCGACCGTCCGGGAGCTCGGCCGGGACCAGCCGGAGACGCTCGTCCACGGCGACCTGCGCTTCGGCAACGTGCTGCGGGCCGAGCGCGAGCCCTGGCTGGCCATCGACCCCAAGGGGTACGCCGGCGACCCTGCCTACGACGCGCTCACGCTGGTGCGGAGCCGTTTCGAGGACCTGCTCGCCGCCGACGACCTGGAGGCGGCCGTCCTGCGTCGGCTGGCCGTCTTCGCCGACGCCGCCGGGGTGGATCGCGAACGCGTTCGCCGCTGGGTCCAGACCCGCGCGGTGATGGCCGCCCACTGGGGCCGGGCGCACGACGATCCGGCCCGGCTGCTCGCGATCACCGACCGTGTCGCGGAGCTGCTCGTCCGGTGAGCACGCCGCCCGTCCCGACGGGTGCAAGGCGGCTGGCGCCGGGTACACGCGCCCACCGGGGAGTACGGTCGGGAGCAGGGCACGAGCAGGAGGTCACGATGGGCGGCAACGGCAGAGCGGACGGCGTCTACCAGCCCGCGGACACCGGCGACGAGCAGGCCGACGCCACCGCACTCGACCTCGCGAACGCGCTGGACGAACGCACCTACGACGACATCCTCGACGAGGGCTGGTCGCCGCCCGAGAGACCGCTCGGTGTGCGGCAGAGCGGCACCACGGCCGCCGAGCAGCGCACCGGCGAGACCCTGGACGAACGGTTGGCCCGCGAGCTGCCCGACCCGGCGGCGGACGGTGGGGCCGGGCCGGGCGACAGCATCGGCGACCTGGCGGACGGTGAGGGGGAGCCGGTGGACCGCGAGGCGGGTACCGAGCGGGCCGGCCGGCTGGTCGCCCCCGGCGAGGGCGCGCACCCGGACACCGAGGGCCTCTGGGCCGACGATGTCGGAATCGACGCGGGTGCGGCGGGCGCCGAGGAGGCGGCCATGCACATCGTGACGGACGCGGACCTCGACGCCGAGGTCGGCCCGGACGGTGCCCCGTCCGAGTTCTGAGGCCGGGTCAGTCGGCGGGGCCTGAGCGGAGGTCGCCGAGGAGTTCGGCGCGGTCGGTGATCACGTCGGTGAGGATGGAGCGGGCGACGGCGAGGAGTTCGGCGACCTCGGGGCTGGCGATCCGGTAAATCACGGTGGTGCCGTCGCGTCGCGAGGTGACGACGCCGGCTCGGCGCAGCACGGCGAGTTGCTGGGAGAGGTTGGAGGCTTCGACGCCGACTTCGGGGAGGAGTTCGGCGACGGCGTGCTCACGCTGGCTGAGGAGTTCGAGGACGCGGATGCGCACCGGGTGGCCGAGGGTTTTGAAGAACTCGGCCTTGATCTGGTACAGCGGCACGGCCGTGACAGAGGGTTGCCGCGTGGTACCGGGTGGCATGGGGTCACCGTCCGTGTCGAGGATTGTTCGGGAGTCGGTTCGACTGTAGCGACGCAGGTCGAAGGACCGGGTCGCGGCGGACGCGCGGGTCGGCCGGTTCCGGGTCCGGGACTCCGGATCGCTCTCGTGACCGTATCGGTCCGACGGCTCCCCGCGCCGCAACACATGGACTTGCACATATGCGCAACTGTCCAAGTGGTCGCACGGGGACCTCCGGGCCGTCAGTTCCGCGTGGCGGCACATGAGAGGGTGGCGGGAGCCCCGGCACCGTCGCACGGTGCCGGCAGGGGGCGGGCGACCGGCTGGAGGCATCGGTGGAGAGTTCCGACCTGTCGCTCGGTGGACGGCTGGCCGCCCACGGCGCGGCCTCGACCGCGCTGGCCCTGTGCAGCGACCGCGGGCTGCGCGAACTGGTGGACGCGGCCGTGCCGCTGGGCTCCGGCATCGGTGGGCGGTCGGCGCTGCTGGAGGTGGCCGGTACGCCGGTGTTCGTGAAGCAGGTGCCGCTGACCGATCTGGAACTGCGGCCGGAGAACGTCCACTCCACGGCGAACCTGTTCGGGCTGCCCGCCTTCTGCCAGTACGGCATCGGCGGGCCGGGCTTCGGGGCCTGGCGGGAGCTGGCCGTGCACGTCATGACGACGAACTGGGTGCTCGCGGGCGAGCACGAGGGCTTTCCGCTGATGTACCACTGGCGTGTCCTGCCGGGCCCCGGCATGCCGTTGCCCGAGGAACTCGCCGATGTGGAACGAACCGTGGCCTACTGGGGCGGCGGGCCGGGGGTGCGTCGCCGGATCGAGGCCCTCCGGGACTCCCGTGCGAGCGTCCTGCTGTTCCTGGAGTACATCCCGCAGAACCTGCACAACTGGCTGGGCGCCCGGGTCGCGGCCGGCGGCGAGGAGGCCGGGCAGGCCTGCGCGATGGTGGAGCGGGAGCTGGACGCCGGCATCTCGTTCATGAACGCCCGCGGGCTGCTGCACTTCGACGGCCACTTCCAGAACATCCTGACCGACGGCCGGCGGCTCTTCTTCGCGGACTACGGCCTCGCCGTCTCCTCCCGTTTCGAGCTCTCCCCGGACGAGGCCGCCTTCTTCGAGCGGCACCGCAGCTACGACCGCTGCTACACCGTCACCCACCTGGTGCGATGGCTGGGGACCGCCCTGTACGGGCACGGCCCGGACCGGCGGGACGCGTTCGTCCGCGCGTGCGCCGAAGGGAGGACGCCGCAGGGACTGCCGGCGGAGATCGAGTCCCTCCTCGTCCGCCATGCCCCGGTCGCCGACGTGCTGGGCGCCTTCTTCCGCGACCTCCAGCGGGAGAGCCGGACGACGCCGTACCCGCTGGAGGCGATCCGCCGGACCGGCCGGCCGATCTCCTGACGCATCGCCACATCGGTGACGGCAGTGGCGCCTACTCGCCCGTCGCTCGCGGGTGGCTCTCACGGCCGTGCCCTGTCACGGCGGCGATCACGGCGGCGACGGCGGCGGTCGCCACCAGGCTTGCCACCGCGACCAGGCCAGCGCCGATCACGAAGAGGCCACTGGAGTCGTCCGACCAGTCGTAGCAGGCGGCCGCGGTCAGGCCCGCCGTGGTACCGAGGACGGCGGCCGTGACGTGGCGCCGGGACGCGGCCCAACCGACCGCTACCAGCAGGGTCACCAGCAGACCGATCACCTGCCAGGCCTCGTAGGGGCCGCTCACCGACCCGTCGGGGTGCACGTCGCGGTGCTGGTCCCAGCCCAACCAGGCGGCCCAGGCCGCGACCGGTACGAGGAACAGCACGAGGGCAGGGGCGAGTCTCTTCGACGGCGTCATGATCCAAGCGTCCCGGCCGGCCACGGACGTGGGCAGAGCGCGCGTACTCACCTCCCCCTGAGTAGCCCGACCGGGCGAGCGGTTCGTTCAAGACGGCGCTGCACAGCCCCGCCGAGACTGCTCGCATGACTGAGCAGACCTTCACCCCGGCCCTCGGCCGTTTCGCCCCCACCCGCCTCTACGACCCGGTGATCGCCCTGATGCGCGAGCGGCTGTGGCGGAGCCTGCTCGCCATGCACGTGGCGCCGCGGCCGGGCGACGTGATCGTCGACGTGGGCTGCGGTACGGGCTCGCTGGCCCTGCTGCTCGGCCGGGTCGAGCCGCAGGCCCGGATCGTCGGCGTCGACCCCGACCGCGAGGTTCTGGCGGTGGCGCGGCGGAAGGCCGCGACCGCGGTCGCCGCCGCGGGCGCGACGCCGGAGTGGCGGGTCGGCCTCGGGGACGCGGTGGCCGACATCGTGGGCGCCGGATCGGCGGACGCCGTCGTCTCCAGCCTCGTCCTGCACCAGTGCCCGCTCGCGATGAAGCGGGCGGTGCTCGCGGCGATGTTCGCCGTGCTGCGTCCCGGCGGCAGGCTGGTGCTCGCCGACTACGGGCTGCAGCGGACGAGGGCCATGCGGCTGGCGTTCCGCGCCGTGCAGTTCGCGGACGGCAGGGAGGACACCCAACCCAACGCGGACGGCGTGCTACCCCACCTCATGTTCGAGGCCGGGTTCCGGACGGTGCGCGAGGCGGAGGTCGTCCCGACGGTCACCGGCTCGATCTCCGTCTACACCGCCCGTCGCGACTGACCGGCGCAGCACCGGAAGCACGGCGGACGGCGTCATCCCCAGCATCTCCCGCATCTGTCTGCTGAAGTGGGCCTGATCGGCGAACCCGGCCGTGACGGCCGCTTCGGCGAGCGTCTGCCCGTCGCTCAGCGCCTCGGCCGCGCGCACCAGCCGCTGCCAGATCCGCCAGCGGGTCAGCGGCAGCCCCAACTGCTGCCGGGACAGGGCACGCAGACGCTGGGGCGAGAGCCCGATCTGCGCGGCGACTGCGGGCAGTGGGGCTCCGCGTTCGGTCAGGGCGTCCAGTGCGGCGCGCAGCCGCGGGTCCAGTTCGGCCGACCGGAGCCCACCGGCGCGGCGGAGCTCCTGCTCGTCCAGGCCGCGCAGGTCGGGGGCCACGGTGACGCCCTCCCGACAGGCGGCCCGCAGCCGGTCCGCGAAGGCGCTGTGCGGATCGACGAAGCAGGTGAGCACGCCCGGGGTCGGCGCCATCCGGTGCCGCACCATCGGCGGCACGATCACCGCCGGACCGCGGTGACCGGCCCCGGAGGCGTCGACGATCAGCACGTCACCCGCCGCCACCGCAACGGCGACCTGGAAGGCGGCGTGGTGGTGGAAGGATCCGTCGGTCAACGGCCCCCGGTAGAGCGCATACCCCTCCCCGACGGCGAAGTACGGCGTCGGCCCCTCCCCGGTCTGCATGCCCTCGATGCTGTCAGACCCACGGGGTGTTGCGGCCGCGAACGAGTCGGCACGCTACATCTCGAAGAGAGCCTCCGCCTGCGGCGGGGGATCGAGGACCGCTCGAACGCGGCCGACGCTCTGTCGCCACCGGGGACCGTTGACGGACTCGTCCCACAGTTCGGCGAGGTCGGACTCCTCCGCGAGAACCCGGTCGAGGGCATCGGCGGCAAGGAGCCGGAGGTCGGCCGCGAAGGTCGGCAGGGTCTCCTCGGGACCGAAGACCGTCGTGACGGGTTCACCGCCGGGGCACTGCGATGCGACAAGAGCGGCGGCGGCGACGGCGTCGACACCGTCTCCGTAGCCGAGAACGTCCCGATTCCGGACGGCGCGGATCAGCGTGCCCCGGATGAGCCTCTCCCGGTCGCCCGGCGCCGTGTCGTCCAGGGTGTTCGCCCAGTCCGCGGCCGTGTCGTTCTCGAAGGGGCCGATGTCCCAAGTGCCCATGGTTCTCCTCGCATGTCCGTCCACGGATCCTCGCACCGGCCGCCGACAGCGGCGAGGGCGGCGGGGCCGAGTTCCTCCGTCGTCACGCCGGCCGGACGATTCGTGCCGTCGTGGCCGCGCCGCCGATGTGGATCAGTGGGCCGTGCGGGCCCGGCTGTGCGGCGGCGGTGATGGTGGCGGGCATGCCGAGGGTGTCGCCCATGTCGACGGTGAGGTCGGTGACGCCGGTGCGGGCGAGGTGGGCGGCGAGGCATGCGGTGCTGTTGACGTTGGCGATGTCCTCCGGGACACCGATCGACGGGGCGAACATGCGGGCGGCCAGGCGGCCTTCGGCGGTCGGGACGCAGTGAACGTAGCAGCCGAGCAGTCCGAGGCGGTCGCAGGCGGCGCGGAGCCGGTCGAAGTCCGGGGTGAGTGCGGCGAGAACGGTTCGCGAGGGCACGGGGACGAGCAGCCGTGGCCGGCCCAGGGCGGCGATGCGGGCACCGGGCGCGAGGGTGTCGGCGGTGAGGGTGTCGGCGGTGAGGGTGTCGGCGGTGAGGGTGTCAGGGGTGAGGGTGTCGGGGGTGAGGGTGTCGGGGGTCAGGCCCAGAGCGTCGAGGACGGCGGCGTGTTCGTCGGCCGCGGGTTCGCGCACGTCGACGGGCCCCGGGTCGAAGGTGGCCGAGTACCGGCCGCCGGTCCGGACGGCGTGGCCGGTGAACACGCGGCCCGGCGTACGGACGGGGGCCCGGAACTCCTGGACCCCGGCACGTTCGGCGAGGAAGGCCAGTGCCGCGACCGTCCCGTGGCCGCACGCGGGCAGCTCCCCCGCCGCGGTGAAGAAGCGCAGCGACACCTCGGGGCCCGCGGGTCCGCCGTCCGCGGCCGAGACGTAGACGGCGTGCGAGGTGCCCGTCCGGGCGGGCACGGTGCGGCGTGCGTCGTCGCTCAGGTCGGCCTCGCCGAGGTCGGCCTCGTCCAGCACGGCGGTCGGGCTGCCGCCGCGGCCCTCGCGGAGGCACGCCCGCACGATCGCAACAGTGGCATCGGGCACGGGACAAGGACAGCACCCGAGCCGGCCGTCTGCAAGGCCGACCCGGGTGCGGTGGTGCGGACGCGGTGGTGCGGATGCGGCGGGCCGTGAACCTCTAGTTCAGGGTGAACTTCTGGGCCGCGGCGCCGTTGCAGTCCCAGATCTGCAGCCGCGTGCCGTTGCCGGTCGCGCCGTTCGGCGCGTCCAGACAACGCCCCGACTGCGGGTTGCGCAGCGAACCGTCCGCCTGCTGCACCCACTTCTGCCCACCGACCCCGTTGCCGTCCCACAGCTCGACCTGCGCGCCGCTGGCAGTGCCGTTGCCGTTGATGTCCAGGCAGCGGCCGAGCGTGCTCAGCGAGTTGTCGGCGTTGTGGCACCAGTGCTGGTCCAGGGCCCAGGACTGGCTGTCCCACAGCTGGACGGCCGCCGAGTTGCCGCCGGTGTCGTCGGCCGCGACGTCGACACACGTGCCGCCCGGGCCGGTGACGGGGGCGCCACCGTTGACGGAGACGGCCGGCGCATCGGGCATCATGGTCGCCAGTTGCGGCCAAGCTGAGAGGACGTGCGCTGCAGGTGTCTGGGATCGGGCAGACTGCGCTGACGGCGCTGTGGCAGCATCGGTGGCCTGACTGCCCTCCGGTGGGGCACCGACTCCGCGGGCCCTATCGGGACGTCTGGGTGCGCTTCCACAGCCTTCCGGAGTCGAAGCGGTACGCGCAGGACGAGGACGAGTACGCCGTCGTCCTCGACCGTTACAACACGGTGCTCGACGAGCTGTTCGCTGGTACGGACGTGTACGTGATCACCCCCGTGTGGACGACCGGACCCGAGGTTCCGCCGGACCGAGCGGATGCCGGCTACTGGCAGAGCCTGCTGGTGGAGGACGACCCCGATCCGGAGTTCCGCACCTATTACCACCTCTTCGCCGCCAGGCGGCCCTGGCAGCACGGCTGTATCGACGATCTGCTGCGCGACGTTGCGGACGACAAAATGGCGGACGTCTTGATCACCGACGTCCAACTGCACCGCATCCATCACCCTTACGACGGCGGCGCCGACGTCTTCCTCACGACGGCGGAGGAACGGGATCAGATGCGTGACCGGCACGCCGACTGGCTCTCCAGCCACCCGGGCGGCCTGTGACCCCCGAACCCCTACCGCCGCGTTCGCGCGGTAGGCGGAAACAGATGAGCAACACCGCGATGCCGCCGAGGAGGTGGTCGACCCTGCGCTCGTAGCGAAGGTGCAGGCGACGACAGCCGGCGGCCCCGCCCATCTGATGTTGCGCTCCCGATGGCGCACCACTCGCCGGAACCACTCCCACGCCTGGCCCGAGACCTGGGCGGTGGATCACAAGGCGCGCCACGTGCGCGCGGTCGGGAGACCAGCACCCGGGCGACACGCTGCCTGACCTCGTTCCCGACCGCTCCGCCGGGGAAGTCGGCAGCCCAGGAGTGCAGTTGCAGCCGTCGGGCCAAGTCCGCTCCCCTACCCGGCCGTCGCCAGGTCCGCGGCAAGCGCGGGCGCGAGCCCGTCGGGGTCGACCTCGAACAGCGAGCGGCTCGCGTCGACGACCATCGCCGGGTGGTCGAGATCGTCGGGCGGGGTGAGCACCAAGCGGTCCAGGACCGGTCCCTCGCCGGTGAGGGCGGCCCAGCCCGGCCGGACGGGGTCGCGCTCCGACTCGCTCACGTCGAGCAAGTTCCCGCCGTGCGCCTCGACCTCGACCCCACAGTGTGCTGCTCCGACAACCAGACCGTCCCAGGCCGGTGAGAGCCTGCGCCCATGGAGCACGGCGCGCCTCGCACCCCGTCGTGCTGGCCTGCGCAGTGACAGGTTCACGGCCGGGGCGGCACGACCGGCGATCACCCGGAGGTCCGTTCGCGAAGGCAGCACCGTGACCACGAGGGGTGGGGCACGGCCTTGTCCTGGATACTCCGATTCCGTATTTTCCGAAACCACGAAGTCCGAATCCGTTCCATCCGGGCGTTCGGGGTTGCTGGCCTTGCAGCGTGCGACTCACGCCACCTTGCAGCTGATTGCCACCGAACTCGTCGATCTGGACCTGACCGCCTCCGAGATCAACGCCCTGGCGAATCTCGCCGACGGCCAGGGCCGAACCGTGTCCCAGCTGGGCGCCGCCGTCGGCACCCGCCCCACGACGCTGACCGGCGTGCTCGACCGGCTGGAGCGACGTGGTCACATCACCCGCGGCACGCGGGCCGGCGACCGCCGCTCGGTTCTCATCGAGCTCACGGAGTCCGGGCAGGCGGCGGCCGCCCTGATCGGGCAGACGCTGGCCGATCTTGAAAGCCGCGCCCTGGACGGCCTGCCGGCCGAGTCGATCGCCGGTTTCCATGCCGTACTGGATGCGTTGATCAAGGAGGGCTCGTGAGCGGGACCGGCTCCGGCGAGGGCGCGGAGCCTTCGCCGTTCACGCAGTTGATGGACGAGGTGATGGCCACCGCCGAGCGGTTCGGGCACCGTCAGCACGTCCACGTGACCTGACTGGCCGTCCGGCGCCATGGAACCGCAGCGGCGGTGGACCTGAACAGAGACGGGATCCAGCGCACCGCCCGCTACGCAGGCGCCCCCCAGAAGTACAACGCCACCGCCAGCCGGGCCTGGGTCGAGTTGGTAGGTCACCATGCGGGCCGGTCGGACACCGCGGACTTCGACGCATTCGCCGACGAGCACCCCGCGTTGCTCGACAAGAAGCTGCTGACCCGCTTCTACCGGTCCTCGACACTGGCGGGCGCCCCGGCCAGGACAGGCTGGGTCGAGCCCGACCTCGCGCCCTTCCCCCGACACACCGAACCGGTGAGGCGGAACGGACCGACCGCGACGGCCTGACGCGGGAGAAGGTCGTCCAGCCGACGGAGGCGCTCGCGATGACGGTGGGGGCAGAGCCGCTGGTTGCCGAACGGCAACTGGCGACCGGCGAGTTGACGTGTCCGGCCTGCGGTGGGGTGCCGGCCGGGTCGGCGGCGTCCCCCGCCCGCACAGCTCCAACCTCATCCCGCAGGCCGCCGACGCGCTCGCCACCGAACACGCCGAGCGCGGCCGCGTCCCTGTCCTGATCATCGCCATCTGCCAGTACCGGGGCGGGCAGCCGTGATCACGACCTACCGCTGGAGTATCAGTGGCCGGCCCATCGTGCAGCCAGCTCGGTGCGGTTGGCGTAACCACGTTTGGCGAGGATGCGGCGGACGTGGCTTTCCACAGTGCGTTCGGAAATGAAGAGGTTTTTGGCGATCTGACGGTTGGTCCGCGCCCCGGCCACGAGCTCGGCGATTTCGCGTTCGCGTGGAGTCAGCGGGTCGGTTTCGGCTCGCAGGGCGGCACCGGGAG
This sequence comes from Streptomyces sp. TLI_235, assembly GCA_002300355.1. Lineage (NCBI taxonomy): Bacteria > Bacillati > Actinomycetota > Actinomycetes > Kitasatosporales > Streptomycetaceae > Streptomyces > Streptomyces sp. TLI_235. The sequence goes on from NSGV01000003.1 coordinate 847,481, forward strand.
GCGGGCGCCTCTCCCGCCTCCGGCCAGGAGGGCTGGCGATTCTGCGGCAAGTGCAAGTCCCTCTGCTACGACCGCAACGACGAGCACGGAACCTGCCCGGCGGACGGCCCCACGAAGCACAGCCCGGCTGGATAGGACTTCGCCCTGCCGTACGCCCGGCACGACCTGTCGCGCGGACAGAACCAGTGGCGCTACTGCACCACGCATCATGTGATGATCTTCGCCGGGTACGACCCCGCCACGGGTGTCTGCACGGCGGGCGGCGAACACCCGGCTCAGGGTATCGACTTCAGGCTGGGACCACCTCTGAGCTTGCTGTTCCACCTCGTCCGGCCTTGACCTGCTCGGATGTGGGATTCCCGGACGTGACGCGGCGTCCGTGACTGTCCGAATTCCACGACTCTCTCTCCGCTCACACCGATGCGCTCTTCGAGCACTTGAGAGGTGCGCATGCCCGCACACGAGTAGCCGACTACTCGTGCGCGGGCCCGTTCCCGCCCTGACGCTCAAAGTCATCGGGGCATCTGACCCAGGGATCGAGCCCGCCGAGCCGTGCGGCTCGGACACGTAGACCTCCTCTACACCAGGATGATCATGCTTGCTGTGCAAGGACAACGATGTGATGTCACGATCGGGGGGGGGCGGATGGCGCAGCTCAATGCCCTGGAGCCGCAGCTGATCGGGGCTGTCTTCCGCACGTCCGCACCCGCCGGTGTCCGTCGTGCGATGCGCTGGCTTCGCAAGGGTGCCGCGTCCGTTGCGGGGCACGGCTCGCCTTCTGATCCGCCTGAACTTGTCGCTGACACCCAAGGCCCGGTTCCTGCTGATCAGCCTCTTCTCCTCGGTGACACTGCTGGAACTGGCCGAGGTCGGGGGAGCGCTGAGGTGGCCGGCGACCGCAGGGACGCGGCCCGTGTCGCTGCTACAGGACCCGGCCGGCCTCATCGTCCTGGCCGTCATCTTCGTCACCCCCATATTCTGCTGCCAACAAGTGCGGGCCATCGCCGACTTCGTGTCGATGAATGAGCGCAACGGGGGTGCGGCTCAGCTGTCCGCGTGCCAGATCCGGCAGCTCAACCGGCTGATCGCCAGAACCAACAGCTGGTTCGCCGCGCTCGGCCTCCGGGACGTCTCGGCGGCCATCATGGCGGCTATGGCGGTGGGCACGTCCTTGCTGTACGCCTGCGTCAACGACTACGGCCTTCTGGAGAGGTGGAACTTGACCACGCTCCCGGACACGGTCTGGCGCTCTGAGGCGTACGCCGGCTGGTGGGCCAACTGGCACACCCACCCGGATCTGGCGCTGGCCCTGTGCGCGGCCGGCACGTATGCCTTCTACTTTCTGGCCAAGCAGCTGGTGATGGGTGTCATTTTTGCCGTCTACCTGAAGCGGTCCGCAGCGCTGGGCTTCGGGGTGACCCCGAACATGGGCTTCGACAGCGATGGGTTCCATGGGCTGCGCACCCTGCGCCAGTTCATGCTGTGGACCTACAGTTCCGCCCTGGCCCACCTGGTCGGCCTGCTCGTCCTCTTCATGGTCTGGCTGCCCGCCGCACCCTGGATGCTGTTCGTGGTGGTAGGGGTGACGGTGGTGGACACGGTACTGATCATCGACCCCTCATCCATCGGCTACCACTCTGCGTTGGCCGTCAAGCAGGCCTACGCCCGATCGCTGCACACGAGCGATATGCCTCCCGCCGAGCGTGACGCAGCGGTAGCGCAGGTGTGGTCCGTTCCGGTGCTGCCCGTTGCGACCCGCAGGGCCATGACCGGGATCACCCTCTACCTGCTGGTACCCGCGGTCATCTCACTGGTCCCGGAGCTGGTCCGACACCTCTGACGACCTCTCCCAGTCAGCGCCGGCACCGGCCTGACAAGCCGGCAGTCTGCCGACTGCACAACGTCGTCACATTCCGGAAGAGGCTGACAACCTGCCGGCCGTGCGGGATGTGCGCCGGCGGCATCCTCCGCTCCGGGCTGGGCCGCGTCGTCCTCGCACTCTCCACCGCGCAACTCGTCGAACTGAACCCGGAGTCGGGTGCCTGGCCGGTGGTGGCGCAGGACGGTCCGGCACTGTTCGCGGAGGCCCGCATCCCCGTCGAGGGATACTACGGGCGCTGACGACCGGGCGATCGCGCGACCACGGGTTACCGGTTCGACGCGCCGACGGGCGGCACGGTACGGTCGCGCCTGACATGCACAGACCGCCGGCCGGGCGGCCGGAACCCGCGGGTGACGGCCGGTCGAGGACCGTCGCCCGCGACACGATCGGCGGGGCCTCGCACCGGGCGGCTGCAGGGGGACGAGGCGGGGGCCGATGGACGTCGGGAAGACCGGGAACGCCGGGGCGCTGGGAGCGGTCGGGCAGGGGCGTTACGTCCTGCAGTCACCGCTCGGCGAGGGCGGCATGGGGTCGGTGTTCCGGGCCCACGACACGGTGCTCGGCCGTACCGTCGCGGTGAAGACCCTGCACGCGGACCTGGCGCGCGACCCGTCCTTCCGCGAGCGCTTCCGGCGGGAGGCGCAGCGGGTCGCTGCGCTCAACCACCCGGGCATCGTGGCCGTGCACGACACCGGGGAGGACACCGGGCCGGACGGCGTGGTGCCGTTCATCGTCATGGAGTACGTGCCGGGCCGCTCGGTGCGCGAGCTCGTCCGGGAGCGGGCGGCGGATCCGGCCGGACGGACGGTGCCGCTGGACCGTGCGCTGGCCGTCACCGAGGCCGTGCTGGAAGCACTGGACCACAGCCACGGGCAGGGGCTGGTCCACCGGGACATCAAGCCCGCCAACGTCATGACGACGGACGACGGCACGGTCAAGGTGATGGACTTCGGCATCGCCCTGGCGCTGCAGTCGGACGCCACCGCGATGACCCGCACCGGTACGGTCCTCGGCACGCCCCAGTACCTCTCCCCCGAGCAGGCGCGGGGGAAGCCGGCCGATGCCCGCTCCGACCTGTACTCGGTCGGCTGCATGCTGTTCGAACTGGCCACCGGCAGGGTGCCGTTCGACGGGGAGTCGACGATGGGTGTGCTGTACCAGCACGTCCAGCAGCCGCCGCCGGTGCCGTCCGCCCTCAACGCGTCGCTGCCTCCGGGCGTCGACGCGGTGGTGGCCCGCGCCCTGGTGAAGGATCCCGACGGGCGGTACGCGAGCGCCCGGGCGATGGCGGACGACATCCGCCGGCTGCGCGCCGGTCGGGCCCCGACGGTGGTGGACGGGCTGCACGCCGCCTCCACCGTCACGGCCGGAAGCGTCACGGACGAGGACGTCACGGACGGACGCGCCACGGACGAGAACGTCACGGGCGGGAGCGGTCCGGGCGGCACCCCGGGCGGAGCCGCTCCCGGCCGCGGCACGGAGGACTGGTTCACCATACGAACCGGTTCGGCGGACGGTGTCACGACGGACCCGTTCACGGTCGGCCTGCGGTTCGCCGCGCAGGTGCGGCGGGAGCACTCCCGCCGCGTCGCGCGGTACCTCACGGTGTTCGCCTTGGCGGCGGTCCCGGTCGCCGCCATCGTGGTGGCCGCGAGCGTGCTGGGCGGGCAGTTCCTGTTCCCGGGGACCGCCTCCCACACCCCGGACCCGCGCGCGACCGGGCCCTATCTGGGCTGCGATCGGTACGTGTCCCGGGACGGCAGCTTCAGCCCGCCCTCGTTCACCGGCATGTCGGCGGCCGAGGCGCAGACCTGTGCGGAGATCGCCGGCCTCACGGTGGACCGGAAGACGGTCAGCGGCACCAAGAGCAACAAGGACACCGTCACCCGGCAGGAGCCGGACAGCGACCGGACGGTGAAGCGGGGCGCTACCGTCACCATCTGGGTGTCCCAGGGCGGCGATCCGCGGGCGAAGGGCGATCTCGCGATGTGCGAGCTCGAGGAGCGGCACGGCAAGATCTCCACCCCCTGGTTCAAGGGCCGGACGGCGGCCACGGCCCGGGTCTGCGCCGAGATCGCGCACCTGAAGCTGGAGGAGGTCGCCAAGATCCAGGACCCGAACACCCCCGCGGGCCAGGTCTCCCGTCAGGAGCCGGAGTCCGAGGACATCGCGGTCGGCGGCACCGTCAAGGTCTGGATCTCGACCGGCGGCGACCCCCGCGCGGTGGGCGACCTGTCCGGCTGCGACCGCTCGACCGGGGAGAACCCGGTGGCGCCGCTGCTCGAGTACAAGTCCGTGGAGACGGCGCGCGCCTGCGCGGAGATCGGTCGGCTGAAGCTGGAGGAGCAGTCCGTGTCGGACAGCGTCTGGCCGCGCGGCCAGGTCGTGAAGCAGGAGCCGGACAGCGGCAGCCGGATCGACCCGGGCACCACCGTCAAGGTCTGGATCTCGACCGGCCCGTCCTGACGCCCCGCCGGGGCCCCGTGGTGGGCCGAGCCGCGCGTGCGGTCAGGCCGGCCCGAGGGCGCCGCGGGCGGCGGCGAACAGGCGGTCGCAGCGCTGTGCCATGGCGTCCGCGGTCTGGTCGGGGTGTCTGATCCACCAGCGGACCAGGGCGGTGGCGAGGCCGCGCCAGGCATGGGCGAGCGCGTCCGCGTCGAGGGGGTCGGCGGAGCCCGTGCGGCCGAGGACGTCGAGGGTGCCGGCGGCCGCCATGTCGTCGACGGCGGCGCGGTAGTGGGCTGCGCGGCGGGCGGGTTCGCTGTCCGCGGGCAGTGAGGTGTCGTAGAGGACGAACCAGGCCTCGCGCTGTCCTTCCAGGGCGGTGAAGAGGTTGTGCAGCACGCGCAGCGGGGTCTGCGGGCCGGTGCCGCCGTCGGCGTCCATGGCGGTGCGGACGGCGGCCAGCAGGCGGTCGCCGACGGGGGTCAGACAGGCGAGGTAGAGGTCCTGTTTGGGCCCGAAGTACTGGTGCAGCAGGGTCTTGGTGACGCCGACGCGGGCCGCGACGGCGGCGACGGAGGTGGCTTCGTAGCCGCGGCGGCCGAACTCCTCGGTGGCCGCGGCGAGGATCTGCCGTTCGCGCTCGGCCCGCGGGACGCCCTTGGTGCCCGGCCGGGAAGGGGGGATTGCCATGCCCTGGATCTTACCCTATGGTAATTTACCGCATGGTAAGTTCACCGTCGCAGCCGGAGGGACGACCCGTCATGTCCGAGGCCACCGCGCCCCGCACGCACCGCACCCGCTCATGGTGGGGCTGGGGGTGGGCCGACGCCCACCCGGACGACGCCGAGTGCATCGCGACGGGCGCCCTCGTCCCCGGCACGCTCGCCCGCCCGCTGCCCCTGCCGAAGGTCGCCGACCTGCGCATCGGCGCGCCGGCCGTGCAGGCCCCGCGCAGTCTGGCGCCCCTGGTCACCGCCGATCCCGAGGACCGGGCCGCCCACGCCATGGGCAAGGCCTTCCGGGACGTGGCCCGCGCCCTGCGCGGCCGCCCCGGCCGGATCCCCGACCTCGTCGCCCGCCCGGCCCGCGACCAGGACGTGGCCGACCTGCTGGAGTGGGCCGGCGGGCACGACGTGGCTGTGGTCCCCTACGGCGGCGGCTCCTCGGTGGTCGGCGGCGTCGAGTACCGCGGCGACGCGCACCGCGCCGTGCTCTCCCTCGACCTCACCGCCATGGACCGGGTGCTGGAGATCGACACCGTCGGGCGGTCCGCGCTCGTCCAGGCGGGGATCCTCGGCCCGGCCCTGGAGGACCGGCTGCGGCCGCACGGCCTGACGCTGCGCCACTTCCCGCAGAGCTTCGAGTTCTCCACGCTGGGCGGCTGGCTCGCCACCCGGGCGGGCGGACACTACGCGACGGGCCCGACCCACATCGACGACTTCACCCAGTCCCTGCGGGTGGTCACGCCGGCCGGCACCGGCACCTCCTGGCGGCTCCCGGCGTCCGGCGCCGGGCCCTCCCCCGACCGGTTCTTCCTCGGTTCGGAGGGCACCCTCGGCGTCATCACCCAGGCCTGGATGCGCCTGCAGGAGCGCCCCCGCCACAAGGCCTCCGCCGCGGTGGCGTTCACCGACTTCCGGGCCGCGCTGGAGGCCGTCCGCGCCGTCGCCCAGTCCGACCTGGCGCCCGCGAACTGCCGGCTGCTGGATGCCGGCGAGGCCGCGCTCTCCGGTGCCTCCCGCAACGGGTCCGCCGTCCTCGTCCTCGGCTTCGAATCGGCCACCGCGCCGGTCGAGCACCGGCTCGCCCGGGCCGTGGAGCTGGCCCGTGCCAACGGCGCCGTCACCCCGCCCGGCGGCACCGGACCCGGCACCCGGCCTGACGCAGCGTCCGACGCCGCGGTCGGCGCCTGGCGCGCCGCCTTCCTGCGGATGCCGTACCTGCGTGACGGCCTCGCCCGGATGGGAGCCGTCGTGGAGACCTTCGAGACGGCGGCCACCTGGGACCGGATCCCGGCCCTGATCGAGGACGTCCGCCGCGAGGTCGGGGCCGCCGCGCAGGCGGCCACCGGCCACCCCGCGGTCGTCAACTGCCGCCTCACCCACGTCTACCCCGACGGCGCGGCCCCGTACTTCACCGTCGTCGCCGCCGGCCGGCCGGGCGAGGAGGTGGCCGTCTGGGACGACCTCAAGACCGTGGCGGCGGAGGTGCTGCACCGCCACCGGGCCACCATCACCCACCACCACGCCGTCGGCCGCGACCACCGCCCCGGCTACGACCGCCAGCGCCCGGAGCCCTTCGCGCTGGCTCTGCGCGCCGCCAAGAACGCCCTCGACCCGCACGGCATCCTCAACCCGGGTGTCCTCCTGGACGCCTGACGCCACCGCACACCCGGGGCCGCCGCCCGCGGTGTCACAGCGGGTCTCCGAGCGGCCCGTACTCCGCCTCCAGGTTCTTCGCCCAGTGGGCGGCGAAGTCGGGCTGCGTGCCGTCGACGTCGGTGAAGCCGTACTCCCGGTACAGGCCCCAGGTGGCCAGGGCGCGGCCGGTCTTGGCCATGACGCCGGGGTCGGCGGCGAGCGCGGCCACCGCCCGGCCCAGGTAGGCCGGGGTCTCGGAGTGGGCGAAGTTCGGGTCCTTCGCCGCGCCGTCGATCCAGTTCGCCTCGGTGACGCCGAAGTGCTCCAGCATCGCCTCGGAGCGCAGGAAGCCGGGGGTGATCGCCACGGCCGCGACGCCGTGCGGCTTCAGCTCGGCGGCCTGTGCGACGGCGAGCCGGACGACCGCGGACTTCGCCATGTCGCAGAAGAAGGACCCGCGGTAGCGGGCGGTGTTGCCGTCGGTGACCTCCACGACCAGGCCGCTGCCGCGCGCGACCATCAGCGGCAGCGCGAACCGGCTGGTGACGATGTGGGTCTCCACCGCCCGGCGGAGCAGCCGCAGGCCGGTGTCGAGGTCCTGCTCCCACAGCGGGTGCGCCCAGTCCGTCAGCGTGTCGCCGCCCCAGACCGAGTTGACGAGGACGTCGAGCCGGCCGTCCTGCTCGGCGGCGATCCGCTCGACCAGCGCCCGGACCTCCTCGGGCCGGCTGTGGTCGGTGCGGACGGGGATGCCCAGACCGCCGGCGGCGGTGACGCGGTCGGCGGTCCCCTCGATGGTCTCCGGGCGGTCGAGGTCGGAGCGGCCGGCGCTGCTGCTGCGGCCGGTAACGTACACCGTGGCGCCGGCGGCGCCGAGTTCGACGGCGATGCCGCGGCCGCCGCCGCGGGTGCCTCCGGCGACCAGGGCCACCTTTCCGGCGAGCGGGCGCGGGTCGGGCGTCATGCTTCCTCCGGGGTGTCGTGGTGGGGGGCGGGGGCGAGGTGCGCGGCGAGCACGGTGCGGAGCTCGGGCGCGATCCGCTCGGCGAGGGTGCCGCTGCGCTCCAGCGCCCAGACCAGGCCGGCACCGGCGGTCATCGCCTGCACGGAGCCGGCCATGGCGGCGGTGTCCGTCCCGGCGCGGAGCTCGCCGGCGGCGACGGCGTCCGCCAGGAGCCGTTCGATCGCCCGGTGCTGCGCGCGGTGCGCGGTCAGGGCGTGCTCGTGGAGCTGCGGATCCGTGAGGTCCGCGCACAGGAGGGCCAGGTGGTTGGCGAACCGCTCGGGCGTGTCCATGGGGGCCAGCCACTCCGTGACCAGCGCCGCCAGCGCGTCGAGTGCCGTCTCGTGATCGCCGCGCAGGCGCTCGGGCATCGCGTCGGCGTCCTTCGCGGACTGCCGGGCGAGCGCCGCCAGGAGTCCGCCCTTGGAGCCGAACCGCTGGACGAGGGTGCCGGGCACCAGGCCGACCTCCCGCGCCACGGCGGCCAGCGTCAGCCCGGCCGGGCCGGCCCGGCCGATCACCTCGGCGGTCGCGCGCAGGATCACCAGGTCGTCGATGCCGCGGGGGCGTCCGGCCATCGTCTGCCCTCCTCATTAATAAATGCCTGTTCATTTATTAAAGCGCGCCGACCGGCCCGCGGCAAGCCGCGCCGGCGCGACGGACCCCGGCTGTCGTGTCCACGGCCGTACGAACTATCATCGGCCCGTACAGCGTCCCCTCGGTGGCCGCCGGGCATCACCCGGTCGGCCTCGGCGGCCGAGGACGGCGCATCTCACCGGAGCGGGGCCAGTGAGAGACTTCGGCACAGCCTGTCATCGTCGCGTCCCGAACTTGCCACGCTCTGCAACGACCTGGGAAAACGATGACTCCTCTGTCCGCGCGCGGCCGCGCTGCCGCCACCGCCGCCCTGTCCTCCGTCCTGCTGTTGAGCGCCTGCGGTGCGGGCGGCTCCGGCAAGAACGAAGCGGATCTCCACGACCAGCTCCCCGAGGCCGTCCAGAAGGCCGGCGTGATCCGGATCGGTGCCTCCCTGACCGCCGCACCGGTGGTCTTCCGCGGCTCCGCGGGCCAGCCCGACGGCCTCGACCCGGACCTCGCCGCCGCGATGGCCAAGGTCCTCGGCGTCAAGCTCGAGTTCCAGGACGTCGGCCCGTTCAGCAACGTGCTGCCCGGACTGCTCGACAAGAAGTACGACATCGCGATGTCCGGCATCACCGACAACCTCAACCGCCGGCAGGGGCTGGACAAGAACGGCAAGCAGATCAACGACGGCGTCGACTTCGTCGACTACTACATGGCCGGCATCGGCATCATGGTCGGCAAGGGCAACCCTGCGAAGATCGCCAAGGTCGACGACCTGTGCGGGCACGGCGTCACCGTCAAGAAGGGCACCACGCACAACGACCTCGCCCAGCGCCAGAAGTCGGTCTGCGATCAGCTCGGCAAGCCGCTGCAGGTCCTGGAGACGGCGGACGACGCCGCGGCCATGGAGAACCTGCGCGCCGGCCGGGCCGACGCCTACGTCACCGACTACCCGAAGGCCCTGTACAACTCCCAGGCCGTCGCCGGCGGCCAGGCCTTCGACATCGCCGGACCGCAGCTCCAGCCCAAGCCGTACGGGATCGCCCTGCGCAAGAGCGACTCGCGCCTGCGCGACGTCCTGGCGAAGGCGATGCGGCGGGTGGTCGCCGACGGCACCTACGACGAGATCCTGACCCGGCGGCAGCTCACCGTGGGCGCCATCCAGAGCCCGGTGGTCAACGGAGGCACCAGCTGAGCCGGCTCCGCGCCCGCCCCGGCCGGTAGCGCCCCCGGCGCGGTCCGGGCCCGGTCCCGCAGTGCGGGACCGGGCCCGCGGCCCGGCCGCCGGATCCCGCTACGCAGCCGGCGTGAGGACGCCGCCCTCGTCCAGGTGGTAACTCCCGCTCGACAGACCCTCGACGGACTTCTCGTCGAGCCACTGCCGGGAGATCCGCTGCAGCACCTTGGACTTCCGCTCCCAGGCCATGGAGTGCCCGGCACAGGCGATCCGGAACATCGGCTTGTGCGGGCCCGGAATGGCGGCGTTACAGGTCGGGCACCGAGAAATGCAGCAGCGGCCCGGCCGACTCCGGGGTGTTCGCCTGCGTGTGCCGTACTCCCCGTGGACGATGAGCACCGGCACCCGCCCGCCGAGCGCGCCGTCCAGCGGCACGGTGGTCGAATTCCGGCCCCACCAGAGGGAATTCCTGACCCGCAACACGCCCTGCGGCACTCCACCGGACCCAGGCGGCCCCCAGCCGCGGCCCACCGCGTCGCTGGCCGTGATCTCGGCCCACACCTAGTCCACCATGCCGTCCTCGCGCTGCTTCGGGCAGTGCAGCTCCCTGTCCCAGGCGCTCCCGAACGTCTCCCTGGAGCTGAGGTTCATCGGGAAGCCGAACGTCGCCGCCGGCGAGGAGACGGGCAGCGGCACCGGCGGGTCGAACCTGGTGCCGGCCTTCGAGGCCCGACCCTTCGGCGGGAAGATCGGCGCGAGCAGGAGAAGGCTCGCCACCTTCTGCGGATGCTGCAGCGTGTACGGCCCGAGCTGGAAGGCGGCGGCCGACCATCCGACCAGCGCCACCTTCGACACGTTCCGGTGCAGGATGATGTGGTCGACGACCGTGTCCACCTCGCCCCAGTCACTCTCCGAAGTCCCCAGCTGGGACGGGTAGCCGGGCGTGCACGGCGCCGCCAGGGGATGGGGGACGAGGAGGTCGGCCTGCTGCGCCGGGCTGTGTTGTCCTTCGAAATCCGGCGCGCGAGGTGCGCGGGACATCGTCGCCATGACCGGGACATCCCGGCCCTGTACGGCCCGACGTAATCGTTTCGTCCGGTCGGACCGGCAGCCCGCGCCGGATGCACCGCTCATGGGCAGGTGCGCGTGGACGGTTCCACTTCCAGTGGACGCCGGGTCGCGAGCCAACGGCAAGGGCACGGCAGGAATATCACACAATGTCACCCGCGCACCTCTCGGTGACCGTTTCATCCGCGACGAGAAATGGCGCACCAGCCGCACCGGTGGATTTCCTGCGGATTCCCGGGGAGCCCGGACCATCTCCCCCGACCATTCGATTCGTGCACGCATTCCTTGCGCTTCCGGCGCGTTGTTTCCTCGCCGCCCGGGCACCGGCGCGGCCGAGGTGGCAGCCGGGGCCGTCGGCCGGGACCGCAGGAGGTCCGCAGCCGGCGCCCCGGCTGCCGTCTCGTCATCTGCGCTGATCAGTGGCCGATCTCGGCATGCCGGCGCCCGACCGGTCCGCGACCCGGCCGACGACCGACGCTCCGTCACCGCCGCGCGCCGAGGCGGAACAGGGGCGGATCGGGCGCTCGGAAAAGCTTCCCGCGACACGTCCGCCCCAAGGGGTGGACACGACCACAGGGCCGTGCTGTCATTCTGCCTGTCCGCTTTTCCAACGTTGCAACGAGTCGTCACCCGGCCTGTCCGGCACCACGATCACCGACCGGCGGACGGGTGCTGCGGTGTGCCCACTGCCGCGCCGGACGACTCCGCGCCCCCTGCCATCGGCGCTCCGGGCCGAGCACGACCTGGCCCGCCTCCGAGCCGACCTCCGTGTCCCCCTACGCCGCCGCCCCGACGAACCCACCCAGCCGCACTGCCCCGACGCGAGGGCCCGACCACCCCCGCGGCCGGGCCGTGCGGGGCGTCGCCGTCCACGTCCCCCGCCATCCACGTCCTCGCCGTCCACGTCCCTCGCCGGGCGGTCCGCCGGCCGAGGAGTGCCCCACCACCCACACCTTCGCCCCCACCCCTCTGTGAGGAGCCGCATGAAACGACAGCCAGCCCGCCGGACCGGGCGCAGGATGTGGTCGCTGCTGCTGGCAGCAACGCTCTCGCTCCCGGTGGTCGGCCTGGTCCCCGGCACGTCGGCGGCCGAACCCGCCGACCGGACGACCACCTTCGCCACCGCCGACCCCAACGCCCAGGTGCACGGACTGAAGGGCGAGTACTACCGGATGTCGGCCCCGGGGGCCCGCGACTTCGCGGAACTCGGCGGGGTCACGCTCGACCCGGAGATCAACCTGCCCGGGCTGGCCGGGGCGTTCCAGGAGATGACGGGCCGCCAGGAGAACACCACGGCCCGCTGGACCGGACAGATCCAGGCCCCCGCGACCGGCGACTACACCTTCTACGCGATCGGCGACAACGGCTTCCGCCTGTTCGTCGACGGAAAGCCCGTCGTCGACCACTGGGTGCCGGACTGGGACCGGGAGCAGACCAGCGCCGCCCTGCACCTGGGCGCCGGCGAGCGGCACGACGTCAGGCTGGAGATGTTCCAGGACGTCGGCGGCGCCAACATGTTCCTGCGCTGGTCCAGCCCGGTGCTGCCCAAGCAGATCGTGCCGGAGTCGGCCTTCACGCCGCCCGCCGGCTTCAGCGTCTACCCGGTGGCGCTGTCCGTAGCCGAGGACGGTCTCAGGCTGCAGGCCACCTTCGACGGCAGGGTCGGCGGTGCGGCGGGCGTCGCCGACCACCTGCGGATCGAGGCGGACACCACGCCGATGCCGGTGAGGTCCGTCTCGGTCGCCTCGGACGACAAGCGGTCGCTGATCGTCAAGCTCGCCGAGCCGGTGCAGAAGGGCCAGCAGGTCCGGGTGCGCTACGACGGCGCGGGCGGCCTGACCGCCGACGGCGAGGCCGTCCCGCAGATCGTGCGCACCGCGGCGAACGCCTCCACCCACCGCCTCACCACACCGTTCGGCGACAAGGTCGACCCGAATCACCCGCTGCCGGAGTACCCGCGGCCGCAGCAGGTCCGCGACGACTGGCTGAACCTCGACGGCCCCTGGCAGTTCGCGGCCGCCGGCGCGGGCGAGCAGCCGGTCTTCGGCAAGGACCTGGGCGAGAAGATCATCGTCCCGTACCCCGTCGAGTCCCAGTTGTCCGGTCTGGAACGGCACGAGGACCACATGTTCTACCGGCGCACCGTCACCGTGCCGAAGAACTGGAAGATCGGCCGCGGGCAGCGCCTCAAGCTGAACTTCGGCGCCGTCGACTACCGGGCCACCGTCTGGGTCAACGGCACCGAAGTCGCCGAGCACACCGGCGGCTACACCGGCTTCGGCGCGGACATCACCGACGCGCTCAGGGGCACCGGCCCGCAGGAGATCGTGGTCGCCGTCACCGACACGGCCGGGGCGGACCAGCCGATCGGCAAGCAGTCGAACTCCCCCGGCGGCATCGTCTACACCCAGTCGTCCGGCATCTGGCAGACCGTCTGGATGGAGCCGGTCGCCACCACCTCGATCGACAGCCTCACCACCACCCCCGACATCGACACCGGCACCCTCGCCGTCACCGTCAACTCCCCCGGCGCGCCCGCCGGGACGATCGTCAAGGCGGTCGCCAAGGACGCCAGGGGCACCACCGTCGGCTCGATCAGCGGCCCCGCCAACACCCTGCTGCACCTGCCGGTGGCCGACCAGCACCTGTGGACGCCCGACGACCCGTACCTCTACGACCTCAAGGTCACCCTGACCGGCGGAAAGTCCACCGACACCGTCAAGAGCTACTTCGGCATGCGGAAGATCGCCCTCGCCGACGTCGGCGGCTATCGGAAGCTCGTCCTCAACGGGAAGCCGATCTTCTCACTCGCCCAACTCGACCAGGGCTTCTGGCCGGACGGCCTCTACACCGCGCCCAGTGACGCCGCGATCGCCTTCGACCTGAAGGCGCAGAAGGACCTGGGCTTCAACGCCGTCCGCAAGCACATCAAGGTGGAGTCGCCGCGCTGGTACTACCAGGCCGACAGGCTGGGCCTGCTGGTCTGGCAGGACTTCGTCTCCGGCGACTACAGCACCGCCGCCGGGCAGCAGGAGTTCGTCGACGAGGGCATGGCCGAGATGAGGCTGCTGCACAACTCGCCGTCGGTGATCGGCTGGATCGTCTTCAACGAGGGCTGGGGCGAGTGGGACCGCACGGCCACCGGCAAGCTGACCGAGGCCGTCCGGGCGGCCGACCCGTCCCGGCTGGTCAACGCCCACAGCGGGGTCAACTGCTGCGCCTCCAAGGGTGATTCCGGCAAGGGCGACATCATCGACCACCACGACTACGGCAACACCGACCCGGCGTTCCCGGACGCCACGCGGGCCGCGATGGACGGCGAGCACGGCGGCTTCACCCTCCGCTCCCCCGGCCACCTGTGGCCCGGCGCCCCGGCGGTGATCTACAGCGGCGTGGCCGACAAGGCCGCGCTCACCCAGAGGTACGTGCAGAACACCGAGACCTTCTACCTGGCGGCCGCCGGCGCCGAGCTCTCCGGCTCGGTCTACACCCAGGTCACCGACCTGGAGAACGAGCTCAACGGCCTCTGGACGTACGACCGGCGGCAGATCAAGGTCGACGCGGCGCAGGTCCGCGCCGTCAACCTGAAGGTCATCGCGGCCGGTGCGAACGCCGGGGCCCGCTCCGAGCTGCACGGCGGCGGCTCCTGGGCACTCGACGAGGGCAGCGGCACCGCCGCCGCCGACCAGGGCCCCAACAAGGCCGACCTCGCCCTGACCGGCGGCACCACCTGGGCGCCGGGCGTCAGCGGCAGCGCCCTGAAGTTCAACGGCCAGGGCCAGTACGCGCAGACGGCCGGCCCGGTGCTCGACACCACCAAGAGCTACTCGGTGTCGGCCTGGGTCACCCTGGACGCGCTGCCCGGCAACTACGCCACCGCGGTCAGCCAGGACGGCCGCCGCATCGAGAACCCCTTCTACCTGCAGTACGGCCAGGGGGCGTTCGCGTTCAGCCTGCCCGGCGGCAATCGCGCCCGGCTGCCGATCACCCCGCAGCTCGGCCGCTGGTACCACCTGGTCGGCGTGCACGACGCGGCGAGCGCCACCATCGGGCTGTACGTGGACGGCACCCTCGCCGCCTCCGTCCCGGCGGGCCCGGCCGACGTCGGCACCGGCCCGCTCGCGGTCGGCCGCGCCAAGTACAACGGCCAGAACGGCGACTTCTGGAACGGCTCGGTCGACCTGGTCCACGCCTACGACCGGGCCCTGACCGCGGCGGAGGTGAGCGCCCTGCACACCGCCGAGCAGCCCGCCTGACCCCGCACGTACCCGGCCCCGGCAGCGCACCCGGCTGCCGGGGCAGGGGCGCGGATCCGCACGCCCTGGCGGGCAGCTCGCACGGCGCCCGTCGCCGCCCGGCACCGCCGGCGGAGTCCGAGCCCGCCGACGGCCACGCAATCCGCCCCAAGCGCCCGGGAAGCCCCCTCCCCCGACGCTCCGGACCCCGGCATGCGCTGCCCTGACCGGATCCCATACCGGCCCTGGTGTTCGCACCGGCACGCCCGCCTGTTCCGGCCGATGCTCCCGCCGGCTGGATCTACGAATGCACCGGGGCCGGCACAGCCACGGACGACTGACGCTCGCACCGATGACCCCCGTGTCGGCAACGGCTGAAATCGGGCCGGTCTGATCGGGTCAATCGTGGGCCATCGTGCGGTCTTGTTCAGTCGTTGCTGGTGGTCGGGGTGCGGCCGAGTTCGCGGCCGCGCATGCGGTAGGACTCGCCTTTGAGGGAGTGGACCTCGGCGTGGTGGACGAGTCGGTCGATCATGGCGGCGGCGACGGTCTCGTCACCGAAGGTCTCTCCCCAGCGCCCGAAGGGCTTGTTCGAGGTGACGATCACGCTGGCCCTCTCGTAGCGGTTCGAGATCAGCTGGAAGAACAGGTTCGCGGCCTCCGGTTCGAACGGGATGTAGCCGACCTCGTCGATCACGATCAGCGGGTAACGGCCGAGCCTGACCAGTTCGTCCTGGAGCCGGCCGGCCTGGTGGGCTGCGGCGAGACGGTCGACCCACTGGGAGGCGGTGGCGAACGCGACCCGGTGCCCGGCCTGGCAGGCCCGGACCGCGAGTCCGGTGGCGAGGTGGGTCTTGCCGGTGCCCGGCGGTCCGAGGAAGACCACGTTCTCCTTGGCCGCTATGAAGTCCAATGTTCCCAGATGGGCGAGTTGTTGGCGCGTCATGCCCCGCAGATGGGCGAGGTCGAGCTCCTCGATGGTCTTGACCGCCGGGAAGCGGGCCGCGCGGATGCGGCCCTCGCCGCCGTGGCTGTCCCGGGCCGAGACCTCGCGCTGCAGGCAGGCGACCAGGTACTCGGTGTGGGTCCAGGACTCCGCTTGGGCGCGCTCGGCCAGGCGCTCGGCGGCGTCGAGCAGCGCGGGGGCCTTCATCGCGCGGGCGAGGAAGGCCAGGTCGGCGGCGGTCTGCCGGCCCGTTCGGGCCGCCTGGCCGTTCTGCTTGGCCGTGTCGGTCGTGGTGGTGCGACTGGTGGCGGTCGCGGTGCGGGTCATCAGGTGTCCTCCTTTCCGG
This sequence comes from Streptomyces sp. TLI_235, assembly GCA_002300355.1. NCBI lineage: Bacteria > Bacillati > Actinomycetota > Actinomycetes > Kitasatosporales > Streptomycetaceae > Streptomyces > Streptomyces sp. TLI_235. Next base: position 863,525 of record NSGV01000003.1, read on the forward strand.
CGCCGCCCTCGATGAGGGTGAACATGCGGTCGTAGGAGTGGAGTTCGCGTTGCTCGACCTCGATGCCGAGGCTGTCCGGGGCCAGGAGTGCGGCCCGGGCGGCGTGCGCGCGGGCGGCCTGCTGGTGGGTGACCTCGCCTCGCAGGGCGTTGGCCGCGGCGGCGTGCTCGGGGTCGGTCAGGGTCTGGTGTCTGGCCCAGCAGCGGGTGTGCCGGGCGACGATGTCGTTGCCGCAGGTGACGGTGATCTCCTCGTTGTCTGCGCGGACCATGACGCGGTGGCCGATCGCGCGGGGGTGGACGGAGTAGTCGCAGGTGTCGACGCGGATGTAGTGGTCGCGGCCGAGGCGGGTGTGGAAACGCCACCAGTTGGGCGGGGTGACGGGCGGGACGGTGAGCATCGCGGCCCGGTCGGCCTCCCAGCGGTCCGCCGGCCGGGCGTCGATCGAGCGGTGCTGCCTGCGGTTGGCGACCTGCAGCCAGGCGGTCAGCTGGGCGTTGAAGTCGTCAGGGCCGGTGAAGGTGCGGCCGGGCAGGAAACTGGTCTCCAGGTAGCCGTTCGCGCGCTCGACCAGGCCCTTCGCCTCGGGGTCGCGGGGCCGGCAGAGATGCACCCTGACCGCGAGCAGGCCGGCGAACGCGGCGAACTCGCTGGTCGGTCTGCCTTTGCCGACCCCCGGCTCGTTGTCCCAGACCAGCATCTTGGGAACGGCGCCCCAGCCGTCGGCCAATAGCCGCCAGTGGCCGTCGATCAGGTCGCCGCTCTGCCTCGAGGGCAGCATCCGGGCGGTGATCACCCGCGAATACCCGGAGACGATGACCAGAACCGGCGGCCGCCCGCACTGCCCATAGCCCACCGGGATGTCCACCGGCGGGAACCACAGGTCGCACTGGGCGAGCTCGCCCGGCTGATAGACCGTCCGCGAGACCGGATCAACGGGCAGGTAGGCCGGCCGCAGCTCGCGGACCCGTTCACGCAGGATCGTCAGGCCGCGCTCCCAGCCGATCCGCTCCGCGATCACCGTGACCGGCATCGTCGGAGTCTGCTTCAACAGCTCCCGGACTGCCGGCTCCACCGCGTCCACCGCCGAGCCCTTCAGCGGCCGCTGGTACTTCGGCGGTCGGTCCGAGGCCAGCGCCCGCGACACCGTGCCCCGAGAGATCCCCAGCTGCCGGGCCACAGCCCGGGCCGACAACCCCTCCGACCGGTGCAACCGGCGAATCTCGGCCCAGTCCTCCACACGGATCACCCTCTCTTCCTCCTGACCTCCGAGCATTGAAGTCAGGATGATCAAGAGATCGCAGAGCGACCCTCTTTTGATCCGCCGTCCGTGGTCCTCGTTTCACCCGTCGCCGACACCCCCGCGGACGCCCAGACAATTTGACCGAAGAGATTGGGGGCACCCCCCTCGTGCCCCCCGTTGAACGGCCGCACCGCGGCCACCTTCATGACCGGAATCGTCGATGGCCGGACGTCCCGCGGTACAGTCGTCCGCCAGCCTGGGGCTGGCAGCACGACGTCCCTCAGGCAGCGACATGGCTATGCCATCAAGAGGCGGGCCCCGTCCCCACCTGGGGCTGATCGCTGCTCTTCGGCGGTTCGATGGTCCGGGACGCCTCACGGGCTCGGTCAGACCACGGCGTGGGCCGCAGCGTGGTGCTGTCGAGACGAACGACGGTGCGAGTACCGTGCGCGTGCGTGGTCCTGCCCTCGTCCGAACACACCCGATAGCCTGCGGTGGCCGAAGCGCTGCCCATGTGCTCCATCCACAGGTGCACCGCGCACTTACCAAGGCCCATCCCCATGAGCGCAGGATCAGGTCGACGAGCCGCGCACGCCAGGTCCCCTGCCGCCGGTAGCCGTGCATGGCCTGGACCAGCACATGGTTCACGATCGCGAGCATCAGCTCGGTGCGGTTGCGGAAGTGGTGGTACAGGCTGGATGAGTCGGTACCCAGCTCGGCGGCCGGCTTGCGCATGCCCATTCCGCGTCGGATTGCGTGATGTGGCTGTTCAGGAACAGCCGCCTGTACCGCCCGACGTCAACCCCCTTGATCCACGAGCCTTTGGTGGCAAGCTACTTGCCCCAGGCCCACAGTGGAGGATCCGGCGAGGTGATTCCTTGCAGGGCGGTGCGCTGGGTATGGGTCAGCGGGCGATTGAGATCGCGAAGGGTGTGAATCCGGTGGACCGGATCACGTGCGGGACGAAGAGGATCGCGGCCTCTGTGGCGCGGGCGGTCTGGATCCCGCCGAGGTCGCTGATCCAGTCCTTGTGCCAGCCGAGGTCGGTGAGCAGTTCGCGGACGGTCTGCTTGGCCTGGGGGTCCTCGCCGGAGAGGAACGCGGTCGGCGCCTGGGTGAGCGTGGCCGGCGCGGTCATCACCGGGAAGAGCATGGTGTTGAGGGTCTTGACGACGTGCGTTTCGGGGAGTGCGTCCTGGAGCTGTTCGGCGAGGCTGGAGCCGGGGTAGATCAGGTCGGCGGGCAGTCCGTCCGGTCCGTCGGTGGTGGCGTTGGAGACGTCGACGAGGATCTTGCCGCGCAGTTCCTCGCGCAGGGCGACGAGCCGGTCCAGGGATCCGGCGCCCGGGGTGGCGTTGATGACGATGCGGGCTGTGCGGGCGGCGTCGCCGGCTGCGCCCGGCGTGCGGTCGGCGACGGTCACCTCATGCCCGGCCCGGGTGAGGGCCGTGGCCAGGTTGCCGCCGACGCGGCCGTTTCCGAGAACGGCGATCGTGGTCATGGTGATGTGGTCCTTTCGTGGGTGCGGTTGTGGTGCGCGGTCAGCGCGAGAGCGTGGCGACGGCTTCGGCGTGGACGCCGGGCGCGGCGGCCAGGAAGCTTTCGCTCTGCGGGGTCCAGGGGCGGCCCTCGGCGTCGGAGATCCGTCCGCCGGCCTCGCTGACGAGCAGCGCTCCGGGCAGCAGGTCCGCGCGGGCGCCGGCGAACTGCCAGAAGGCGTCGGTCCGGCCGGCGGCCACGTTCAGCAGGTGCAGGGTCGCGGGCACGGAGGTGCGGACGACGAGCGCGTCGAAGAGCATCGCGGTGATCGAGGAGCCGACGCGTCGCACGACCTTCTCGTCCTCGTCCGGCCGGGCCTGGCTGGTGGCCACGATGCTCAGGCCGAGGTCCGCAGTGGGGGAGACATGCAGCGGCCGGCCGTCGACGTGGGCTCCCGCGCCGGTGAGCGCGGTGTAGGTCTCGCCGGTCAACGGCAGGTGGACCACGGTGAGCACGGGCTGGTTGTCGCGCACGAGGGTGGCGGTCACCGCCCACTCGGGCAGGGCGTGCAGGTGGTTGACGTTGCCTTCGGCCGGATCCACGACCCACCATTCGCCGGGCGGCAGCGCCCCGCCGTCGAGCTCGTCCTCCACCCAACCGGCGTCCGGGCGCAGGCTCGTGAGGCGGGGGCGCAGGATGCCGAGGGCCGTCTCGTCGTTGACGGCGAGGGCACGCATCAGCTCTTCGCGGGTCTGGTAGCGGACCACCTCGCCGAAGCGCTCGCGCAGCGCCGAACCCGCCTCACGCGCGGCGTTCGCGGTCTGGGCGAGCAGCTCGGCGTCGGAGGCGGCGACTGCGGTGGTCTGAAGCGTTTCGGACATGGTGGTACTCCCGTCTGAGGAGGGGTGCTGAGGCCGGTCGAGGGCCGAACTGCGCGTTACTTCTTGCGCTTTCGCCTCAACGGTATGCAGCCCGGCAATTAACTTCAACTGCATGTCAGGCACGCCAAGGATTACTCGCATGCAATTGGATTTGAACCTGCTCGCCGCGCTCGACGCGCTGCTGGAGGAGGGCAGTGTGGCCGGGGCGGCGGCGCGCCTGCATGTCACCGCACCCGCGATGAGCCGGAGTCCGGGCCGGATTCGGCGCACGACCGGGGATCAGATCCTGGTGCGCACCGGCCGCACGATGACTCCGACGCCGTATGCGATCGCCGTCCGGGACAGGTGCACGAGCTGCTGCACCAGGCCCAGGGGGTGCTGGCACCGAGCGAACTCGATCTGGTACACGACGATGCCGTCACTTGGCATCGACATCCGCACCTCTGCTGATCACCAACTGCCTCCGGAACCAGTCGACCAACGCTGTTCCTGGAGATCGACGAAGTCACGCACGAGTTCACCGCTCGGGGCCGCCCGTCCGGCCAAATGAGAGCCGGCGCTGGAGTCCATCAGGTCGTCGACGGCCTTGGCGACGGCGCCCTCGGCAACGTGTTCGCGGTCCAGCGGATCACCGCGGAGAACACCACCCTCAAGCAGCGCGTTCATCAGATCACCACCGACAACCGCACTTTGGAGGAACGCCTGAAGGCCGTTCGCTCCAACCTGCGCTTCCAAGACCGCCGCGTCGCCGGCCTGGAGGTCAGACTCGTCGATCCGACCGCGATCACTGGACCTCGACGCTCCACTTCGTCCACACCTGCGGCCTGGCCACCGGACCCGGCGGCCAGGCCGTGAAGGACATCGCCGAGGTAGGTCACGCGGTAGCGCCAAGGAAGGTACCGAGGAGCTTCCTGGCAGCGTCGTCTCCCGGCGAACGGTGTGCATAGGACGCGATCGCCTCGTCGTACCAGCCCAGTTGGGCGATGTAGTTGACGTGCCGGTTGAGGTCGACTCCCCGACGCGGCTGTGGACGGTGGCAGCGGCCGGATAGTACTGCCGCTCGCGGCGACGCGGGTCGGGTTTCGACGCGATTGCTGCACTGGTTTGAGGTAGTTGCAGCTCCTCTAGGTCGGCGCGCAGTTCGTCCGGCAAGGCGATCGGCCCGGACCTGTCGGCGAGGACGATGGTGGCCTCAGCCGTGGCGACGAGGTGCCCGTCGACGAACATGCCTTGACCGTAGGTGTACGAGGATCGTCCGATCGCGCGGATACCGGTGCCGATCCGGACGGTCGCGCCGACCTTGCCGAACACCGCCTGCCGGTCGACACGCTGGCCGACAAACAGGATCTGGTACGGCTTGAAACCCGCCGTCAGCCGTGAGCTTGTCGAAGCGCGATAAGCGCAGACCAACCCGGGGATGCTCGAACAGACGCGACAATGCCACCGTGCTTGTCGTGCCGTCCGGTGCGAGGTCGCCGAACCGTTGCACCACCTGCTGGTGGTCAGGGAAGTCGTTCTCGGCCAGTAGCGCGGCGTTGGACCGTTCGTCGATGGTCAACGGTTGTTCCTTTCAGGATGGTCACCAGGTCCCGGGGAACCGCTGCAGCAATGCCGGAAGCGCCGGCTGTAGTTCGAGGCGAGCCAGAGTCGCGCCGAGGCAGTGGTGGGTGCCGTGGCCGAAGGCAACCTGCGGACAGCGGCCACGGGTGACGTCGACGTCGTCTCCGCCGTACAGCGGCGCCGGATCGTGGTTCGCCGCGGGCAGCGAGGTAACCACGTGTTCGCCACGCCGGACCAGGTGCCCGCCGATGGTGGTGTCGTCGACAGCTACCCGGACGAAGCCGGCGTGCAGGACCGAGGTGACGCGCGGCAACTCCTCCACCGCGTCCTCGACCGCGCCCGGATCGTCGCGCACCAGTACGATCGGTCGGGGTGGCGCAGCAACGCGAGCGTTCCGAGTGAGAGGCCGGCGATCAGCAGCAGGTCCGCCAGGCCGTCCGGCTCTTCGCCGGAATGCGCGCCCGTGCCGTCGGCGCGGCGGCAGCGTCTTCCCGTTGACTCCCCCTCCCCTCCGGCGATCTCGCTCACTCGGTCGACTCCTGGCCGATGAGCAGGTCGAGCAGGCTGGCGGGGGCGTCGTCGCCGAAGATGAGCTGGTGGTTCTTGTCGGATTCGGCGGCGAACTGGGCACTGCGGGGGAACAGGGCCTGCTCGTACTCCGCAAGGGCGGCTTCGACGTCGTCGGGATGTGAGGCGATGGCCTTGCCGAGTTCGGCGCCGTCGAACATGGCGAGGTTGGCGCCCTCTCCGGCGAACGGTGACATGAGATGGGCGGCGTCGCCCAGCAGCGTCACTCCGGGAACGCGGTCCCAGCAGTGGCCGATCGGCAGGGCGTTGATCGGGCGCGGGGCGAGGGCGGTTTCCCCATCCGTGATGAGTGCGGTGAGTTCAGGCGCCCATCCGGTGAATTCTGCCGCGACGTGGGCTGCCGCCGTTTCGGGGCTGGCGAGGATGGCGGCGATCCAGTCCTGCGGCTTGTTGAGCGCGACGTAGGTGTGAAGAACGGCGTCGGCCTCGCGGTGGCCAAGGATTCCCTTGCCGGCTGTGACGGCGAACAGGGAACCGTCGCCGGCGGCCTTGGCCGCTGCGGGGTGGCGCTGGTCGGTGTCGTACAGGTAGGTCTCGATGAACGACGTGCCGACGTACTCGGGCTTCGCGTCGGAGAGCAGCGGCCGGATCCTCGACCAGGCGCCGTCCGCGCCGACGAGGAGGCCGGTCGTCACGGTTGGTCCGTCGGCGAAGGTCAGCTCGTGCCTACCGTCTCCGAGGGGGCGGACACTGGTGAGCTTGTGTCCCCACTGGATCGTCTCGTCGGGCAGCGAGTTGATGAGGATCCGACGCAGGTCTCCGCGGAGCACCTCGGGGCGACCGCCTGTGCCGTCGTCGGGCTGGTCGAGCAGTACCGCGCCGTGCTGGTCGAGCACGCGCAGGGCCTGACCGCCTTCGTGGATGATCGCGCGGAACTCGTCGGTGAGGCCGGCCGCTTCGAGGGCGAGCCGCCCGTTGTACTCGTGGATGTCGAGCTGACCGCCCTGCGTGCGGGCGTCCGCTGATGTCTCGGCTTCGTAGATGGTCGCGGGGATGCCGTGCAGGTGCAGGACTCGTGCGAGGGTCAGGCCGCCGAGCCCGGCACCGACGATCGTGACGGGAGTGGTCATGGTGGTTTCCCTTTCGCTTGGACACCGCTCTACTGCGATACGGTGTTCGCAGTAACGGCATCACGATAGCACTACTGCGAACAGTGGGCGCAGTAGCGAGGAGGAAAACCGATGGCCGACGCTCACACGGTGATCTGGAACCGGCCGGAGCGGGCCGCGAAAGGCCCCGCACCCTCACGCACCCGGGCGGAGATCACCGCCGCCGCCATCGCGATCGCCGACGCCGAGGGCATCGAGGCACTGTCCATGCGGCGCGTCGCCAAGGAACTGGGAACGGGCACAGCCTCGCTCTACCGCTACCTGACGTCCAGGGACGACCTGCTCGACCTCATGCTCGACGCCGTAGCGGCCGAAGACGGCAGCCCGCCTGCCCCCACCGGTGACTGGCGCAGCGACCTGCGAGGCCTGGCCAATCGTTCCCGGGCCACCTTCCACCGGCACCCCTGGATGACCTCCCTCGCAGCAGGGCGCCCATCACTTGGACCGAACTCCCTCGATGCCATCGAACACGCACTCGCCGCCCTCGATCCCCTCGGCTTCGATATCGACGTCATGATCACCGTCGTCGACACGCTGCAGGCCTTCGTCCGCGGTTACGCCATCGGCGAGCTCGCCCAACAGGAAGCCGTCCGACGCTCCGGAGTCGGCATCCAGGAATGGATGGACGCCCATGCGCCCTACCTCGACAAAGTCGTCAAGAGCGGGCGCCATCCACTCCTCGCCCGGGTCATTCGCGATGCCGAGCTGCCCCACGCGGCCGACAGGGCCGAGCGCGGGTTCGAACTGGGGCTCGAACGACTCCTCGACGGATGGGAGGCCAACCTCCCGGTCCGGCCCTGACGGTCCGACAGCGTCACCTGGCGGTTCATCGGGGAACTCCACACCCCGACGCCGGCCTCCAAGCGCCGGACCCCCGACGCAACGCGATTCCCCGAAACGACCCGCCAGGGCTTGCACGGATCGGCGGACGCCTCGTCGTATCTGCTTGTTGGCCAGCTCGGCGAACCAGCCCCGGGGGAGGTCGATCCACTACTTCAAGCCCTCCCCCGAGGCGATCCCGGGGCTGACCAGCCTCCTCGCGCCCGGCGATACGCGGCGCTGACTCACCTGTCTGGGTCAAGCGAGCGCGCCGGGCCCGGTGGCCGCGTCGTCTCGGGAGCGACGGCGTTGACCCGGGCATGGAGCCGGGAACCGCGGAGTCCGCCGTCACGATCAAGACGCACGCCGCCTCGCCGCAGCGATACGAGAACAGACCCGGTTCGGAGACATCCAGAAGTGGCGCCCCGCCCAGCGCGTTCGCGGTTCCGTCCCCATGCCATCGGCCCTGGGCTGGAACACCGTGAAGTCCCAGTGCGGGGCGTCCTGGGCGATGTCGGCGACGGCCTGCTCCGGCGACGGCATCCACGGCACCAGTGGGCCAGGTCCTTGCGCAGGATGCGCACCTCCTGGCCCTCGCGCATCGCCTTGCTGTTGGAGAAGGCGAGGCCGGTCAGGCTGCCGGGGCGGTCAGGACGGCCTTGGCCACCAGCCGGAGATTCCTGATCATCGGATTCGGGTCGCCCTTGCGGCTGGCCAGGACGACCTGGCTGGAGGGAGCGCCCTCGATCGGGACGGTGACGAGGCTGGGACGCAGTGAGCTACGCCGATCGCCGACCGGTAGCACGGCGATCGCCCTGCCACTCGCGACGAGTTCGAGCTTGTCCTCGTAGCTCTCAACCGGCGGCACGCCGGCCCCGAGGATCCGGTAGGAAGTCCAGTCCGCGGTCTCGAACGGGCACGGCGCCGCCTCCTCGCCGGCCAGTTCTTCCGCGGTCACCGACGGGCGGTCGGCCAAGGGATGGCCGCGCGGGACCACGAGCATCCGGGGCTCCTCGTACAGAGGGGTGGCGAAGACGTCGTCGGCGGCGAGCGGCAGCGGGGCCCGCGCGATCAGGGCGTCGACGCGCTTGTCGGACAGCGCCCCGACGTCGCGGCAGCTCAGGTACCGGGTGGTGATCTCGGCGTCCGGGTAACGGCGGCGCAGTTCCCGTACGGCGGCAGTGACCACCAGGTCTTCGACGTAGCCGATGGCGATTCGTTCAATCTCGGCTTGTTCACGCACGGCCAGTTCGGCCTGGCGGGCGGCCTGCAGCAGGGCTTGGGCCCGGGGGAGGAACCTCTGGCCTGCCGGAGTGAGCCGGGTGCCCTGGGGTACGCGGTCCAGCAGTCGTGTGCCGAGATGCTTTTCGAGCCGTTGGATCTGGCGGCTCAGCGCAGGCTGGGCCACGTGCAAGTCGGCGGCGGCCCGGCCGAAGTGCTGGTGCGCCGCCACCACGGTGAAGTAGCGCACCAGCCGCAGTTCCAGGTCCTGTCCGAGATCGTTCACCCTTGCAGCCTACGCGTCATGCCGTTTCGGAATGATCAGGTTGCCGAATCGGTCTTGGACGGCGATGCCGCGGTGGGCCTTGACTCAAGGAGCAACGTTTCCCCGAGAAGGCGACAGACGCGATGAAGGCGATCCAGTTCCATGAAGCGGGCGGGCCGGAGGTTTTGCAGTATGACGAGGTGCCGGTTCCCGAGATCGGCCCGGGCGAAGTGCTCGTCCGGGTGCACGCGGCGGGCATCAACCCGCCGGACTGGTACCTGCGTGAGGGGATGAAGGTCATGCCGGCCGGGATGAGGCCGGCGCTGGAGTTCCCCCTGATCCCCGGAACGGACATGTCGGGAGTGGTCCAGGCGGTCGCTCCGGACGTGCTGGGGTTCGCCGTCGGTGACGAGGTCTTCGGCATGCTGCGGTTCCCCGGATTCGACGGCCGGACGTACGCCGAGTACGTGGCCGCGCCGGCTTCGGACCTGGCTCACAAGCCGGCCGGTATCGACCACGTGCAGGCGGCCGGGGCGCCGATGGCCGTGCTGACGGCCTGGCAGTACCTGGTCGGTCTCGGCCACGACGTGCCGTCTGTCTTCACCGGTCGGGTGCACCAGCCGGTGCCGATCACGCCAGGGATGACCGTGCTGGTCAACGGGGCCGCCGGTGGAGTTGGTCACTTCGCGGTGCAGTTGGCGAAATGGAAGGGGGCACACGTAATCGCGGTGGCCTCTGGGCGGCACGAGCAGTTCCTGCGCAAGCTCGGCGCCGATGAGTTCATCGACTACACCAGGACGCAGGCTGCGGACGTGGTCAGCGGTGTCGACCTGGTGATCGACACCGTCGGGGGCCCGGACAGCTCACGCTTCCTGACTGTGCTCAAGCGCGGCGGCACCATGCTTCCGGTGTTCTTCGCCCAGTACGACCCGGAAGAGACGGCGAGTCTGGGTATCACGGTCTCGAACATTCAGGTGCGGTCCAACGGCCCCCAGCTCGCCGAGATCGGGCGCCTGTTCGACGAGGGCAAGCTGCAGGTCGGGGTGGACAGCACCTACCCGCTGCCCGAGGCGGGCAGCGCACACACGCGAGCCGCGCAGGGCCACATCCAAGGCAAGATCGTGCTGACGGTGGTCTCGTGATCGTCGAACTCCAGCACGCGGTGGCGCGCTACGCCCACGCCCTGGACGAGCTGAATGTGCCCGAGCTGGAAGCGGTTCTGACCGAAGACACCACCTGGGCCTCTACGATGCCCGGACAGGGAGTGCTCGGCCTGGTCGCCGGACGCGCGGCGGTGCTCGACTTCATCCGTGACGGGCACACGGCCCAGACCGGAAGGGTGCGGCACCACCTGGGCAATGTCGTGGTCACGACGACGGACGCCGTCACCGCTGAGGTGCGGGCCTATCCTGTGCAGACGAGGAACACCGCCGTCCACTCGTCGGAACGGCAGGCGGCGACTCTGAACCGTGCGGGCACTGCCCGACCGGCCGTTCCAGGGCAACAGGGCTACCCGGCGCGACAGTTCGTGCATCCCTCTCCCGGACGGCTGCGCTGCGGCCGGTCGGCCCGTCAGGTCCGTTCCTGGCCGGACAGCCGATACCGGCCTCCCGGGCAGCCGACTGCGGACTCCCGTAGATGCGCCGGTGAGCCTCGGCGAAGCAGTCCGGGTGCGCGAAGCCCCGGCGCGGCGCGCCGGGGCGACGCTCGCGGCGTGCGGGTCGGCGGCGAGGAGCTCGGCGCGGGCGAACCGGACGGCGTGCACGTGGGTGAACGCGCCCGGGCGACTCACGGCGGCGGCCGGCGTATGCGCCGGCCGGGGGCGGGCCATGCGAGGTCCGGGATCGTGCTGCCGAGCAGCGGGCCGATGTCCTCGTCGGGTACGGGCCGCGAGTCGGCGGCATCGTGGCAGACATAGGGGCCGAGCGGTCGCCCCGCACCGTCCGGGCCGGTCACGACACGGCGCCAGCCGAAAGCGGTCTGGCCCGCACCGGGACGGTCCTCGAACCCGGCAGGTGCCCGGCCGACATGGGCAACGAAGAACACATCGACCTCGCGGGACGCCCCGCCGCGGTCCTGCCGGTACACGCCGCCCGGCTCGAAGAAGCCCTCGCCCATGGGCCACACCTCCCATCCGCCGTCCGGTCAGCCAAGAGTGCCCCACCCTGCCGTCCCGCAGGCGCCACTCCTCACGTGTCGGCCCGCCCGGGTCCCGGGGGGCGGTGTGGAGGCACAGCGCGCTTCCGGTTGCTGCGCCGGGGCTGGTCGGGGTGGTGGGGCGCAGGGCGGCGGGTGCGTAAGGCCCGGCCGCCCGGTGTCGAGGCCCGCCGTCCCGGCGCAGGCGGGTCCCGTTCAGCTGATGGGCGGCTGCCGGGAGAAGGACTCCTGGCCGACGACCGTGGCCTTCCACGCCTGGTCGGCGCCGCTCGCCGTCGTGAACAGCCAGCTCGCGAGGATTCGCTCCTCCTCGGGCAGGTACTGCCCGCTCCAGCCGGTCACCGACGCCGCCCGGCCCCGGCCGTCGCGCCAGGCCACCGTCCAGCCCAACGCCGCACCCGATCCGCTCGAAGCCGCGTCGTAGCGGCCCACCAACTCCCGCCGGCCACCCGGCCCCGCCCCGGGCTCGAACGTCCCGGCCAGATTGCCCGCCCCATCGGCCACCAGCAGCAGATGAGACCCGAACTCGTTGTACCAGTCCCCGGCGAAAGCCGTCACAAGCCATCTCCCGTCCCGCGCCGCCACCGACGGCCGCCGTTCCATCCCTCCGCCCGAATCCTCACACCGTCGGTCCTGCCCGACCCGCGGCACTACTGCACTCGAGGGCCGGACCCCATCGGCCATCGGACGGCGCGGCAGGCGATCTCGACGAGGAAGCAGGAGAGCGGCTGGGAACGCCGGCACAAGAGCGGCGGCGAAGCAGGCATGAACCAGGGCTCCTTCGACCTCGGGCGGCTCGACCGCGCCCGAAGCCCATCGTGCCCGGCCGGCAGGACTGCACCGCGCCTCGTCGAGGGCGAGCCTCGCCTCGGCCGGCCGCGCTGTTGTCCGGCGAGAGCAGCGGGCCGCCCGTGTGTCCCGGCGCGGGATGGTCGGTGGCGGGGTGGGCCCGACATGGGTGTCATCCTGCGGGGGGGCGGAGGGTGGCGATCCGCCCAGCCTGCCCCAGGGCCGACCCGCGGCGGTGCTGGTGCCCGAGCGGAGTCGTCCGACCGCGGTTTCGGGTATGGCAAAACCGGAATTCGGGTTCATACTTGTGGTGTGGCGGACGAGCACGAGCCCGTACGAGCTGGACGGGTGCTGCTGATGATCTCGCGCGACCCGCAGGTGCCGGACCGGCGTCGACCGGACTTCCCGCCCGGCAGGGCGGCGGAGTGCGTGAGCGAGAGGCTGGACTTCACCCGGGCCGCCCTCGCCGACCGGCACCCGCCCACCGCTGCCGGCCGGCGGCCGCGGACGCCGTCCGCGTGGCGGCCGCGCGGCTGGGCAACGCCGCCGAACACGCCGGCCGGCCCCTCATGCTGCACCTCGACATGCACCTCGACCTGCAGCGCACCTCGAGTCGGCTGTCCTGCACGGGTGCCGGCATCCACGATGACGGTGAAGAGCCTGCACGCCGGCTTGAGCCCCCGTTACTTCGGCTTGCGGCGCAAGGGAGCGACGTGGCTCAACGTCGTGAACGACCAGGTCGTGGGCCTGGGCGGGGTGGTGGTGCCCGGCACACTGCGGGACTCACTGTTCATCCTGGATGCTCTGCGCGCCCCCGGACGGTGGCCCCAAGCCGGAGACCGTCATCACCGACACCGCCTCCTACTCCGACATCGTGTTCGGGCTCTTCGCGATCTGCGGCTACCAGTTCTCCCCACCTTCGCCGACATCTCCGACGCTCGCCTGTGGCGCACCCACGCCACCGCCGACTACGGCCCCCGCAAGAAGCCTCCCGGCACACCGTGCGGCCGGGACCGGGTCCGGGCGCACTGGGGCGACGTGCTGCGCGTGGCCGGCTCCCTGACCACCGGTGATGTCCGCGGCTACGACCTGCTCCGCATGCCGTCGCGCGATGGGGCCCCACCGGACTGGGCGACGCCTTCGCGCACTACGGGCGGCTCTTCAAAACCCTGCACCTGCCGCAGTTCATCTCCGACGAGGGATAACCGCCGTATGATCGGCAAGCAGCCGAACATCACCGAGGCCCGCCACCGCCTCGCTCCCAAGATCTTCTTCGGGCAGCGCAGTGAACTGCGCCAGCACTACCGCGAGGGCATGGTGGACCGGCTCGGCGCCCTCGACCTGGCGCTCAACGCCGTGCTGCTGTGGAACAGCGTCTACCTGGACGCCGCTGCCAAGCAGCTGGCCGCCGACGGTTTCCCTGTCACCAACGACCTACTCGCCCGCCTTTCACCCCTGCAGTTCGACCACATCAACTTCCTCGGCCGCTACGCGTTCACCGCATCCCAACCCGCCCAGGGCCTGCGGCCGCTACGTGATCCGGTCACTACGGTCGACGTGGATGAGGCCTAGCACGGAGCAAGCCTCGGCCCGGGCGGCTCGTCCCAAGGGTGCAACCCCAGGTGCAACTTCGGTTGCGTTGCGTATCCAATGGACGGTGGGCGGCGGTTTCGCCGCGATCGCCCCCTGGAGTGCCATGAGTACGCCGCCCGAGCCGTCCCCGTCCGAGCCACCCGATGGGGCAGCCGCACCCGTCCCGCCCCCACCCGGCCAGACGGGCGCCTCACGTGCCACGCGGATCGCAACGAGCGCGGTCTCCGGCCGGTGAGGACAGGTTGCGTCCAGGGAAGTGGTGTACGGGTTCCACCCGTTCCGGGGGTTTCATCCCGGTAACGGGTGTCGCCTGAGAACGTAAGACGGCCACCGGCTGATCCTTCGAGAACGACCAAGCTCTTGAAGGAGATCTGCACGATGACCGCACCTGACAGTGTGCCCTTTGCCGCCCTGCTGGACCCCGATCGCCTTCAACCCCGGTGGCATGGCCTGCGGCGCCAACCCCGGATCGGCCATCACCCCCGACTACCAGGCACCATTCCGGTTCACCGGCACCCTCCACAGCGTCACCGTCGACCTGTCCGGCGACCTCATCGTCGACGCCGAGAGCGAGATGCGCATGCACATGGCCCGCCAGTAGGCGCGGCCCCAGAGCCGGCCGGTCATCGGCAAGTCCGCGTGTGTGCGGCCAGGGTCGGGCCCGGCGCCGGGGTGGCGCCGGGCCCGGACTGCTTCAACAGACAACGGCGACCTCAAAGGGTCGATGCATCACCCCATAGATGATCACGTTGTCGTGGAGGAACAGGCGCGCGACTACGGTTCTGAGCGGCCCAGCAGGACGAGATTTGGCAGCGGTGGAGACTTGGGGAGTCGTTTTACTCGATGGGCCGGGCGCTGGCCGCCCCATACCCAAGGTTCGCAGCTTGCTCGCTCAGACCGGCGGCGTTCGTCAGGCGCCGCAGAGACGGTCCGAGCGTCACCTGGCTGTCTCGGCTCGCGAGGAGATCTCGCGCGGCATCGCGGCGGGCGAGTCCGCTCGCCGCATCGCCGCACGGCTCGGCCGGGCCTCGTCCACCGTCTCCCGCAAGATCGCCCGTCACGGCGGCCGACAGCATTACCGAGCCACCCTGGCGGAGCATGCGGCGTACGAGCGGGCCCGACACCCCCAGCCGCCCGAGCTCACCCAGCTCCTGCCCTGCGGGCGATCATGGAGGAGAAGCTGGCACTGAGCTGGTCGCCGGAGCAGACAGCCTGCTGGCTGGCTGGCTGAAGCGGAAAGTTCCTCACAGAGGCGACCATGCAGGTCTCACACGAGGCCATCTACCTCTCGCTCTACGACCCGCGACGCCGCAAGACCCTTGACCGCGCACCGACCCAAAACTGCGGGCTGGTCGCCCGATGCGCCAACCAAAGGGCGCCCGCCGGCCCTCAGACCGGGGCATCATCCGCGACATGGTGTCCATCACCGAACGCCCCGCCGGAGTCGAGGACCGCACCGTTCCCGGCCAGTGGGAGGGCGACCTGATCATGGGCACCAGGCCGTCCGCCATCGCCACGCTCGTCGAGCGCACCAGCCGCTTCACCGCCCTGGTGGTCCTACCGGACGGCATCAAGGGCTAGCACGTCACGCCACACCTGACCAACCGTCTGCTCGGCATTCCCCGGCAGATGCAGTGCACGCTGACCTGGGGCCGCGGCCGGGAGATGGCAGAGCACGACGCCATCACGGCCGCCACCGGCGTCCCTGTCTACCTCTGCGAGCCCCTCAGCCCTTGGCAGCGCGGCACGAACGAGAGCACGAACCGTCTGCCGCGGCAGCACCTCCCCAAGGGCGCCGACGTCCGCCGGTTCGGCCAGGACGACCTGGAGGCCACCGAACGCCCGCAGAGGTCTACGCCGACCTCCTGAACAGCTGCGTTGATCACTTGAGGTCGCCATCGTTCATTCAAGACCGTCGGGCGGGCCGCCTGAACACCCTCCAGAGCCTTCAAGACTCCTTCAAAAACCAGCCTGATTCAACAACCCGCAATCACCCTTTTCGGACAGAACCCCCCGGCATGAGCACGCCCCTTGAACCCGACGCCTTCGACCTCCCGGTCGCCGAGCCCGCCCACCGCGCCGAGATCCGCATCGGCTACGCCCGGGTTTCCACCGGTGGACAGAAGCTCGACCGCTACGACGGTCAGCGGCGGGCGCGGTCGTCGTCCTCCTCCTCATCCGGTTCGAAGTCCTCAGCCTCGCCGTCGTCCTCGTACTCGTCCTCTGGGGCGTCCTCTTCGTACTCCTCCTCGTCGTCGTACTCGTCCTCGGTGTCACCCTCCGCAGGCTCTTCCTCGTCGTCGTACTCGTCCTCGGTGTCACCCTCCGCAGGCTCTTCCTCGTCGTCGTACTCGTCCTCGGTGTCACCCTCCGCAGGCTCTTCCTCGTCGTCGTACTCGTCCTCGGTGTCACCCTCCGCAGGCTCTTCCTCGTCGTCGTACTCGTCCTCGGTGTCACCCTCCGCAGGCTCTTCCTCGTCGTCGTACTCGTCCTCGCCCTCGGTGTCGTCGTACTCCTCGTCGTCGCCTTCCTGGTCCTCCCGCTCCCGGGCGGCCTCCTCCTCTTCCATGGCCTCGTCATGGGTCTTGACGACCTCGCCGTCGCGGATCTCGCCGCGCCAGCCCTCCGCCTCGTCGTTGGTGAGGGAGACGTAGCGCTGGAAGTTCTTGAAGTCCAGCCGCAGCCGCCGGCCCTGGGCACGCCAGATGTTCCCGGTCTTCTCGAAGAACCCCGCGGGGTAGTACTCGACGACGAGAACGATGCGGGTCAGCGTGGGAGTGATCTCGTGGAAGCTGACGGCGCCGCGGGTGCTGCCCTTGGCACCCTCCGACGTCCACACGATGCGCTCGTCCGGCACCTGCTCCTGCACGGTGGCCTTGAAGCTGCGCTTCGACGGCCCGACCTTGACCTTCCAGTCGGTGGTGACCTCGTCGCCCTGCGAGACGCTCTGCACTCCCTTGGCAAAACCACTGAAGTCCTCGTACTTCGTCCAGTGGTCGTACGCGGTGCGCACGGGCACGCCGACGTCGAGGGTCTCGATCATGTTCATCGGCTTCTTGCCGGACTTCCGCCCGGGCTTGCCGCCCCCGCCGAACGCCCCCTTGACCTTGTCGACGACGTTGTCCTTGATGCTCTTCGCCTTCTCGCCGAGAAAGGCCTTGATCGGCGACTCGCCCTGCAGAACACGGGCGCCCACCTTCGGCAGCACACCCCCGTTCTCGGCAACCTCCCCGAGCTGACCCGTAAGATCGGAGACCTTATCGCCGGCCTTCTCGACCAGGTGCCCCATCTGGGCCCCGAGATACTTGACGGCCTCCTCGCGCAGCTTGTCGAAACCCGATTGTTCGGGCGCCTCACGGTCCGTCGTGGCCATGGCCTACCTCCTGCGGGTGGAGCGTGTGGAGGACGTGCCGGATGTGGTCTTCTTCGCCGCGCTCTTCTTGGCCGCGGCCTTCTTCGCGGGTGCCTTCTTCGCCGCGGCCTTCTTCGCGGGGGCGGGCGCCTTCGCTCCTGCCGTCCTCTTGGCCGCTGGCCTGGCCGGCGCCGCGCGACCCGTCGAGCGTTTGGCGGGGGCACTCTTGGCGGGTGCCTTCTTCGCGGGGACGGGCGCCTTCTTGGCAGCCGGGGCCGCCTTCTTTGCCGCAGTCTTCTTGGCCGGCGCCGCGCGACCCGTCGAACCTTCGGCGGCGGAGGCGCTCTTCGCCGGCGCCTTCCTGGCCCGGGCCTTCTTCGCAGGCTTGCGTTCGGGCGAGGGCTCGGCCTCGGCCCTGCGCGCCGACCGCGAGGCACGCCCCGCGCCGCTCGTGGCCGCCCGCCTCCGCGCAGTCCGCCTCCGCGACGGTTCCTCCTCGTCCTCCGGCTCCTCCGGCTCCTCCGGCTCCTCGGGCTCTTCCTCGTCCTCCGGCTCCTCCGGCTCCTCGGGCTCCTCCTCGTCCTCGGGCTCCTCCGGCTCCTCGGGCTCCTCCTCGTCCTCCGGCTCCTCGGGCTCTTCCTCGTCCTCCGGCTCCTCGTCCTTCTCCTTCGGCTTGCCGATGTTGAGCGTGCGCTCGTGCAGGGATTCGGCGAACTCGCCGACGCGTCGGTTGGCCGCAGCGACCAACGCCTTCTTGCCCGTCTCCAGGAACTCCCCCTTGACCTGCTCGCTCAGCTCCGCGACCTGCGGAACCTCACCCAGTTTCTTGAGCCCTTCGGTGGCGAGCTGCCGCGGGTCGAGCCCGACCCGCCGTCCGGCGAGGTACGTGGCGACGGCGAAGGCAAGCCGCCCCTTCTTCGCCCGTCCGAGCACGTATCCGCCGGCGACGGCGGCGCCCAGAGCGACCTTGGTGGTGGTGTTCATGAAGTCATCCCTTCGGCCCGTGCCCCTTCCCGATCGGGCACCGCGTCCAGGGGCACACACGGCGGTGCGAGGGCCCGCACCCGCGACGGGAGTTGCTCCGGGCGCTCCTGGCGAGCGCCGGACACACGCGATACGGCCGGAGGGCCTGATCCACCTCCGCGCGCGGGGACGTCATGATGTCCCGTCACTCACCTGCACCCGGTTCGCCGCGGTGCAGTTCCACAAGGGGCAGGCGCTCACGGCGCTCGGGGCCGCGGCGAGCCGTATCTCCAGTCTGGCCAGTCGTCCCGGTGAGCGCACGTGGGGCACGGGCTTCTGCACGGCGGGGTCGTGCCGCGAGCCGCGGCGTCGCGCCGCAAGCCGTGTCGTCACGGTGGGCCCGGGGACGGCGTCACTGGCCGTCCCGTGCATCGGACGTGCGCGGCTGCGCCGCCGATCCGGGCAGGGGACAATGGGAGACAGGATGGAAAGTAGCGCTCATGAGTGAAACCGACACGCCTCCGTTTCCGGAGCAGGCAGATGGCCGAAGGCAACGAGGACCGCGCCCGGGCTCGTAGGCCCGCCCGTGAAGGCCCCCACGAGCCGCGAACAGCCCCTCGCCGCCGCGCGGCCAAACCCGCGCGGCGGGTCTCGGCCCCCCGCGCCATACGCTACGCAGCCGAGCAACTCGCTGAACTGCTCGGCCGGGTCCCGGAGTCCGTGTCGGCGCTGAAGCCGACCGAGGAGGGCTGGCAGGCCGACGTGGAGGTGGTGGAACTGGAACGGATCCCGGACACGACCAGCGTGATGGCCAGTTACCGCGTCACGCTCGACGAAGAGGGCGAACTGCTCGCCTACCAGCGGATCCGCCGCTACAGCAGAGGGCAGATCGACCGGCCGACGTGACACGCACCCGGTTGCGGTGCGGGCACACGTCCGCCGGACGCACCGGCGACCGGCGAAGGGAGGCACCCGTGACCGTGGTGCCGCAAGGCCAAGCCGGCGTTTCCCGTGGCGGGAGCACCGGCAGTCTGTACGACATTCTCGAGCTGATCCTGGACCGCGGGCTGGTGATCGACGTCTTCATCCGGGTCTCCCTGGTCGGCATCGAGATCCTGAAGATCGACATCCGGGTCGTCGTCGCCAGCGTCGACACCTACCTGCGCTTCGCCGAGGCCTGCAACCGCCTCGATCTGGAAGCCGGGCGCAAGGCACCGACCCAGCTCACCGACATCGTCGGCGAGGTCACCGAGGGCGGTGCACACGGCAAGAGCAAGGGCGCCCTGTCCGGCGCCGTGGAGGCCGTGTCCGACACCCTCCACCTCGGCCGCGACAGCGACGAGAAGCAGGAAGAGGAAGAGGAGAGGCCCGCGCCCAAGCGTGAACGGCCGGCCCGCAGGCCCGCCCGCCGCCGGGAGGAATGACGTGTCCGTCTACGTGTACTCCATCACCGCCGCCTCCCACCCCCGGGACTTGGCCGGCCTCGTCGGCGTGGGCGAGCCTCCCTCGACACTCCGCAGCGTGTGCGCCGGGCCGCTCTGTGCGGTCGTCAGCGACGCCCCGGACGAACTGCGGCCCAAGCGCCGCGACCTCACCGCGCACCAGAGCGTCCAGGAACGCCTGATGTCCGACGGCACCGTGCTGCCGCTGCAGTTCGGCCTCACCGCCCCGGACGACGACGCGGTACGCGCCGCGCTCACCGAACGCCACGACGAGTACCTGGACCGCCTCACCGCACTGGAGGGCTGCGCCGAGTACCACCTGAAGGCAGCCATCGACGAGAGCGCCCTGCTGCGCCAGATCCTGCTGGATTCACCCGAGGCCAGGCAGCTCAACGACCAGATCACCGGCGGCAACACCAACCCGGAGCTGCCGCTGGCCCTCGGCGAACTGGTCGCCCACGAGGTCCGGGCCCGCCACTACGCCCTGGCCACCGGCATCACCGAAGCCCTGCGTCCCCACGCCCGCCAGGAGGTCAACTCCGAGCCGAGGGGAGAGGACTTCCTGAACGTCTCCTTCCTGGTGGACCGGGAGCACGAGCAGCTGTTCCTCGCGGCCGAGAAGGGCCTCACCGCCGAACTCGGCGACGACTTCGACTTCCGGCTGCACGGTCCCCTGCCCGCCTACAGCTTCGTGTGAGGAAGGAGGAACCCGCCATGGGCCTGCTCACCCAGATCCTCACCCTCCCGCTCGCGCCGCTGCGCGGCACCGTCTGGGTGCTGGAACGCGTGGTGGAGACCGCCGAGAACGAGTACTACGACCCCGAACCCGTCCAGCAGGAACTCGCCGCTCTGGAACAGGCACTCCTGGCCGGTGAGATCGACGACGAGACGTTCGACCGGCGTGAGGACGAGCTCCTCGACCGCCTGGACGAGATCAGAGCCCACAGGCAACAGACCGGCACCTGACAGTGCGCCGCTCAACCCCCGGATGGAGAAGGAGGCGACACGACCGTGACCGACCCTGTCGCCAACCGCCTCGGGTCATTCCCCTCCAGGTCGGCGCCGCCCGGGGGCCAGTCCTCGGCCAGCCTCGCCGACATCCTGGAACGCGTGCTGGACAAGGGCATCGTCATCGCCGGGGACATCCAGATCAACCTCCTCGACATCGAACTGCTCACCATCAAACTGCGTCTGCTGATCGCCTCCGTGGACAAGGCCAAGGAGATGGGCATCGACTGGTGGGAGCACGACCCCTCGCTGTCCTCCCGGGCCGGGAGTCGGCAGCCGCTGGAGGAGGAGAACCGGCGCCTGCGCGACCAACTCGAGGCCCTGCGGGCCGAGGCGGCCCTGCCACCTGCCGCGGGCGCCGACGAGGAGCCTGCGCGCCGGCCCGCACGCGCGCAGCGGACACCGCCCCGCACGCGCCCCGACGCGGGGGACGAGCCATGACCGGGCCGTACCTCGCCTACACCTACGCCGTCGCCCGGTACACCGACGAACTGCCGCAGGTCGTCGCGGCCCTCACCGGGGTGGCCGCCTCGCGGGTCCACCTCGTCGAGCCCACACACGGCCGTGACCCGGTGGCCGCCGTGAGCCGGGTGCCCGCCGAGGACTTCGACGAGACCGCACTCCGACGCCACCTGGAGGAACTCGCGTGGCTGGAGGAGGTCGCCCGGACCCACCACGGCGTGATCGAGGCGATCGCGGCGCACACCACCGTCCTGCCGCTGCGGCTGGCCACCGTCCACCTCGACGACGGCCGCGTGCGTGCCGTGCTCGACGCCCGGCAGGAGGCCTTCCTCGATCGCCTCACCCAGCTCGCCGACCGGCTGGAGTGGGGGGTCAAGCTCTATCTCGACGCCCCTGCCACCCCGCCCCCGCCCCCACCGGCGGACCTCGGCCCCGGACGCGCCTACCTCCGCCACCGCCGGGCCGAACAGGACCTCCGGCAGGACGGCTACGACGCGGCCCGGACGGCCGCCGAGCGGATCGACGCAGCCGCACGGCTCCACGCCGTCGAGCGCGTCCGCCACCGCGTCCAGCAGGGCGAACTCGCTCCGGGGCCCGGCACCAACGTCACCAACGACGCCTACCTCGTCCCCGTGGAACGTGCGGAGGCCTTCCGGGCAGACGTGATGCGGTCGACCGACGGTCTGCCCGGGGTCCGGGTCGACGTCACCGGCCCCTGGGCCCCCTACTCCTTCGCCGCCCCGTACGAAGAGGAGGACACCGCGCCGTGAAGGCAGCCCACGGCCGGCCGGCCACCCCCGACGCCCCCCTGCCGCAGCGCCAGGTCGCCCTCATCGACCTGCTCGACCGCCTGCTCGGCAGCGGCGTCGTCCTCACCGGCGACATCGTCCTGTCCATCGCGGACATCGACCTCGTCCGGATATCGCTGCGGGCACTCATCGTGTCCATCAGCGAACAGCACCCCGCCCCCTGGGCCACGGGCGTCCCACAACCACCCGAACGGCCATGACGGGCGCACCCCGCCCCTCCGACCGCTTCGACGAAGTCGCCGAAGCGGCCACCCGCGCCTTCCGACTGCTGCCGGCCACACCCCGCGACGACCCTCAGCCCCGGCTCCTCGCCCTCGGGCCCCGGGCCCCGGCCCGGAGGATCACCACCGGCCCGGACACCGTCGAACGCGACCTCATGAAGCTGGTCCTGACCATCGTCGAACTCCTGCGCCAGCTCATGGAACGCCAAGCCCTCCACCGCGTCGAGTCCGGCGACCTCACCGACGCACAGGAAGAGACCCTCGGCGCCACCCTCATGGCCCTCCACGACCGCATGACCGAACTCTGCACCCGCTACGGCCTGACCCTCCAGGACCTCAACCTCGACCTCGGCCCACTCGGCACCCTCCTCCCACCACCGGACTGACACCCGCAGCTCCGGGCGCGGCACGGGCAAGCCGACTGCAGTTCGACGCCGTCAGGGCGGGTTGCCGACCGGCAGGCGTCCGGGGTGCCGGTGGCGGAGCTGTGCCAGGAGCCACCACAGGGCCAGGGCGATGAGGATGGCCAGGGCGGCGATGACGGTCGGCCACCACCAGTCCTCGTCCGTCCAGCGGGTGCGGTCCTGGACCGGCACGAGGGTGTCGTGCGGGCCGGTGAGGGGCCAGTCGGCGGGCGGGTCGAGACTCCAGCGCCGGTAGAGGTCCAGCCCGCCGGTCAGCACGAGCAGGCCGGCGACGGCCAGCAAGGTCCGGTTGAGGACGGAGTGAGAGTTCATCAGGTCGTCTCCTGTGGCGATGGGCCCGCGGTCTGTGTCGCTGCGCCGGCACCGTCACAGGCCGCGCCGGCGGGCTCGGACCGTGAGCCGGGGCACCCGGGCGAGGGCGAGGGCGTCGAGCTGCGCTGTCAGCGCTTCGGTGACCTCGGTGTGCACGGTCTCCAGGTCGCGGAAGCTGACCTGCGCGCGGGCGTTGATCCGGCGTCGGCGAACTCGCACGTCGGCGTGGGATACGCCCGGCACGCGCAGGGCGGCATCGCGCAGCAGGCGTGCGGCGCCGTCGCGGTCGAGAGCGGCCTGGGGTGCGTCCGCGTCGGGAGCCGCCATCGGCAGGAGGTGTCGGCGGCCGGGGGTGAGCGCCAGGACGACGTCGAACAGCGTGAACGCGCAGGCCGCCAGGACGACGAGGGCCACGATCGCGGCGGGAACCCTCCGCTCGGACCACCAGCGCGGGGCTGCACGGCCGTGCCGGGCACGGCCGCGGTGGGTGTCGCCCGTGGGCTTGCCGGGTGGTGTCCTGCCGGGCGGGTGGCCTGGCGCGGTGGTGGGTCCGGGGTCGGGGTCGGAGACGGCCGGGTGCTGGTGTGTCATGCCGGCTCTCCTTGAGATCTGGTGGCGGTGGGCGGGGCGGCTCCTCGCGGCAGTGGTCCGCGGGGAGGGGCCCGGTGACGGGGCGTACGCTGCGGTCAGCTGACGCGGCCGTCGCTGCCCTCGGGGAGGAGGCGGCGGATCGCGAGGGCGACCTCGGTGACCTCGAGTCCGGTCAGGCGGCCCACGCGCCGCGTCACCTGGCGTTGCAGCTCGCGGGCGGCTGCGGCGAGGTCGATCGGGTAGGGCAGCTCGACGGCCAGCCTGATGCGGGCGAAGCCGCCGTGCACGTGCGCCGACGCGTCGGGGGTCGGCGGTGCGGGCCGCGTGGGGCGGTACGGCTGCGCGGCGAGGGCCTCCCGGCTGGCCCGCGCGGCGATCAGGGGCCTCCGCCGCCCCGGCCCCGCGCCCGACGCGGCAGCGCCGTGGCGCCCGCCGTCCCCGTCCACCGCAACCCGCCCGCACCGTGCCGGCCCGGCCGGCGACCGGCTCCTCGCGGTCCGCGCAGCGGAGGGCGACGACGAGGCCTTCGCCGTCCTGGTCGGCCGCCACAGCGCCGCCCTCCTCACCCTCGCCCGACACCTGACCGGCAACCGACAGGACGCCGAGGACGTCGTCCAGGAGTCCCTCCTCAGCGCATGGAGACGACTACCGGAATTCCGGGGCGACGCCGCGTTCCGCACCTCGCTCTACCGCATCGTCACCAACCGCTGCCTCAGCCTCCTGCGCAGCCGTCCCATGCCTGCCGTCCCCCTCGACATCCGGCCCGAACCCCCGGTCCTCCAGGCCCACGGAGCGCCGGAGCAGATCGCCGAGGCACACGCCGCAGTACGCGCACTCGCCCGCGCACTGGCCGGCATCGACCCCGACCAGCGGGCCTGCTGGATCCTGCGCGAACTCCACGGCATGCACTACGGCGAGATCGCACGAACCCTCGGCGTCAGCGAACAGACGGTACGCGGCAGACTGTTCCGCGCACGCCGATCCCTCGCG
Source organism: Streptomyces sp. TLI_235 (assembly GCA_002300355.1). Taxonomy (NCBI): domain Bacteria; kingdom Bacillati; phylum Actinomycetota; class Actinomycetes; order Kitasatosporales; family Streptomycetaceae; genus Streptomyces; species Streptomyces sp. TLI_235. Next base: position 887,804 of record NSGV01000003.1, read on the forward strand.
GAGGCGATGGCCCCATGTGCCGCACCATCCGCCCGGTCCGCCACAGCTGCGCCAGGTCCAGCCATCGGGAGGGGAGAAGCCGCGCCGGCGAACGCAGCGCCCGGAGCGGATCCGAGGTCTTCCCGTCGGAGCATCGGGGTGGTCCTTGCCCGGCTGAGCACGGCCTCGCCGCGTCGGAGTCGGGTGTGGAGTGCGATCGTGGCCGGGCCGGGCACCGGGAAGGCGAGGCCTCGACTCCGCCTCGTCCACGCGACGACCGGGCCGCTGCCGGCTGCCGGCTGCCGGCCGGCCGAGTTCGGCCTTGGCCGGCCTCCTGCGGGCGAGCACGCGGTCGGATTCGGCGAGCGCGCGGTCGGATTCTTGGCGGGGCGACACGATGGGCGTACCGTCGAAGAAGACCCGCCCGAACACCTGGCGCGATTCTCCCGCGCGAGTCACCGGGTCCGATCTGCCGCCCCAGACCCCGGCTGCGCCGCACCAACGGCGAAGGAGCCGGGATGGCCATCACAGCCCGCCGTACCTCATCACTCTCCGATGACGGCACCGACACGGCGCGGGGCAGCACCGTTTCGGCATCGGCGCCCTACGACGGGGTCTCCCCGTTCCCGCGGGACGAATCCGCCGGCCACGACCGAATCCCCCGATGGCAGATGGCCGTCACCGCCGTCGTGGTGGCCTTCCCCTTCATCGCCCTCGCGGCCGCGCTTCGGCTGCTGTGGGGCAGCCTCGTCGGCCCCACCGACGTGATCCTCGCCGTCGTCCTGTACTGCCTCACGGGCCTGGGCGTGACGGTGGGCTTCCACCGCGGCCTCACCCACGGCAGCTTCACCCCCAACCGCCCCATGAAGATCGCGATGGCGATCGCCGGGTCGATGAGCTTCCAGGGCGACGTGATCACCTGGGTCGCCACCCACCGCCGCCACCACGCCTACACCGACCGCCCCGGCGACCCGCACTCCCCGTTCCGGTTCGGCACCAGCCTCACCGGCGAACTCCGCGGCCTGCTCCACGCCCACATCGGCTGGCTCTTCACCGCCGACGTCACCCCGCCCGCCCGCTACGCACCCGACCTCCTCGCCGACCCGGACCTGCGAGCCGTGTCCAGGGCGTTCCCCGCCCTGTGCCTGCTCTCCCTCGCGCTGCCCCTGGCCGTGGGAGCAGCCGTAGGCGGCACCTGGCACGCCGCACTCACCGCCCTGATCTGGGCCGGCCTCATCCGCGTCGCCCTGCTCCAGCACGTCACCTGGAGCGTCAACTCCCTCTGCCACATGATCGGCAGACGCCCCTTCCGCACCCGCCGCCACGACCGCGCCACCAACCTGTGGCCACTCGCCCTGCTCTCCTTCGGCGAGAGCTGGCACAACCTCCACCACGCCGACCCCACCTGCGCCCGCCACGGCGTCGACCGCGGCCAGATCGACCCCACAGCCGCCGTCATCCACCTGCTGGAGCGCACGGGCTGGGTGCACGACGTCCGCTGGCCCGTCGCCGACCGCCTCGAAACCCGCCGCCAAACCTGACACGCGGAGACACAGCATGGCCATCCACACCCCCGCTCCGGCACTGATGGTCGTCGTCGATCGCCCGGTGCGCGGCGAGCACGCCGTCGTCCTCGTCGCCGGCGAGATCGACCTCGACTCCGCGCCGGCGCTGCACGCGGTGCTCGAGCGCTGCCTTCGAGAGGGCATCCGCACCATCGACATCGACGCCCGCGCCGTCACGTTCTGCGACGCGAGCGGCCTCAACGTCCTGCTCGCCGCAGCCCACCGGGCGGCCGCCGCCGGCGTAACACTGACCCTGCGGAGGCCCTCCCGGCAGGTCGTCCGACTGCGGGACGTCACCGCCACCACCACCTACCTCACGCCGGCACACGGCCCGCCCCTCACCGATCCCGGCCGCACGCTGGACGCCGCGGCCGCACGCGCCTCGTGAACCGTCATGATCAGCGACCTCATGGCCCGAACCCTGCCCCTGCTCCGCAGACAGGCCGGCACCCTGGACCTCCACGCGCTCCCCGAGGCGGGACGGCGCGCCCTCGGCGTGGACTCCCTGGCGGTCTCGCTCCTGACCGACACCGGCCAGTGCGAACTCATCTGGTGTTCCGGGACGCTCGGCCACCGCTTCGAGGACCTGGAACTCGTCCTCGGCGAAGGCCCCGGGAACGAAGCCGCCGCCGGAGGCCGGCCCGTCCTCGTCCCCGACCTGGCCCGGACCCGCTCAGACCGCTGGGCCGTGCTGGCCGCCGAGTCGGCGGCGCTCCCCGTCCTCGCGGTGTTCTGCTTCCCCCTCGGCGTCGGCGCCATCCACGTCGGAGCCCTCACCACGGTGCGACGCACCTGCGGCCCCCTCACCGGAGCCCAGGCCGGCGACGCCCGCGTCCTCGCCGCGGCCCTCACGTCGCTCTGCCTTGCCGAACCGGACCGCGATGCCCGGGCGCAGCCCGCGGAGGAGCCGCCGGCCCTCCTGCGGGCCGTCGTGCATCAGGCGACGGGAATGCTCAGCGTCCAGCTCGACGTCCCGCTGCCCGAGGCCCTGGCCCGCCTCCGCGCCCACGCCTACGCCTCCGGACACGCCGTCGGCGCCGTCTCCCGGAGCATCGTCGACCACCGCCTCCATCTGGACCAGAATGAGCCGTGAGTACTTCAGGTGCGGTGAGGTTCGATGTCCATGACACGCGTGCAACGACTGACGGAAGTATTCGTGGAGGTCGCCAACTCCCTGACCGGCGACTTCGGTGTCATCGAGTTCCTGCAGCAGTTGTGCGAGCGCTGCGTGGAACTCCTCGACGTCGAGGCGGCGGGAATCCTGCTCGCCGACCAGCGGGACCGGCTCATGACCGTGGCCGCCTCGGACGAGCGCACGCACATGCTGGAACTCTTCGCCCTCCAGCACGAGCAGGGCCCGTGCGTCGACTGTCACCGCACCGGCCACCCGCGGGTCGCCATCGACCTCACGGACGAGAAGGTCGTGTCGCAGTGGCGGCCCTTCGCCTCGCAGGCCCGACAGATCGGATTCGTGACCGCCAACGTGATCCCGATGCGCCTGCGCGGACGGATCATCGGAACCCTGGGCCTCTTCCAGAGCACACCCGGGCAGCTGAGTGACGACGACGTCCTGCTCGCCCAGGCACTCGCGGACGTCGCCACCGTCGCCATCCTCCAGCAGCGCACCCTCGACGACAGCGAAGTCGAACGCGGCCAGCTCCAGTACGCGCTGACCAGCCGCATCGCCGTCGAACAGGCCAAAGGCATCCTCGCCGAACGCTGGCAACTCCCCCTCGACGACGCATTCACCGCCTTCCGCGCCTACGCCCGCGCACAGCACATCCAACTCGCCGAGCTGGCCGCGGAGATCGCACGAGGCGGCATCGACACCGATCGGATCCCCCACCCCGACACCACATAGCCACGACCGAGGTGCACCGAGACACGTGGTCTCGGCACACGGTGCAGTGCCTTACACGAGCGCCGCCGGTGTCGGTCGGCGAACCACCTCTGCCCTACGGACGGCACCGCCCCGGCACACGGGCCTCGGCCGCCATGTGTTTGCTCTGCCCGCCGGGGCCCTACGTGTTCCACGGACCTACAGGAGTAGGCGCCGGTCTCGGTGCGTCGCGCTGTCCTCGCCCGACGCGGATCAGACGGACTGCCGGTGGCTGCGTCTACTCGGCATCCTTTAGCCGGTCCTCCGGCCAGACCTCGAACCCCTGGGACACGCCCGCTGGCGACCCTGACCGGAAGCACCCCCGGATGAGCGCCATGACCTTGCGAACCGCATCAGGCCGCCCGCCGAGTTCCACCCTCACCGAGCCGGCCCCCGGGGCCCCACGGGCAACCGGCTGTGCAGCAGCATCTTCGATCGGTGTGGACGTGTCGACCTGCCAACGCGCGCGATTCGCCGCAACGGACGTCGCGGCGTAGTCGCCGGCTGCCACGGGGTCCGGGGCAGTGGTCAGCCTGAACGATTGCCCCACGGCGTCGGCGACTACCTGGGCTGCGGACGGGTCGCCGGATATCGACATATGGACGATCGCGCTGGGCGCCCGGGTGTGCTCGCCGGTCATGGCTTGCCTCCGTGGTCAGCTTCTCCCAGGGTCTGCCGAGACGTGCCGACTCGCATCTGCGTAGCCGGCCCGTTGGCTGAGCGATGCGTCGCTCGCCCGGCAAGCAGAAGGAAACGAGCCTCGCACTGCGGGTCTCAGGCGTCGCCCAGGCGACGGTAGATGTCCTGCAGGGCCTCCTCGGCGTCGTTCAAGGCCTTGCCGGTGTCGCTGTGCGGGCCGGGGACGACCGAGACCATGATCCAGTCGGCGCCGTGGCAGCCCTGGGTCCTCGCCATCACGACCCTCCCGTCCCGAGTCTCGAGCTCGCGGAACCCGCCGGGGCCGAGGCGGCACGCTGCCCCCGACCAGTGACGGTTCAGCTGTCCAGCCGGACTGGCTGCCAGCGGTAGGCGGCGTCCTCCTGCCAGCACTGCAGCTCGTCCTCGACGACCGCGGCCAGGCACAGCCGCCAGTCGTCGCCGACCGACAGGGCGACCCGGGTGGCCGGCCGCAGCGTGGGCCGCCACCAGCGGGGGCGCCGCGCCCCGCCGGACGCGGGCAGGCGCAGTCGGACGCCTCCGGTGCCGGCCAGCGCGATCGTCGGGCCGCCGCGGTGGCCGGCCATCGCCACGCCGAGGGCCGGCTCGGACTCGCCGATCTCGGCCAGCGCCGCGCCGCCGCCGAGCGCGTACAGCCGGGCCGCGCCGTCAGGGCCGAGGATCACGGCCTGCGGCCCGGCGGAGGACCGGGCCAGCGCGGCGCCGCGGGCCCGGGCCGGTGCGGCGATTCGCTCGGGCGGGCTGTCGGAGCCCACCTGCCAGCAGAACACCCGGTCCCGGTGCTCCACTAGGACGGACCACGTCCCGACGCGCACCTCGGTGGCGGCGAGCACCCGGTCGGCCGGGCAGCCGGGCAGCTCCTGCGCGGTGACGGTGACCCCCGGTGACCAGCGGAAGGACTGCAGGACGCCGGCCCGGGCCGTCCAGGCGACCAGCTCTCCGGAGGCGTTGACCGCACCGGCCGCACCGGCGACGCCGCGCGCCACCTCCCACCAGCCGGAGCGGTTGCCCACCCAGAGCGCGCCTGCGCCGTCCTCCGCGAAGACGGCGAGCTCCGCTGCCCGGCCGGGCCGCCCGGCCACGATCTCCCGCACCGTCGGCGGGCCCTGGTTGGTGCGGGTCGCCGGGAGCTCCGGCGGCGAGAGCCCGGGGCCGGTGTAGCCCACGCCGTCCGAACCGCCGGAGACCACCAGCGGCCGGCCCGCGGTGTCCGGCAGCACGGCCAGGCAGGAGGTGCGCGGCAGTGGCCGGTGCGCGCGCAGGAGTTCGCGTCCGCGGGCGGCCCAGGGGCCGAGCGGGGCGGGGCGGCGGTCCGGGTCGTGGTGCAGCGGTTCGGCGGCCCAGTCGGCCAGGTCCTCGCTGAATCCGGCTGCCACCAGTTCGCGGCGGGCCTGCTCGGCGGCCGTCCGCTGGTCCAGCCGGCCGTGCTCGGGCAGCAGCAGGCTGCGGGCCAGCGTGCCCACCGCGAACAGGTCCTTGGCGGTGGCCGGGAAGCCGCCGACCTGTTCGACCTCCGGCGGCACGTGCCCGGGGGTGAAGACCGCCACCGTCAGCGTCCGGTCCAGCGGCGCCAGGAAGGTCAGGTCGATCAGCTTGACCCGGCCCTCCGGCTCCACCAGCACGTTGGCGGGCGAGATGTCGCGGTGCACCCAGCGCTTGCGGTGGAGTTCGTCGACGATCCGGCAGAGCCGGACCAGCACCTCGGCCACGGCCGGCAGGCCGTCGCGGTTGTCCCGCGCCCACCGGTGCAGCGGGACGCCCTCGACCCACGGGGAGATCTGGTAGCCCAGGACCCCGTCACCGGGCGGGCTGCCCGGCCGGTGCGGCGAGGGGCCCAGCAGGAAGCTCGGTACCACCAGGTCGGTGACGGCCAGGCGGTGGGCGTTGTGCGAGACGTCGTCCCAGCGGCCGAGCCAGCGGCGCACCTCGGACGGGTCGCGCTCCAGCATGATCTTCGCCGCGACGAGCTCCTTGAGCCCGCTGCGGCCGGTGCGCACGGCGCGCCACACCTCGGCCTCGCCGCCGCGGTGGTGGAACTCCAGCAGTTCGTACTGCTCGGGATCGAACTCCGGCCCGAACCGCAGCCCGGGTACCCAGCGTGACTCTGACACTCCGCCCCCCGCCTGACCGGTCGGCCCTGCCCTCCCGAACCCCCACGATAGTGCTTTTTCCTGCCCGGACACGCCGGAGGCCGCCTATCCTGATCTCGCCCGAACACGGGTTGACAGCACGTCAAGGCGGCTGCTCTCGTACTCAGTTGTTCCTGGACCCGACCGAACGGACCGCAGGGGGAGACTGCATGGCGCTGTTCGCGCTGCTGCTGATCGCGGTGGCACTCGCCGGCCTGGGGGGCTCCGTCCTCGTCCGCCGCAGACGTGCCCTCGACGCCGCCTCGGTGGCCAAGGCGCTGGCCGCGGCGGCCGCCCGGCTCGCCGCCGGGCAACCCGAGCAGGCCCGGCGCCGGTACGCCCGGCTCACCGAGCGGCTGGCCCTGGCACCCCCGCCCCTGCGGCCCCAGCGCGGCACCGCCCTGATCGGCCTGGCCGAGGCCACCGAGGCGCTCGGTGACCAGGCGGCCGCCCTCGGGTTCTGCCGCGAGGCCTTCCCGCTGGTCGGCACGCCGGACACGCAGATCCCCCGCTGGGGCCTGCGGCGGCTCGCGGAGGCGGAGATCCGGGCCGGCCGGCCGGACCTCGCTCCCGTCCTCGCCTTCCTGCGCGCCACCGACCGCGGGCCGGAGCCCGGCGAGGAGGCGGAGTCCGCCACGCGCGTCCTCGACTGGCTGCAGCGCCGCTGCCGGGACGCCTCCGCCGCCGACCGCGACGGCGCCACCGCTGCCGCCCTGAAGGCGCTCCCCGGACGGGACTGGCCGGTGCTGGCCAGGTCGGCGTTCCTGCGCGACGGTGGCCGACCGGGCGAGGCGGAGGCCGTCCTGGTCGCCGCCGCACCCGGCGGCAGCGGTGAACTCTGGTTCCGCCACGGCGCGCACCTGCACGCCACCGGGCGCAACGCCGAAGCCGTCGAGGCCTTCGGCCGCGCCGTGGAGCGCGGCACCGGCGAGCCCTCGCCGTGGGCCCGCGGGGCGTCGCTGCGCGCCGAGGCCCTGCTCTTCCGCGGCCTGGCCCGGCAGTTCCTCGGCGACCACCCCGGCGCCGGGACCGACCTCGCGGACGCCGCCGCGGCGGCCCCCGCCGACCCCCGCACGCACTACGCGCTGGGGCGGCTCGCCCTGCTGCTCGACCGGGACGACGAGGCCCACGGCCACTTCACCGCGGCCCTGGCCGCGCAGCCCGGCCACACCCCGTCCCGCCTCGGCCTCGCCCTGCTCCACGAACGGGCCGGCCGCCCCGCCGAGGCCGCCGCCGACTACCGGACCGCCCTCGACGCGTACCCGCTGTGGCAGCCCGCCAAGGTCCGGCTCGGCGCCGCACTGCTCGCCGCCGGCCGCGCCGAGGAGGCCGCGCCGCTGCTGCAGGCGGAGGCGGAGGCCGGCCACCCCTGGAGCCCTGCCGCCACCTTCCACCACGGCCTGGCCCTGGCCCGCGGCGGCGACCCGAGCGGCGCGGTGGACCGCTGGGAGCCGCTGCGCGGCCCCGGCCTGCCGGCCCTGCTGACCGCCCAGCGCGACCTGCTCGCCCGCCGCCTGCTGGACACCGACCCCGGCGCGGCCCGCGCCCTGTGGCAGCAGGCCGTCCTCGACACCCCGGACGAGCCGGGCCTGCGCCTCTCCCTGCGCGAGGCCGCCCTCCGCGAGGCCGCCCACCTGCTGCTCACCCGCCGCGACGACCCTCAGGCGCTGGACGACGCCGCCAACGCCCTCGCCCTGGCGGGCTCCCCCGCCCCCGGCAAGGACGGCCCCGCCGCCTCCGCCCGGGAGGGCCGGCTGCGGGCCGCGCTGGCCCTCGCCCAGGGGTCCGCGGCCGGGCCGGACGCGCTGCCGGCCGACGCCGACGGCCCACGGGATCTCTACCACCGGGCGGCTGCCGGCCTGCTGACCGGCCGTCCGGTCCGCACGGTCGCCCTGCTCGCGCCGGTCGAGCCCGAGCCGGCGGGCGACCCGGCCCTCGCCCAGCTGCGGGCACTGCTCGCCGAACGGGCCGGCAACTGGACCGGTGCCCTCGACTGGTACCGGCACCACCTGGCGAACCCGGCCGGCCCGGCACCGGCCCTGACCCCGGCCCGCGGCACTTGCTGCGCGGCCGACACCGACACCACCTGCGACCGGGCCGCCGAGGACGCCTGCGGCGGCTGCGGCCGGGAGGGCTGCGCGGCGCACCTGTACCGGCCGGCGAGCGACGGCCCGGCGCGCTGCGGCCGCTGCGCCGAACGGGCCCTGCTCGCGGTGCTGGACTGCGCCCTGCGGGCGGGCCTGCCGCAGGAGGCCGAGCGGACGCTGGCGGCGTGGGCCGCCGTCCTGGGCGGCAGCCCGGCCGGCGTAGCGGTCCGCGCGGGTCTGTGCCTGCTGCGCGCCGACGACGGCGACCTGGACGCCGCCCTCGCCGACCTCCCCGCCGCCGCGCACCGGGCCCGCACCACGGTGCTGGTCCGGCGCGCCGCCCGCGCCGTCGGGGCGGGCCGGTTCGGGGACGCGGCCGGCGACCTGCGAGAGGCCGTCCGGCTGACCCCCGGGCACGCCCTCGCGGCCGAGGCCCTCGGGGTGCTCGCCGAGCACGAGGCGGCCCGGCACGCCGCCGAGGGCCGGTATCAGGAGGCCTGGGACTGCTACCACGCGCTGCTGCTCAAGGACCCGTCGCACCCGCGGCTGCTGCACGCGCTCGGCCTGGTGTCCTACCGCCTGGCGGCCGCCGTCCCCGCCCAGGGCGTACCGGCGCAGCGTGGCCCTCGGGAGCCGGTGGAGGCGGAACCCGCGCCCGCGGGCCGGGCCGACCGGACCGAGCGGCCCGAGCTGTGGCACTGGGTCATCGGCTGCCTCGTCCCCTCCCTGCACCTGCCCGACGTGTGGGACGCCGCCGCCCACGTCACCGGCCGGGACGCCGAACCACCGCGGGTGGCTGCCGCCCGTGCCGCCCTGACCGACCGGCTCCGCACCGACCTGCGGACGCTCGACCAGGCCCAGGGCCGGAGCGGCGACGAGGTCGACGCGTGGACGGTCCGGCTCGGCATGGAGGTCCGCTGCGCCGAGGCCTTCGCCGAGGACGAGGTCGTGATCGGCCGCCCCGACGCCACCGGCCACCGGCTCATCGTCGGCCCGTCCCTCGAACGGCTGCTGCGCACCTCGCCGCCGAGCCCCGAACTCTCCTCCTGGCAGGGCGCGTTCGAGTACGCGGTGCTCCCCTGGCGCAAGCCAGGACCGTTCGGGGTCCACCCGCTCACGCACGCCCTCGGCCTGTTCGACGAACTCGGGCCGCAGCGCTTCCTGCTGCTCCAGGGCCGGCACGCCGCGGCGGTGTCCGCGCTGGAAGCCCCCGACGGCGCGGAGACCGACGAGACCCGGCAGCTGCTGCTGCGCGAGGCTCTCACCAGTCAGGCCGCCGAACACCACCGCCACCAGGAATGGCGCGAGGCCCTGGAGTGCCTGACCCGGGCCCGGACCCTGCCCGGCCCCGGGCTGACCGCGGAACTCGCCGCGCTCGGCGCCGACGCCGGACTCCGCGCCGCCCGCGCCCTGCTCAAGGAGCACGACGACGACCAGGCCGGTGCGGCGGGACTCCTGGAGCAGGCACTCGCGCTCTCCCCCGGGCACCGCGAGGTCCGGGAGAACCTCGGCGCCGCGTACGCCCAGCAGGCCCGCAAGATCAACAACGAGACCAAGGACTACCGGCAGGCGCTGGTCCTGCTCCGCAAGGCGCTCGCGCTGGCCCCGGACGACCCGACGGCCCGCCACTTCCTGGAGGCCGCGCTGCTCAACCGGGCCGCCCAGGCCAGTGTGCTCGGCCCCGAGGGCGACCTGGTCGAGGCCACCGGGCTGTGGCAGGAACTCACCGAACTCGACGACGACCCCGACCACCGGTCGGGCCTGGTGTACGTACTGCAGCTCCGCTCGCTCACCGCCGCCCTCGCCGACCGGCGCACCGAGGCCGTCGCCCGGATGGCGGAGGCCCTGGCGGCCGACGCGGACTTCGACGGCGACCCGGCCGCCGAGGCCCCGCGCCGGGTCTCGGTGGTGCTGGCCAACCACGTGCTGGAGAAGTACCAGGACCGGCCGTTCGACGAGCGTGCCTCCCTGCTGCGCCGCGCCCAGACGTACGACGACTCCGCCGACATGCGGGCGGTGATCGTCAACGTGTGGCGCAGCGAGGCCGCCAAGGACTTCGAGGCCGACCGGTTCGCCGACGCCGCGCTGCTGCTGGAGCAGGCCCTGCAGATGGCAGGCCCGGCAGACGCCAAGACCAACATCCGCAAGGAGCTGGGCGTCGTCTACGGCGCCCACGCCGTACGCAACGCCAACGCCCGCCGGTTCGCGGAAGCCCGGACGCTGATCGGCAAGGCCGTCGCGCGCGACCCGAACGACTCCGGCCTGCGCAGCCTCAAGTACCGGATCGACCGCCTGCGCTGACGGAACCGGCCGGCCAGCACCAGCACCCCGGACCACCGCCCCGAATGCCGCACCGAAGCCGTCCCTGCAGCCGTCTGCAGCCGGAGGAGAAGAGACCGCCGCCATGCCCCTGCACGAACCGTCACCGTACGAGGTCCTGGGCGTCCCGCCCACCGCGGGTGTGCGCGAGATCAACCTCGCGGTGGGCCAGGCCATGCGGCAGGGCCGCCACACCCGCCAGCAGATCCAGGACGCCGCGGCGCTGCTGCGAAACCCCGACCGCCGCCTCGAGCTGGACATCCAGCAGTTGCTGCCGCCCGAACCGGTCGACGGGGTGGCGGAGTTGCTCCGCCCGGTGCTGGAGGAGCCGCTGCTCGTCGTGGAGCGGCCGCCGGTGACACCGGCGGCCCTGCTGGTCGTCCGCCGTGAGGAGCTCACCGCAGACTTCGGGGAACCCGCCCCCGTCTCCACCGCCGCCGAACCGCCCGTACCGGCGCAGTTCGCCGCCGACCTGTCGGTGCTGCCGCCGATCGAGATCCCGGAGTGAGCGCCATGACGCCCCAGGAACCCGGCACACCGGTGCCGACGTCCGTGCCGCTGGAGGTGCCGCAGCGGGCCCTCGACGTCGACCTCGCCCAGGCGTTCAGCCAGTTGCTCTTCCGGGCGTCGCTGCTGCAGCGGCTGCGGGACGACGACGCGCGCGCCGCCCGGGCCGCACAGCGCGACCTGCTGGGCCTGCTGGTCGACGTGGACGACGCCCTGGCGGCGCTGAGCCTGGACCCGGAGCTGGTGCGGCTGGGCCGCAGCTCCGGCATCGAGGCGACCCGGCGCCGGCTGCTCGGCAAGCTGGCCAAGGCCGGGGTGCGCCCGATGCGGCTGGAGGGGATGGCCGCCGATCCGGGCCTGTCCGAGATCGTCGGCACCGAGCCCCGCGCGGGACTGGAGCCGGAGACGGTCGTCCAGAGCGTGGTCACCGGCTTCTTCTGGAACGAGGAGGTGCTGCGCCGGGCGCATGTGGTGGTCGCGACGGCTCCCCCGCCGCCGTCCGCGGAGCAGCCCGAGCCGACCGGAAACGCCGCAGGTGCCGCTGGCACCGCAAGTGCCGCAACCGGCGAGCCCGTCGAGAACCACGAGAGCGCCGAGAGCACCGGGAGCTCCGAGGCCGCCGGGAGCGTCGACCGGAGGACGGCCGGACAGGCCCCGACCGCTCCCCCGGGTACGGGCAGGGCCGGCACGGGGGGCAAGGCCGGGAAGAGCTGGTCGAGGTCCGGGCGGCCCAAGCGACGCAAGCGCTAGACACACAGGGGACAAGAGGGGAACGACATGTACCGCACTCTCGGTATCGACCTGGGCACCACCAACTCCGTGGTGGCCCAGCTGCGCCGGGGCGAGCCGGAGATCGTCTTCAACCTGCAGAACCAGGAGGGCACGCCCTCGGTGGTCGGCCGCGGCCGCCGGGGTGAGCTGCTGGTCGGATCGACCGCGCGGAGCCGGCTCGCCCTCGACGGCGACAACGTGATCCGGTCGGTCAAGCGCTTCATGGGCCGCAACTTCCGTGACCCGCAGGTGCAGGCGGCACTCGGCGAGATCGACTACAAGG